>JBKDQQ010000082.1:0-63071 GCA_046341775.1 Planctomycetia bacterium
ATGGTGATCACGCCACCGTCGTTCTTGGTCAGGATGCTCTCCCCGACGACGATCGGGCCGCGGTCGACCCTCGTCTGGTCGGGCCAATGGAGAATGAGCGCACAGCCAGGAAACCCGGAGTGGCCAACCTTTAGGGAGTGGCCAACCTCTACGGAGTGGCCAACCCTATTTCCAAACACGGACACCAGAGCCGCGCCCCCGAGTGTGAGGCAGAAGGTGACCATCCCGAACATGACGAGCTTTCGAACTGCGTAACGACCAGGCGACTTGAACATGAGTAGATGAAGTGAGAGTGATCCAAGGGCGCGCGCAAGCCAAGTGAACAGCTTGCCGCCCGAAGCGGGATTGGCGGCCTGGCCGCCACATGAAAACTGCACCGCGGTCTGGCCCGAGCGCGTGGTGCGCTCGGGCCAACGACGCGCCTTGCTCGAGTCAGTTGCTCGGATCGACGACCAAGTCTTCGGGATTCTCGATGCCGAAGTTGTCCTGGATGTTGTTGCCGGCGCTCGCGTCGATGTTGATCACGCCGCCGTCGTTCTTGGTCTTGATGACCTTGCCGACGGCGATCTGACCGCTATCCGCGGCCGTCTGGCCGGGGAGGAGGCCTCCCGCGGTGCCCATGATCCCGCCGACCTTGTTGCCGAACACCGACACCGCGACGGCGCCCACCAGGGCGACGCCGGCGACGATCAGGCCGTACTCGACGAGGGCGGAACCGCGCTTGCCGCGGCGGATGTGATTGACAGTCTTCATGATTTCGATCTCTTTCCTTCCGACGCGTCGTGATGAAGGCCGGCTTCGTTGGTCGGAGCGACGAAGCAGGCCGTGTTGCTCGTTGCGTCAGCCGTTCTTGGCGAGGCCCATGGCGGCGAGGCGCGCCTTGGACGGCTGGTGGTCGGGCTTGGCTTCCAAGGTGGCGCGGAAGCAGCGAGCGGCTTCGTCGGGCTGGCCTTGCGCCTCGGCGAGCAGGCCGCGATGGAAGGACACGCGCCATGCGGGAGCGCCGAGCTTCTCGGCGGCGTCGAGCGCGGACGCCGCGCCGGCATGGTCGTCGGCCGCGAAGCAGGTGGCCGACAACTGCTCGCGCAAGCCGGGATGGTCCGGTGCGTGGGCGATCTGCTGCGCGAGCAAGCGCCTGGCGTAGGGCAGGTTGCCCTGCTCGACGGCGATGCGCGCGCGCAGCACGGCCGCGTCGGCGTGCGCGGTGTGCAGGTGGAACAACCGATCGAGGTAGTCGACGGACTTCTCCACCTCGCGCGCCTCGTAGGCCAAGGCCGCGTTGGCCATCAAGGTCCGCGCGTGGCTCGGGTGTTCGACCGCGAGGCGCTGGATCTCGTTGCGGGCTCGTTGGGCGTCGACGACGATGTGGGCCGAGCCGCCGGATTGGCGCCCGGATTCGCGGCTTTCGCGCCACGCCTCGAGCAAGGTGTCGAGGCGCTGGTCGGCGTCGACGACTTCGCTGCGATGGCCGAAGTCGGGCGTGCCGCAGGCGGTGCAGGCCAACGCCAAGGCGAGGCCGGCGAAGAGCGTGGTGTTGCTGCGCATGGTGGCTCAGTCCTTCTTGGTCGCGGGGGCGAAAGGCACGAGCTCCTCGACGCCCTGGTGTTCCCACACCAAGGGCTTCGTGGGCTGGTCGCGCACGATCACGGGGGTGACGACGAAGACCAGTTCACGGTCCGCGTCGCTGTAGCTCTTGTCTTGGAAGAGGCCGCCGACGAGCGGCACCTCGTGCAGCCACGGGGTCTGCCCCGAGTCGTCGCTGCGGCGTTGCTTGACGAGGCCGCCCACGAGCAGCGATTGCCCGTCGCGCAAGCGCGTGGTGGTCTTCAGCGATTGCTTGTTGAACGCCACCGTGCCCTGGTCGCTGCCGGTGGTCTCGCGCACGGTCGTCGTCAGCTCGAAGTCGGGGTTGGAGACGCTCGGCACGACGGTCAGGGTCACGTAGCCCTTCTCGTCGACCAGCGGTCGCACGGCGAGGCTGATGCCGAACTCCTTGTCCTGCACGGTGCTGAACACGCCGACGCCGTTGGTGTTGGCGCCCACGGGCGTCGTGACGCTGCTGTTGATGGCGACGCTGCCGCCATCGCCCACCGCCGCGACCTCGCCCGAGAGAACCGTCAAGGTCGGCGTCGTCAGGGCGCGCGCGATGCCTTCGGTCTCCAGCAGGTTGAAGGCCCAATCGAGGCCCAGGCGCCCGCCGCCCAGTTGCATGGTGCTGCCGAAGCCGCCCTCGAGGAAGGACAGGATGCCCGCCGCGTCGGCGCCGCCGGAGCCGAGCACCGGCTCGCCGCTGGCGTTGGTGACGATGTTCCCGTCCGCGTCGGTGGCGAAGGAGTTGGGGTCGATGCCGTTCGAGTCGAAGTCCGCGTACTGGAGCTTCTTCACGTCCGAGCCCCACGACAGGAGCGCCGTGCGGTTGACCTCGTAGATGCGGATCGAGACGCGCACCTGCGGCAAGTCCTCGACTTCGAGGAAGGACACCACGCGGCCGCCGGCGAGTTCGACCACCTTGGCGCGCGCCAAGTTCGCGCCCAGCTCGCTCTGCAGCAGCTTCGCCTGGTTGTTCGAGCTGGAGCCGGACTGGCCGAGGATCGCGCCGAGGGCGTTGCCCTGGTTCGTCGAGCGATCGACCGCCAGCGCGCCGGATTCGTCGGCCACGACCTTGATGTCCTCGAGCACGTCGTCGAGGCGCAAGGGCCGTTCCGTGATGCGCGTCCCCCCGCCATCGAGGGTCTCGGTGATGCGCTCGATCTCGCCTTCGCGCTTGCGCCGCGCAAGGTCCAACTGCGCGTGCATCTTGGCCGCGAGCGTCAGGGTGCGCGCGAGGCTCGTCTGGTCCGGCACGGTGCCGTTCAGGACGAGGATGTCGCCGGCGCCGAAGTCCGCTTCGCCCGACAGGCGCGAGACGCGCACCTTCGTCGCGCCCACCTGGGCGTGGATGGCGCGCTCGATCGCCTGCTCGATCGCGGCGGGGCGGTCCTCGACCACGATCATGTTCACGATGCGCGCCTTGTCGCCGAGGATGCCGGTGGCGACGCGGAAGGCGGTGTCGAGCTGCGCCAGGTCCTTGACCCGGCCCTCGATGATGGCGACCAGCTCGCTCGCGCCCTGGCCCGACAGTTGGCGCACGCGCGCGTCCGCCACGCCCACCACGGTCAATTCGTCGCGGATGCGCCCCTCGAGGGTCTGCGATCCGTCGCGCACGCGCAGCAGGTTGATGACGCGCAGGTCCTTCAAGTACTCGCGCGCCACCTCGCCGGCGCGCTCGGCCTGGCTCAAGGTGTCGACGAGGCCGCTCAGCACGATCGCCTCGGTGTCCGGCGCGCGATCGACCTTGATCTCGGCGTTGATCGTGGCGAGTTGCGCCTTGAGGAACGACAGGTCGCGCTGCACCTCGATGGCGAGCTGCTCCACGCTGCCGTCGACGTAGGTGATGGTCAGCGTCGCGCGGCCGGCGGACAACCCGCGCAGGCGCAGCTCCGCGCCGCGCGTCGCTTCGACGGCGAAGAAGCCGCCGATGACCGAGGTGACTTCCTTGATCTCCTTCGAGAAGCGCAGGATGGCCTCTTCCCCCACGCGCAAGGGCTTCAGCGCCTTGCCCGGCGCGTTGTCCTGCATGACCTCGACGAGGAACGAACCCGATTGGGGACGCGCGTAGAAGCTGGGGCCGCGCAGGACCGCGGGCGTCGCCGCTCCGAGGCTGGCCACGACCAGCGCGCCCGCCCACATCTGGCTCTTGAGCGGAGCGCCCGAGCGTCGGGCGCGGTGCAAGGCGTCGAACATTCGCATGGGGAAGATCTCGGTCGTGTCCGGTGGTGCGACCAGGAGCGGAACTCCCGGCGCGTCGCTTCCGCGCGGGGATGCAGGCTCGTGGCGGAAAAGTCGTGGAAATCGGCGCGCAGCCTCGCGCGTCACTGCGAGACGGCCATGCCGGCGACGAAGTCGACGAGCTTGTACATGGCCGGTCCGAGGGCGACGACGAAGATGCCGGGCAGGAAGCAGATGACGAGCGGGAAGACCAGCTTGACCGTCATGGCCTGCGCCATGGCGTTGGCCTCCTCGCGTCGACGGTTGCGCAGGTCGTCGGCCTGGGCGCGCAGCACGCGCGTGAAGCCCGAGCCCACTTGCTCGGCTTGCACCAGCGCCGACACGAAGTTCGTGATGGCGGGATGCTCGATGCGCCGCCCGAAGCGGCGGAAGCACTGCACGCGCGGCACTCCGCCGCGCAGCTCGGCGTCGAACACGCGCAGATCCTCGAGCAGCGGCCTGCGGCCCTTGCTGGTGGCGAGCGTCTTCTGCAAGGCGAGGTCGAACGCCAAGCCGGATTCGCTCATCGTCGCCAGCATCTCCAGCGTCGTGGGCAGGTCCTCCTCGACCTGCTTCAAGCGCTCCTTGCGGTGGGAGTCGACGACCGCCCAAGGCAGGATCGCCGCGCCGAGGAGCAGCAACCACGGCGTCGACGCCACCAATCCGGCGAGGAGGCTCGACACCGCTCCGGTGGTCGAACCCGCGATGGCCTGGGCCCGCGCCAACAAGCCGGCCGACTCGAGGAACCACGCGCAAGCGCCGGCGACGAGGAGGCAGGCGGCCCAACCCAGCAGGAAGCGCCGCGGCGCGTCGGGGCGACGATGGCCGGCGAGGTGCAACTTGCGACGCAGCCAGCCGTGCTTCTCAAGGTCCTCGACGGCGACCCGCTCGACTTCGATGGCGCTCTCCTCGGCCCAGGCCCGGCTGCGCGCGCGATCGGACAACATGCGGCGACGCATGTACCAGACCATGAGGGCGAGGCAGGCGGTCCAACCGACGGCGACGATGGCGAGGCGTGCTTGCTGGTCGAGTTCCATGGGATCCTCAGAAGCGCAGCTGCGACAGGCGGGTGATCCACTGCAGGCCGGCGGCTTGCAGCAGGATGGCCATGGAGGCGAAGAGGGTGCCGACATCGCTGCCCGCGAAGGCTTCGAAGTCCGCTTCGTTCTGCAGCCACATCACGAGCGCCAATCCGTAGGTGATGGCGCAGATGCCGATGACGGAGGCCTGCGCCTGCGTCGTCTGCGAGCGCACCTTGCGGCCGATCTCGATGCGGTCGCGGATCGAGCGCCCGACGGAGGCGAGCGTCGTCGCCAGGCTGCCCCCGGCTTCGCTCTGCACCGCCATGCTGTAGGCGTACAGGCGGAAGTTCTCGAGCGGCACGCGCTTGGCGAGGTCCTCGAACACGAGGCTCGGCCGATCGCCGCCGCGCAGGCGCGCGAGCACGAACTCGAGTTCGGCCTTCAGCGGATCGCGCGATTCGCGCGCCGCGGTCTCGATCGCCTCGGGCACGGCGGATCCGGCCACCAGTCCGGACACCATCAAGTCGATCGAGTTCGCCAGCTGCGTCTCGAGTTCGAGGGTCCGGCGGGCGTGGTGGATGCCCTCGACGATCAGGCCGAGCACGGTCGCCATGGCGCCGAACGCCAGGCAGTAGAGCGGCGCGAGCCCGAGCCACAGGAAGAGCAGCGCCGCGCAGCCCGCGCCGAACAAGGGCGCGATCCACCGCCGACGGCGCAGCGCCGGGCACAACTCCGCCTCCGCGCGCTGCTCCTCGTGCTCCGCCGCCTCCTTGAGATCCTGGGCGTAGAGGCGCTGGCGCGCGACATGGCGCAGGTAGTGCGTCCGCGCGGCCCAGATGGCGCCGCCCACGGCCACCGGCGCCAGGGACAAGGCGACCCAGCTCACGCGGCACCGGCCTTCTGGAACAGCTGCAGCGGAACTTCGACGCCCTTCTCGCGCAGCTCGTGCGCCACGCGCGGCACGACGCCCGTCGCGCCGTGGGAACCGACGAGCTTGCGCCCGTTGCGACCCGTCTGGGTCCAGCGGTAGATGTCCTGCAGGAGCGGCGTGCCCGACTCCTGGCCGACGATCTCGGTCACGCACTCGACGCGACGCACGCCGTCCTCGCAGCGGCGCACGTGCACGACGAGGTGCAGGGCCGAGACGATCTGGTCGCGGATCGCGCGCGCCGGCAGGTCCAGGCCCGCCATGAGGACCATGGTCTCGAGTCGCGCCAGCGCGTCGCGCGCCGAGTTGGCGTGGACGGTGGTCATGCCGCCGTCGTGGCCGGTGTTCATCGCCTGCAGCATGTCGAGCGCCTCGGCGCTGCGGCACTCGCCCACGATGATGCGGTCGGGCCGCATGCGCAGCGAGTTGACCAGCAAGTCGCGCGCCGAGATGACCCCGCGCCCTTCGACGTTCGACGGGCGCGTCTCGAGGCGCACGACGTGCTCCTGGTCGAGGATCAGCTCCGCCGTGTCCTCGATGGTCACGATGCGCTCGTCGTTGGGGATCGCCTCGGCCAGCGCGCCGAGCACCGTCGACTTGCCCGCGCCGGTGCCGCCGCAGATGAGCACGTTGCGCCGCGCCTGCACGGCGAGGTCGAGGAAGGAGACCATCTCCTGCGACATCATCCCGAGGCGCACGAGGTCGGGGCGCTTGAGGCGCGTGCGGCCGAACCGGCGGATGGAGAGCGTCGGGCCGTCGATGCTGACGGGCGGAATGGTGGCGTTGACCCGGCTGCCGTCGGGAAGTCGCGCGTCGAGCATCGGCGACGAGATGTCGATGCGCCGTCCCACGCGGGCGGCGATGCGTTCGATGACCCGCACGACATGTTCGTCGTCGCGGAAGCGCACCTCGGTCCTCGCGAGGCGCCCGAAGCGCTCGACCCAGACCTTGTCCTTGCCGTTGACGAGGATGTCGGTGACCGCCGGATCGGCCATCAGCGGCGCGAGCGGCCCCACTCCCAGCGTCTCCTCGGTCAACTCTCCCGCCAGGCGCTCGCGCTCCTCGGCGTTCAGGGGCAGGTCCTCGGTGCGCAGCACGCGCTCGACGAACTGCTCGACCGCGCGCGAGATGGCCTCCTCGCCGTTGCTGGCGTGCGCGACCTTGTCGCCGATCTCGTCGAGCAGACGGCCGTGCAGGCGGGTCTTGATCGACAAGTAGTCGACGCCGACGGCGCGGCTGCCGACCACCACCGTGTCGGCCCCCTCGCGCGCGGCGCGCGCGGCCGACTCGCGCTCGTCCGCCGGGCGCATGCGCGCGGCGACATCCGTGTTGAGCGAGCGCGTGAAGCGCGCCCGCAGCGCATCGCGATCGAGGGACTCGGACATGGTTCACTCCGCCCCGGCCAGCGCGGCCGCGGGATCGCCTTCCATGCGCGCCGCCGGCGCCTCCGCGCCGCGCGACACGGGCAGGGTCTCCTGGATGTCGTCGACCAGCTTCTTCACCGTGCGGCCGAAGCCCCACCAGCGGTTGCCGTGCAGCATGTAGGGCCTGCCGGTGTTCAAGGCCGTGATCAAGCGCTTCTGGTAGGGCACGACGAAGTCGACCTCGCGCTCCAGGCGCGCCTCCACGTCGGAGAGCGTCAGGCCGCCCGGCGCCGACTCGAAGTTGTTGTTGAGCACGACGCGCGTGCGCTCGCGCGGGTAGCCGAGGTGCAGCAGCACCGGCAGCAACCGCGCGCATCCCAGCACGTTCGGCACCGTGTTCTGCGCGACGACGTAGGCGCGATCCGACAAGTCGAGGATCGCCATGATCATGCCGTCGAGCATCGGGAACGTGTCGACGATGACGTAGTCGTAGCTGCGACGCGCCAGGGCGAGCACGCGGGTCAACGCCTCGTCGTCGATGTCGGCCGCCTCGACCGCGTCGATGGGCGCGGAGAGCACGTCCAGTCCGCACTCGTGGCGCGCCACCAGCTTGCGCAGCAGGGTCTCGTCGAGGCGGCTCTTCTCGCGCGCCGCCGAGGCGAGGCTGGTCGTGGGAGCGAGGTCGAGCATCGGCGCGCAGCTGCCGAGGTGCAACGACACGTCGACCAGCAGCACGCGTCCCGGTTCCATGCGGCGCGCGAGCTCGACCGCGGTCGAAACCGACATGGTCGACTTGCCCACGCCGCCCTTGTTGCTGACGAAGGACAGGATGCGGCCCAGCTCGCGCCGCGCCTCGGCCGGGCGCCGCAGCAGGCGGTCGAGCAGCTGCTGGAGCTCCGGCGCCGCCAGCGGACGGCGCAGGAAGTCCTGCACCTGCGAACGCATCGCCTCGATGATCACCGTGTGCTCGTTCTCGCCGAAGCCCAGGTTCTCCGGCCGGTACAGCGCGACCACGGCGGTGCCCGGCGAGCAGGCCTGGATCTCCTCCGCGAAGGGCTTGATGGCGCGCGGGTCGCCCTCGAGCTGCGTGCAAATGATCTCGGGGCGACGACTGCGGGCGACCTCCACCGCCTGGCGGTGCGAGCGCGCGTGGTGCAGCACGGGCGTCCACTTGCGCAGGGAGCCGATGGCCGCCTCGAACTCGGACTGCAGGCTCGAGTCGTTGCCGACGATCAGGATGTGGGGAGTGGTGCTCATCGTGGTGGTGCCTTGTGCGTTTGTTCAGCGAAGGAGGGCGGTCGCGAGCAGGACGCCCTTGCGGACGCCGGAACGGTCGTAGGTGCGCGCGCCCGTGGTGTAGGCGAGTTCGTGGTTGCGCCGCATGACGGCGTCCAGCTCCGACTTCGCCAGCCCGAGCTCCAGTCCGCCGAAGTTGGCGCTGGCGTTGTGCGGCGCGACCCAGGCGTGGACCGTGTCGTGGTTCGTCGGGAAGCCCAGGCGCAGCGAGCGGATCTGCGGCGCGCCGTTGTTGGCCGCGTACTCGCACTCGACGAAGATCCACAGGACGAGGCGACGCACCTGGCCGGAAGGGCCGGCGACCTGCTCGTACACGGGGATGTAGCCGCGGCGCTCGGTGAACGGGATCGGCGCGGCGCCGACGGCGCGCGCACCCACGTGTCCGTCGTGCTGCAGGAACGCGCCGCGCACCACGCCGGCTTGCGAGAGGCTTCCGTCGGCGGCGACGGAGAGCTGCGCCGAGCCCGCGGCGGAGACGAGCTGCAGGTAGTACTGCGAGTCCAGGCCGAAGCCCAGGTCGCCGAGCATGTGGTTGTTCTCGTTCGAGCTCTCGTCGCGCACGGGCGTTCCCTGCGGCGTGCGCGGCGGCTTGCCCACGCGCAGCGCGGGAACCCCGCCGGCCACGGCGTGGGCGCGGATGCGCGTGCCATCCCGGCGCGGGTCGCGCTCGCCGGCCGCGCCGCGCACCAAGGTGCCGAGCGCGAACAGCCACGGCACGGTGGGCAGGCTGCTCGCGACGCCTTCGATGTCCTCGGCGCCGTCGCGCGACAGGCGGACCTCGTAGCACAGCGACTGGAACGCGTCGACTCCCGTGGCGGGCGCGAAGTCGGGCGTCGCGCCGGACGCGCCGGGGACGAAGCGCTGCGACGGCAGGTAGGTGCCGGAGCGCTGGTTGCCGCGGGCGTCGTTGGCCTCGTTGTAGGGCAGTTGCGGATCGTCGCACGGATGCGGGCCTTCGAGGTCCACCACCGCGCCCGTGTTCATCGAGCCTTCGCCGCCTTCCACGCGGACGTCCGGTCCCGCCGAAAGCCGCACGAGGTCCCCGTTGGCCGGGTCGAGGTCGTCGTCGAAGTACTCGCGCACGAAGTCGGAGTTCTTCGAGCGTCGCAGCGCGTTGCTGAGCGGCTGGTACTCCTCGTGGTCGCGCAGGCGCGAACCCTCGACGGCCGCGGGATCGACGGCGCATTGCATCTCGTGCTGCGTCGACCACCACACGGCGCAGTCGAACGACAGGGCCAGGAAGCCGATGCCGACGAAGCTGAACATGGCGAAGCCCGCGAGGACCCCGCCGCGTTCGCCGCGCGGAACGCGCGGCGACGCCGCCTGCGCGCGAACGAGCTTCACTTGGAATCGCCCTCCGAACGCGACACGCGCTCGCCGAGCTCCTGCGGCTGGCGGCTGTCGACCGTGGCCTCCGACTCGATGCCGCCGATGTTGATGCGGATCCGGCGCTCGACGGGTTCGGCCTGCTGCGGCGTCTCGTCCTCGTCGATGTAGTCGAGCTCGGCGCCCTTGCGCTGCGACACCGGCAAGGCGTGGATCGTGGCCTTGCGCTCGAGCGCCTTGAGCAGGTCGCCATGCTGGGCCTTGGGCACGGCGAAGTGGAACAGCGAGTCCTTGCCGTTGGGCGCACCCTCGATGTGCAGCAGCTTGGCGCGCTGCACCAGCACCTTGGTCGGGCTCTCGAACACCTGCTGCTGGTCCACGCCGGGCTGGCCGCGATCGGTCGCGCGGGTCGTCTTGGCGGCCTTGAGCGCCACGACCACGCCAGCGCGCAATCCCATCAGTCCTTCCACCTCCTGGGGCGAGGCCACCACGCCGACTTCGCCCGGCTCGATGGCGTCGGTCCAATGCCCGAGGCCCGTCAGCAGCTCGTCCTTGGTGAAGGCCTTGCCTCCTTCCTTGCCCAGCGGACCGACGACCTTGCCGCGCAGTTCGAGGATCTCGGTGACGATGCCGCGCTCCGCGGCGAAGTCCTTGTCGATCCAGCGGAACGACGGTTCGCCCTCCTTGGTCATGAAGTGCTCGATGTCGAGCTTGGTGAAGGGCTGCGCATCGCGCGGCAGCACCCAGGCCTTGACGTTGCCGACGTTCGAGTCGGCCGCCTTCACCTCCTTCGCGGTGCCCATGGCCCACCACGTGCCCGCGCCCGCCAGGGCGACGAGGCCGACGACGATGCCGATGGAGATCATGCCCTTGGTGCGATTGCGGGCGGCGTGCTTGTGGGTCGTGGTCATGTGCGTGGGTGGATTTCGCGTCGGTGCGGCGTGGGAGGATGTGGAGCGCGGCTCAGCGACCGAGCACTTCGCGGCGGTGCAGCGATTGCCCGAGCACGAGGCGCCGGTACGGGCGCACGGATTCGCCGAGCGCGTAGGTGCGGCCGAGGCCCAAGGCGCCGCCGTAGGGCCCGGGAACGCCGACGACCGCGGTGCCGCCCAGCGCGTTGGTCTGCGCCACGGGGGCGTCGGCGTCGACGAGTCCGTCGAAGCCGCCGGTGGTCGAGGCGAACCAGAACAAGGACGCGTAGGGGGCGTTCACGCGCGTCGCGACGAGGCCGCGTTGCGGTCCGGCGGCGAGCACCGAGTACGGACCCTCGTCCGATCCGGCGAACTCGACCTCCTCGACGGGATCGCGCCACTCGACCGACTCGCCGGCGCCCGTGGTCGAGACGACCGGCACGCGCACGGAGAGGCTGCCGTCGGGCAGCGCCACGATCGTGCCGGGCCAGTGCCAGATGCTGCGCCCGTCGGGAAGCCGCGTGACGATGTGCAGCTGGCTCATCGTCTTGTTGGTCGCGGGCCAGTCGGAGACGTCCGGCATGCCCTGCGTCACGTCGACCGCGAGCAGGCGCGGGTCGTACACGCGTTCGCGCACGCTGGGCAGCACCAGGGCCTCGTCCCAGGTCGCGGTCGCGGGGGTGTCCTGCGTCGCGAGTTCGCGGGCGTGCACGCGGGCCACCTGGGTGACCACCTGCTTCATGTGCATCATGCGGCCGAGCTCGACGATGCCGCCGAGCACGCCGACGAAGGCGAAGGAGACGAGCGCGAACTCCACGAGCGCGGCGCCGCGCCGGCGCGGGGCGCGCTCGCGGGATGCCGGAAGCAAGGGGAAGGTCTTCATGGTGCAGGATGGGCGCGACTCCGAGGCGGGACGCGCGCGACGAGGCCCCGCCGCATGCGGCAGGGAGTTCGAGGCGCACCTCATCCGCAGGGGGTGCGGACGGCGGGGCAGGAAATCGGCGGGAATCCGCGCCAACCCGCTTGGCGCGCGAAGCGCGGGCGTCCATCGGGCGCGCTCCGGCGGCGGGAAGCGCCCCTGCGCACGCCCGGCGGCGGCTATCATCCGCGCCCCCGCCGGGTCCGCCATGCAACGCCTGCTCATCCACCCGCCCTTCGCGGATCCCACGCAGCCCTACCTGAGCCTGCCGACCCTCAAGGGCCACCTGCGTTCGAAGGGGCTCGACGCCACCGTCTTCGACGCCAACATCGAGGCGACGCGCTGGTTGCTCTCCAAGGAGAACGCGCTCCATGTCGCGCGGCGCGTGGGTGCGCGCTTCGTCGACCTCAATCGCAAGCAGGCGCTTTCCTTCGACGAGGCGCGCGAGTATCGCGCCCTCGAGTCGGCGCGCGCGAAGGTCGAGCACTTCCTCGGCGCGGACATCGACCCCGTCGAAGTGTTCACGACGCGCGAGCACTTCTACGACGCCGAGCGCTACAGCCTCGCGCGCCGGCGCGTGGACGCGTACTTCGAGGCCGTCTCGGCGGCCTACTGGCCGTTCCGCTACGGCTTCAACGCGGCCACGCACAACTTGCTGCCGTGGAGCTTCGACCTGCTGGAGCAGTACTGCGCCGAGCGCCGTTCGCCGCTGGAGGCGTTGTACGAGCGCTGGCTGATGCCGCGCGAGGATTGGGACTGGGACGAGGGCGCGCCGCCCGCGTTCGACGTCGACGAGTGCGACTTCGTCGGCGTCAGCGTGGTGTTCCCCTCGCAGGTGCCCGAAGCGCTGTGCCTGCTGCGCCGCTTGCGCGAGCGCAAGCCGTCGCTGTTCCTCGCCCTGGGAGGACCGGCGATCCACCAGATCGTCGCGCACCTCGATCCGGAGAGAAAGCGCTCCTTGTTCGGCTGGGTCGACGCCATCGGCATGTACGAAGGCGAACGCACGCTGGAGGCGTTGTTCCCCCTGCTCGAGCGCTGGAACGCGCTGGAGGACTCCCAGGAGCGCCACGAGCTGCTGCGGGAGGTGCCGAACCTGCTCCTCCTGGATCCGGCGAGCGGCGAATGCGTGCTCGGGCCGCGCGAGACGCTCGACCTGCGCACGGCCGAGATGCCCGACTACTCGGACCTGGACCTCGACCGCTACCTCGCGCCGAGCCGCACGCTGCTCTACGCGCCGACCCGCGGGTGCTACTGGGGCAAGTGCTCGTTCTGCTACTACGGCCTGACGGAGACGGGCACGGCCGCCTACCGCGAAGTGCCGGTGGAGAAGGCGGTCGCCGAGCTGGCCCAGCTCGCGCGCCGCCACGGCGTCAAGAACTTCTACATCTCCTGCGACGTGCTCAGCCCGAAGTACGCGGTGCTCTTCGCGCAGGAGATCCTCGATCGCAAGTTGAAGATCCGCTGGTCGAGCGACTTGAAGATCGAGAAGTACTTCACGCCGGAGCGGGCACGGCTGCTCTTCGAATCGGGCCTGCGCAGCGCCGCCTTCGGCATCGAGTCGGGCTCCGACCGCATCCTCGAGCTGATGCGCAAGGGCGTGGACCGCGAGACCTTGACCACGGTCAACCGCGCCTTCCACGAGGCCGGCGTGGCGACCGAGTGGATGACCTTCACCGACCACCCCGACGAGACCGTGGCCGAGGCGCTCGAGACCGTCGATTGGATCGAGGAGCAGGGCGAGCTGGTCGACTTGTTCATCGTGGGCGAGTTCGGCCTCGAAAGCGGGTCGCACATCGCGCAGGATCCCTCGCGCTACGGCGTGCGCCGCATCTGGCACGCCGAGGGCGACGACCTGCGGTTGTACGCGCTGTTCCAGCACAAGGACGGCCGGCGCACCAAGGCCGCCAACGAACAGGTCGAGGCGGAGATCGCCCGCATGTCGAGCGCGTGGGAGCTGCACCCCTATCCGTGGGCCGGCGCGAACAGCACGCACCACACGTTCCTGCACTTCCTCGAGTACGGCCAGCGCGCGTTCCGCAACCACTTCCAGCGCGCCCAAGCCGCCACGCGCGGGTCGCTCGGCACGCCGCCGGTGGCGCACGTCGCGGGCCTGCGCGAGAAGGTGCGCTTCAACGTCGAGACGGTCGCCGCGCTCGAGGAGGAGTTCTTCGCCAGCTGGCTGCCGAAGGCGCTCTACACGACCGTGCCTGCACGTCGCTCCGGCGGCACCCACCCCGACGAAGTGGCGCCCTTGTCGGCGGCGGAGTACGAGGCCGCCGCGGCGCGCGTCGGACCGTTGCGGCCCGGCTTGCGCTGACCCGCCGCGCGACGTCACGGACGGCGCGACCGCTTCGTGTGCTATCCTGCGCGGATCGCGGCGCGAAGCCACGCGCGCGATCCGCACCATGGACGCCGAGCACAAGAACAGCGGCGAAGCCGGGCACCCGCCGGCGCACCGCAACTTCCTCCACGAAGAGATCGACCGCGACCTGGCGCACGGCGCCAACGGCGGCCGCGTCCACACGCGCTTCCCGCCCGAGCCCAACGGATACCTGCACATCGGCCACGCCAAGGCGATCTGCGTCAACTTCGGCCTCGCGCGCCAGTACGGCGGCAAGTGCAACCTGCGCTTCGACGACACCAACCCGTCGAAGGAGGAGCAGGAGTACGTCGATTCGATCCAGGCCGACGTGCGCTGGCTGGGATTCGAGTGGGACGCGCTGTACTACGCCAGCGACTTCTTCGAGGAGCTCTACGGATACGCGGAGCACCTCGTCCGGCATGGCAAGGCATACGTGTGCGACCTGACGGTCGAACAGATCGGCGAGTACCGCGGCTGGCTCGACCGGCCCGGCAAGGAGAGTCCGTGGCGCGGCCGATCGGTCGATGAGAACCTCGACCTGCTGCGGCGCATGCGCGCCGGCGAGTTCGCCGACGGCGCGCGCACGCTGCGCGCCAAGATCGACATGGCGTCGCCGAACCCCAACCTGCGCGACCCGGTGCTGTACCGCATCATGCGGGCGCACCACCACCGCACGGGCGACGCGTGGTGCATCTACCCGATGTACGACTTCGCGCACGGGCAGTGCGACGCGCTCGAGGGCATCACGCACTCGATCTGCACGCTGGAGTTCGAGATCCACAAGCCGCTGTACAACTGGCTGATCCAGAACCTGCCGGTGCCGCACAAGCCGCGCCAGATCGAGATGGCGCGGCTGCAGTTGACCTACACGGTGCTGTCGAAGCGCAAGCTGCTCGAGCTCGTCAAGTCCGGCATCGTCGACGGCTGGGACGACCCGCGCATGCCGACGATCTCGGGCATCCGCCGCCGCGGTTGCACGCCGGAGGCGCTGCGTGCGTTCTGCGACCACATCGGCGCGGCGCGCGCGACCAGCACGATCGACCGCGTCGTGCTGGAGAACGCCATCCGCGACGACCTCAACAAGAAGGCGACGCGCACGATGGCGGTGCTCGATCCGCTCAAGGTCGTGATCGAGAACATCCCGGCGGGCCATGTCGAGTGGCTCGAGGCGGTCAACAACCCCGAGGACCCGTCCGCCGGCACGCGCAAGATCCCCTTGACGCGCACCATCCACATCGAGCGCGACGACTTCCGCGAAGACGCCCCGAAGAAGTACTTCCGCCTCGCGCCGGGCAAGGAGGTGCGCCTGCGCTACGCGTACTGCATCGTCTGCAAGGAGGTGAAGAAGGACGCCGACGGACGGATCGTCGAGCTGGTCTGCACCTACGATCCGGCGACCGGGCACGGCCAGACGCCCGATGGCCGCAAGGTCAAGGGCATCATCCACTGGGTCTCGGCCGAGCATTGCGTCGAGGCTCCCGTGCGTCTCTACGACCACTTGTTCTCGGCCGAGCACCCCGACGACGTGCCGGAAGGCGTCGACTGGAAGACGAACCTCAACCCGGCGTCGCTGGTGCTGGTGCCCGCGGCCAAGCTCGAGGCGGGCATGCTCGACGCGGCGCCCGGCTCGCGCTGGCAGTTCGAGCGCCTCGGCTACTTCCACTGCGATCCCAAGGACTCGCGTCCCGGCGCGCCCGTCTTCCTGCGCACGACGACGCTCAAGGACGCGTGGGCGAAGATCGAGAAGCGCGAGGACTGAAGCGCATCCGCGCGTGGTCGCCCGATCGAACGGGCGAATCACGCGGCCCGCGGGCCTCCGACCCATGCACGACGCGCGCCAAGCACATCCCGACCACGCCGCGGTCGGCTTCGTGATGGCCGTGGGAAGGGCCCTGCACCGGCACGGCGCGCCCACCACGCGCATCGAGCAGGCCATGGAGGCTGTCGCCGCGCGCCTCGGACTCGAGGTGCACGTGTTCGCCGCTCCCACGCAGCTGCAGGCGGCCTTCGGTCCGCTGGGCGACCAGCACACGCAGCTGCTGCGCCTGCAGCCAGGGTCGGTCGAGCTCGGCAAGCGCGCGCGCGTCGACCAGCTCGTGCAACGCTTCCTCGCCGGCGAGGTCGAACTCGACCAGGCCGCGACGAACCTCGAGCGCATCGAGGCCGCGGCCCCGCCGTACGGAGCCGGGCTCGAGGTCGCCTGCTTCGCGCTCTCCTCCGCCGCCGCCGCGCGCTTCCTCGACGGAGCCTTGGCCGACGTCGTCGCTTCGTCCGTCGTGGGATTGTGCGTGGGGGTGCTCGTGCAACTGGCCGCGCGCCGCGCGTGGCTCGGCAGGCTGCTCGAATTCGCCGCGGCGCTGCTCGCCTCCCTGCTGGCCGTGCTGCTGGCGCACCTCGTTTCGCTGGGCGAGGACACCGTGCAGGTCTACGTCGTCACGCTGGCGGGGTTGATCGTGCTGCTGCCCGGCCTCGCGCTCACCACCGCGATGAGCGAACTGGCCGCTCGACACCTCGTGGCCGGCACAGCGCGCTTCATGGGCGCGATCCTGGGCTTCCTCTCGTTGGGCTTCGGCGTGGCGCTGGGCGCGCAACTGCTGCGCGCGTTGCCGCCGCTGCCCGAGGCGCGGCCCGCCAGCCTGCCGGATTGGACGCTCTTCGCCGCGCTCGTCGTGGCTCCCGTCTCCTTCACGGTGCTGCTGCGCGCGCGGCGCGCCGATCTCGGGTGGATCGTGCTGGCCGGCGCGCTGGCCTTCGCCGGCGCGCGGCTCGGCACGATCTTGTTCGGGCCGGAGCTCGGCGCCTTCCTCGGGGCGTTCATGCTCGGCGCGAGCTCGCGCATCCTGGCGCGCGTCCGGCGCGTCTCCTCGGCCGTGACGCTGGTGCCCGGGATCCTGCTGCTCGTGCCGGGCAGCGTGGGGTTCGCGAGCTTCCAGGCCTTGCTCGAGCGGGACGTGGTCTCCGGCGTGGAGACCGCCTTCCGCATGCTGCTGACGGCCATCGCGCTGGCCGGCGGACTGCTGGCGGCCAACACGCTCGTCGACGGACGGGGCGTGGACTCCGCGCCGTCGCCGCGCGGCACTGTCAAATCGAATTGACAGCTACTTGACGGCCGCGCCGGATCCGGCCTGGACCAGCTCGACGCTCCAGACGTTGGCCACGGCTTCGCCGCGCTTGTCGCGCGCCCGCAGGCGCAGCGCGCCCGAGACCGGGCCCTCCGCGCGCCAGGACCCCAGCGACACCGTCGCGCCGCCCTCCCAGTCGTCGCCGGTGGCTTGCACGGCGTGCTCGGCGAGCAGCGCCTCGCCGAGCAGCAGCTCGATCGTGCTGCCCTCGGAGCCGCGCTTGCAGCCCAGCCGCGCGGAGATCGTCCATTCGCCCGCCGGCAACTCGACCTCCCACGAGGCCCAGGCCCCGGGATCGAGCCAGTATCCGATGTTGGCGCTCCCGCCCCGGCGCTCGACGCGCAAGTCGCGGCCGTGGAGGGCGGCGTCCTCGGGCGACAGCAGCAGTCGGCCACCTTCGGGGGCGAGGCGGCTCTCGACGCGCGGCTCGCCGTCCATGAGCACCTCCACCACGGTGCGCAGCGGATCGGGCCGCAAGTCCGCCGGCAGGAACACGAGCGCGTCCTTGCCGCGTCGACCGAAGGCCACGGCCGAGCCGCTGGCGGAGCCGAGCAACTCGGCCGCGAGGATCTCGTTCGACAGCCGCGGCAGGCGCAGCATCTGTCCCGGCTTGGCGTCGGCGACGAACAAGTACAGTCGCGCGCCGCGACGCGTGGCGTGGCCGAACTCGAGCTTCCTCGGGAACGGGGAGGCTTGCGTGCCGTGGATGGCGGTGGAGTGCCGTCCGAGCCATGCACCCGTCGCCTCGAGCGGCTCGACTGCCTGGGCGGGGATCTCCCCCTCGGGGGTGGGACCGACGTTCAAGAGCAGGTTCCCGCCCTTGGACGAACACTCGACGAGCAGGTCGACGATCTGGCGCGCGGTGCTCCACTCGGTCACGTCGGTTCGCCAGCCCCAGGTCCACTTGCCCGGGATCTTCATCATCGAGTAGCAGGTCTCCCAGTCGACGCCGGGACCGAAGCCGTTCTCCGGGATCTCCTGCTCGGGCGTGCCGCAATCGCCGCGGAAGCCGGGCGCCGTGCGGCCGTCCATGCCGGTGAAGCCCTTGTCGACGCGATTGTTGACGACCACGCCAGGGATCAGCGCGCGCACGCGATCGTCGACCTGCATGCCCATCTCGTGCGTGTAGCAGGCGTCCCAGCCGCCGTCGAACCACAGGTAGTCGGGCTTGCACGACGCGGCGAGCTCCGCGAGCTGCGGCAGCATGCAGCCTTCGACGTAGCGACGCATGTCCGGCTCGCCCTTGGCGTGGTCGTTGAACCCGGGCCGCGCGCCGTAGTCGGGATGGCGCCAATCGAGGATCGAGTAGTACGCGCCGAACTTGAGTCCTTGCGCGCGCAAGGCCTGCGCCAAGGGAGCGATCAAGTCGCGGCCCGCGCCGGAGGCCTTGGCGTCCCAATCGTCGTTGACGGCGCTGTCCCACAGGCAGAACCCGTCGTGGTGCTTGGTCGTGGCGACGACGTAGCGCGCGCCGGAGGCCTTGAAGAGCCGCGCCCAGCGTTCGGGATCGTACTTCGTCGGCGCGAAGCGCGGCAGCAGTTCCGCGTAGCGGCTCGTGGGGATGTTCCCGAAGTGCTGGATCCACTCGCCGCAGTCGTCGACGCGCTTGCCGTCCCAGCTGCCACCGGCGACCGAGTAGAGGCCCCAGTGGAGGAAGATCCCGAAGCGCGCCTCGCGGAACCATGCCATGCGCGCGTCGCGCTGCGCGCTGGTCTCCGCCGCGACGGCACCGGAAGGAACCGGCGACGCGGCGCCTTGGACCACGGGGAGGGCGGCGAGCAGGAGCGCGGAGATGGCGGCCATGTGGAGTCCTCGTCCCCCCATCGTGGCGCCGTGGACGCTCGACGCAAGTGCGAGTACCCTGTCCGGCTCGAAAGGTGTCCATGCGCGGCCTGTACGGACCCGCGCCGCGGACAGCGCCCCCTTGACCACCAATCGCGTCGCCGTCGTCGAGAAGAACCTCGACGACTACCTCGGTTCCGCGGCACCCGCCGCCCGACTGCTCGGCCCCGACGAACCGCTGCGCGCCGGCTCCGGCCTCGTGGCGCGCAAGGCGCGCGAGTTGTTCGAGGACATGGTCGCCTCGCGCGCCTTGGACGTGGCGGCGCGCGAGCTGAAGCGCACGGGGCGCAGCTTCTACACCATCGGCAGCGCCGGACACGAACACAACGCCGTGGTCGGAGCGCTCTCGCGCATCGACGATCCGGCGTTCCTGCACTACCGCAGCGGCGCGTTCATGCAGGCGCGCGCGCGCCAGTTGGCGGGATCGACGCCCGTGTTCGACACGCTCCTGTCGTTGTGCGCCTCCAGCGACGATCCCATCGCGCGCGGACGGCACAAGGTGTGGGGCAGCAAGCCGCTGTGGGTCCCCCCGCAGACCTCCACCATCGCCTCGCACCTGCCCAAGGCCGTGGGCCTCGCCTTCGCCTTGGCGCGCGGACGCCGCACGGCGGTCGAGACCGGGTTGCCGAAGGACGCGCTCGTCCTGTGCAGCTTCGGGGACGCCAGCGCCAACCACGCCACCGCGCAGGCGGCGTTCAACGCCGCGCGCTACATCAGGAAGCGCGGCAACCCGCTGCCCATCCTGTTCCTGTGCGAGGACAACGGCATCGGCATCTCGGTCGACACGCCGCGCGGCTGGATCGAGGAGTGCTACTCGAACCAGACGCACCTCGACTACACGCTCGCGCAGGGCTCGCTCGACGAGGTCTGGGACGCCTGCCGCGCGGCCATCGAGCGCTGCCGCGCCACGCGCGTGCCGGCCTTCCTCCACCTCAAGACCACGCGCCTGTGGGGCCATGCCGGCAGCGACGTGGAGACCACCTACCGCAGCATCGACGAGATCGAGACCGTCGAGAGCGGCGATCCGCTGCTCGCCACGGCGAAGCACCTCGTGGCCGTCGGCGCGGCGACTCCGGCCCAGCTGGCCGCGATCGTGGCGGCGACGCGCGCGCGCGTCATGGCGGGCGCGGAAGAAGCGGCGCGCAGGCCCAAGCTCGCCACGCGCGCCGAAGTGGTCGAGACGCTGGCGCCGTGGGACGAAGCGGCAGTGCGGGCGCGCTCGACGCAAGGACTCAAGCCCGAAGCGCGCGCCGAACTGTTCGGCGGCCAGCTGCCGGAACAACAGAAGAGCGTTGCGCGCCGCACGATGAGCGCGCAGATCAACGCCGCGCTCCACGACCTGTTCCTGCAGTACCCGCACACGCTGTTGTTCGGCGAGGACAGCGCCAAGAAGGGCGGGGTCTACGGCGTGACGCAAGGGCTGCAGAAGCGCTTCGGCATCGCGCGCGTGTTCGACACGCTGCTCGACGAGACGACCATCCTCGGCATCGCGCAGGGCGCGGCGCATGTGGGCTTCCTGCCGCTGCCGGAGATCCAGTACCTCGCGTACATCCACAACGCGCTGGACCAGCTGCGCGGCGAGGCTTGCTCGCTGCAGTTCTTCTCCTCGGGCCAGTACAAGAACCCGATGGTCGTGCGCATCCAGGGCCTCGCCTACCAGAAGGGCTTCGGCGGACACTTCCACAACGACAACTCGCTCGGCGCGCTGCGCGACATCCCCGGCTTGATGCTCGCCGTTCCTTCGCGCGGCGACGACGCGGCGCGCATCCTGCGCGGCGCCGTGGCGACCGCCGAGGCGTGCGGCCGCGTCGTGTGCGTGCTCGAGCCGATCGCGCTGTACCACGAGAAGGACCTGCACGCCGACGGCGACAACGGCTGGCTGTGCGACTACCCGCCGCCCACCGGCAAACCCGACGACCCGCTGCTGCCGGGCGACCTCGGCGTGCACGACGCCGACGCGCACGACCTGCTCGTCGTCACCTACGGCAACGGCGTGCGCCTGTCGCTGCGCGCGGCGCGGCGCCTGCGCGACGAGACCGGCAGGCGCGCGCGCGTCGTCGACCTGCGCTGGCTGGCGCCTCTGCGCTGCGACGCGCTCGAACCGCACGCCGCCGCCTGCGGCCGCGTGCTCGTGGTGGACGAGGCGCGCGCCACCGCGGGCGGCGTCGCCGACGCGATCGTGGCCCACTTCGCCGAGCGCGACTTCGCCGGCCCGTTGCGCAGCGCGCGCTCGGCCGACACCTACGTGCCCCTGGGCAACGCCACCGCCTGCGTGCTGCTCGGCGAGGACGAGATCCTGTCCGCGATGAAGGAGAGCCTCGCGTGAGCCGCATCGTCATCCTGTGCCCCGGCCGCGGCAGCTACGCCGAGAAGCAGCTCAAGTCGCTCGACCCCGCCGACCCGCGCGTGCAGGCCGCCGAGCGCCTGCGCGCCGAGTTCGGGCTGGCGCCCCTGCTCGAACTGGACGGCGCCGCGAAGTTCGACCGCGCCACGCACCTCGCGCCCGAGAACGTGTCGCCGTTGATCTGGCTGGTCTCGACGATCGACGCGGCGACCGCGCTGCGCGAGCACGAATGCGTCGGCGTGGCCGGCAACTCGCTGGGCTGGTACACGGCGCTGGCCGTGGCGGGCGCATTGTCCTTCGAGGACGGGTTCCGCGTCGTGCAGACGATGTCCTTGCTGCAGAAGGAGGTCTGCGCCGCGACGGGCGGCGGGCAAGTGCTGTATCCGCTCGTCGACGACGAATGGCGGCGCGATCCCGGGCGCGAGGCCGCGACACGCGAGGCGCTCGCATCGAGCAACGGCGAGGCCATGCCTTCGATCCACCTCGGCGGGCTCGCGGTGCTGGCCGGTTCGGACGCGGGAGTCGCGCACATCAAGCGCGTGCTCCCCAAGGCGAAGCTCGGGTCGAACCAGTACCCGCTGCAACTCGAGCAGCATGGTCCCTACCACACGCGCCTCGTCGCGCGCGTGTCGGAGCTGGCGTTCGAGCGCCTCGCCAAGATCGAGTTCCGCACGCCCGACACGACGCTCGTGGACGGCCGCGGACGCCTGCATTCGCCGTGGTCGTGCGACCTCGCCGAGCTGCGGCAGTACACCTTCGGCGCGCAGGTGTTCGAACCCTACGACTTCGGACTATCCGTCAAGGTCGCGTTGCGCGAGCTGGCGCCCGACCAGCTTTGGTGCCCTGGTCCCGGCAACACGCTCGGCGGCACCGTCGGCCAGGTCGTGGCGCAGGAAGGCTGGCGCGGCGTGCGCTCCAAGTCGGACTTCGCCGTGGTGCAGGAAGGTCCCGCGCCGCTGCTCGTGTCCATGCGTCGCTAGGCGGCGCGTGGACGCGCGGTCACGCGCCGGACGCCAGGCGGCGCGTGCCGGCGCCTTCGGAGGCGCGCACCACCTGCACGGACGAGGCGGGCAGGTGGCGCGGCTCCTGCCAGCGGTCGCGCAGCTGCTCCGCCAAGCCCGTGGCCAGCCGCTCCTCGCACAACGCGACGATGCAGCCGCCGAATCCCGCACCCACTAGGCGCGCGCCCGCAGCGCCGTGGTCGCGCGCCAGCTGGACCAGCTCGTCGAGCTCGGGGCACGAGACCTCGTAGTCGTCGCGCAACGAGGCGTGCGACGCGTCCATCGTCGCCCCGAAGCGCGACAAGTCGCCGCACGCCATGGCGATCACCGCCTGTTCGACGCGCGCGGCCTCGTGCAGCACATGCCGCGCCCGACGCAGCAGGACGGGCGGCAACCCGCGCTCGGCCAACGCGACGAGGCGCTCCACGCCGTGCGCGCGCAGCAGTCCGCGCCAATCGTCGTCGGCGCGCGCGCCCGACGCGACGCGCAGGAGCGACAGCGCCTCGCCGCACTCGCGCACCCGTTCGTTGTAGGCGTCCCTGGCGCGCCCCGCCTTGTGGGCGAGCACGCCGCTGTGCGCCACCACGAAGCGCCAAGCCGACGGCAAGGGCGCCGGCTGCAGCGACAACGGGGCGAAGCCGACCTTCACCGCGTGGTCGAGGCGGCCGCCCAGGCAGATGGCCTGGTCCATGCCGCCGCTCTGCACGCCCACATGGCGCTCGCCTTGCGCGCACAGCTCCATCAACTCCTCGCGCGGCAGCTCCACGCCGCGCGCGGCGAGCAAGGCCAGCACCGTCGCGACCAGCAGCGCGCTCGACGAGCTGAGGCCCGCCGCCTCGGGCACGTCGCCCGCGAACAGGAGATCGGCTCCGCGGCACGGCTCGCCCAGGCGACCCGCCACGACCAGCGCCGCGGCGCGCAGGTAGCTCGACCACGAACTCGACGTCGCCGGCGCGAGGCTCGCCTCCAGCTCGAATTCGCAGGGCGCGTGGCGCGGATCGAGGTTGGCGGCGCGGAGGCGCCGGTCGTCGCGCGCGCGCACGGCGACCACCACCGCCCTGTCGATGGCCATCGGCAGCACGGGCAGCAGGTTGTAGTCGATGTGCTCGCCCACGAGGTTGACCCGTCCCGGCGCGACGACGAGGTGCGTGGCGCGGGCGCCATGCACGGCGGCGAAGCGCTCGACCACCACCGCCTCGTCGATCGAGCTGCGGCGCGGCGCGGGCAGGTTCGCGCGCCGCCACGCATCCAGCACCAGCGCGGCGGAGATGCGCTCCTCCGGAGCGCCGTGGTGCAGTCGCGCCCACGCCACGAAGGCCTGCGCGAGGTCCGACGGCAGGTCGAGCGTCTCCACCCATTCCGAGGCGAGGCGCGTGGAAGGCACGCGCTTGCCCTGCTCGACGAGCACGAGCAGGGTCGGCGACATGCCGGTGCGCACCGCCAGCGCGCGCAACGAGGCCGAACGCTCGAGTCGCGCCGCGCGCATCCTGCGCAGCAGTTCGTCGCGCAGTTCGGACGCGGCAGGCCGCCCTTCGAGCGCGCCGGCGGCGCCCTGGGATGCTTGCGTGTCGCGTCGCTTCATGCCTGCGGTCGAGCGCCCGCGCGGGCGCCACGCGCCACAGCCTAGCGCACGATCGCGGCGCGAAAGGAGGGCGAGGCCGGACGCATGCGTCCGGCCTCGCCCCGTGCTTCGTCCGCGCGCGCGACCAGGTCGCGCTCGACCTGTCAGGCCGCGCCCTTCCCGAGGCGCAGCAGGCCGAGCAAGCCCACGCATGCGAGTCCGAGGACTCCCGTGGCGAGCACCGGATAAGGCAACTTGTCGCGACCGGACTTGGGCGCGGTGCCGGCCCGTTCCGGCGTCGCGGGTTCCTCGACCAGTTCGTCCTCGCGGCAGCACGGCGGGACCTCGGTCTCGCCGTCGGCATCGGACCCCGCTTCGGCGCGCGAGGCGGCGGACGCCGGGTCGAGCGCGCTTCCATCCTGCTCGAGGACGTCCTCGAGCAAGCCCTCGTCGGACTTGCAGCAACCGCCCTTGGCCGGGGCGGGTTCCGCCACCGGCGGCGCGGCGACCACGACCGCGGGCGCGGCATCGGCAGGAGCGCCCGCGAACGCGTCGTCGCCTACGAGGCCGTCCGTCTTCTTGCAGCAGCCCGCAGCCTTGCTCTTCGCCCCCAGCGGAGCGAGCAACTCCTCGTCCGAAGGCTCCGCGCCCTCGTCGCTCGTGTCGGGCGCGTCCCAGTCGGACGCGGCCTGCGCCCGCTTGGCCTCGAGCTCCGCGATGTACGCGTCGCTCGCGCGGTCCATGTATCCGATCACGTTGTCCACCTCGAGCGGCGTGAGTCGCAGGTTGGGCATGGGCAACTGGTGCCAGGCGTTGTAGAGGTCCATCGCCAGCGGGTCCTTCAAGGCCAGCATCACGTCGGGCTCGAGGATCCATCTCTCGAGCCACTTGCGGTCGCGACGATCCACCACGCCCAGCAGGTTCGGCCCTTGCTTGGGCAGGCCGTCGTCCTTGCCGACGATGTGGCACACGGAGCAGCGCGAGCGGAAGATGTCCTCGCCCTCCTCGTACTTGCGCACGCGCGGCGCGATCGTCTCGGCCTCCACGGCGCGCGGCGTCTTCCAGCCGAGGGCCTTGCCCTCGATCTGGTTGGCGATCGAGTAGGGATTGTCCATCGTCGAGCGCTTGACCCACACGCCCGTCGACTGGTTGCCGATGAGCATGTCGAGCGTGTGCTGCTCCTTGTTCTCCTCGTCCGCGCGCAGCATGCCCATCTTCTTGCGCACTTCGCGGATGTCCGACTTCGCTCCGGTCAGGAACAACCAGCCCGGGCCGGCGTTGAAGCGCTTGGCGTACTTCGCCAGCACCTCGGGCGTGTCGACCTCGGGATCGACCGAGATCGAGTAGAAGTGCACGTCCTTCCCCATCCGGTCCTTGAAGAGCTCCTGCACCTCGGCCAGCTTGGCCGTGGCCATCGGACAGGCGTCCGGACAGGTGGTGTAGATGAAGTTGACGACCACCGTCTTGCCGGCGAGCAGGTCGTCGAAGTACTTGACCTTCCTGCCCTCGTGCGTGACGAGCTCGCAGTTGGGGAAGTAGTTCGCTCCGCGCACATCCGCGGCCTTGATGGGCAGGGGATTCGAGGGCGACTGCGTCGAGCCGGTGGATGCGGCTTGCGCGTGTTCGGCGGACTGGGACGCATGCAGCGCGTCGCCTTGGACGACGAGGGCCGCGCACGCGAGCAACGAGGCGAAGTGGAGCTTCATGGGAACGGGACGGTCTGGGGAAGGACTGGGACGAGGACCGGTCCCCGCGGCCACGATGGGATGCGGCGGGGAGGTGGCGCCGGCCGCATCCCCGTCGCGAGGATGCGGCCGGAGCCGGTGCCGTGGTGCGGGCAAGATCAGGGCAGACGCACCAGCGGGACCGAGACGTTGAAGGCGCCGTCCGTCGTCGAGAAGCTCACCGTGGTGATGCTCGCCGGCGGGACCGGTTGGCCATTGGTCTTGCGGATCAGGAAGGCGCCCGAGCTGTCGACGCGCTGCGAGCCGATCATGGTGCCCGTGGCGGTCGTGCCCAGGTAGGCGCGCACGGTGGGCCTGTCGTCGGCGAGCGTCACGCTGCCGCGCAGGCGCCAGCCTTGGCTCGCCGACCACTCGACGGCCTCGACCAGGATGTTCTGGTGCTGCACGCCGTCCTCGGGACCGAAGCCCACGCCGGTGCGGGCGAGGGGCAGCGAGTGCGAGGGCACGTAGGTGACGCCTTCCCACGACGGGTGCGGCGCCGGGAACGGCACGGTCTGGCCGGGATTCTCGATGTCCCAGCGCAGCAGCATGGCCGTGTCCTCGTGGGTCGTGTTGTGGCAGTGCTCGACGTAGCTGCCGGCGAACTCGCGGAAGCGCAGCGACACCTCCATCTCCTGCCAGGACTCGGGTCCCCCGCCGATGCGGAAGATGTCCTTGCGCGCCCAGCGCAGGTACGCCGGCGGCGGTTGTCCGTTGACCGAGAGGACGATGGCTTCTTCGAAGTGCACGTGCACCGGGTGGGCCCAGCCGCCGGGCGACTTGAAGCTCCACACCTCGAGGTGGCCCTTGCCGTCGGCGGCGTTGTCGCCGAGGTTGGCGGCCACCGAGACGACATCCATGTCGGCCGTGAGCGAAGCCCCGCCGTTCGTCTTGATCGTCCACGGCTTGTCGTCCGTGCCGCCGCGACCGAACTCGAAGGTGTGGCGCTTGGCCTGCGCGATGGACTGGCTGCTCGGCATGGGCAGCGGCACCATCTTCTTGCGGCCGGGGACGAACTCGGCCGGGTTCATGCTCTGGTCGACGCCGCTGTACTGGTGCACGACGAGTTCCATGAACTTGCCCACGACCGGGTCGCCGTTGATCCAGCGATCCGCGGCTCCGTCGCCGTCCTCGTCGCTGGCCTCGGCGCGGTAGGCGCCCGAGAGCACGTTGTTGAGCGGGATGACCGCGTTGGGCAGGCGGCCGCTCTGGTGCTCGAGGATGTTGACGAAGTACAGCTTGGTGCCGGGCGCGAACTGGCTGAAGTCGACGACGATGTCGTAGCGCTCCGCGATCGCCTGCACCGGAAGCACGCCGCGCTGGGTGCCGCCCGTTCCGTCGAAGGCCACGGCGTGCTCCATGATGTTGCCGTCGTTGGCGACCATGTGGATCGGCACCGGGACACCCTGCTCGGTCACGAGGGCGAGCTTGAGGTAGCGCGCCACGCAACCGTTGAGGATGCGGAAGCGGTACCGGCGCGCGCGCACGTCGAGGCTCGGCTGGTACTGCCAGTTCGTCAACAAGTGGTCGCCGAGGAAGCCGTCCGTCTGGAAGGTGTCGAACCACAACTGGCCGTTCGCGTCCCAGGCCTTGTCGCCCAGCACGAGGTTCACGTCGTAGTCGCGGTTGCCCCACGGCAGGGCCGAGCCCGAGGGCAGGCGCAGGTTGACGCCATCCTCGATGGCCTCGTTGCCGCGGTCGAGGGCGCTGTAGATGTTGAACATCGCGGCGTTGCCCTTGTAGACGTTCTGCGAGGTGTAGTCCTCCATGTGGTCGTGGAACCAATGGGTGCTCGCCGTCTCGCGCCAATCGCCGCGGATGCGCATCGTGCCGCCGTCGTCGGTCGGATACGCGGCGCGCGGATCGGAGGCGTCGGTGTTGATCGTGTCGTGGCCCGCCAGGATCATCGGCCAGCGGTAGTCCCAGTACTGGCCGGGATAGATGTAGGCGTGGGCGAAGCCGTCGCTCTCGCCCGGGTTGTGCCCGTTGTGCTCGTGCGTGGAGATCGTGTGGTGGCCGAACCCCATGTTCGCGGCCGGATCGATCGGCAAGGCGTTGTGGTGGCGGAACATGATCCCGCGACCGTGCCGCCCCATCAGCAGCTTGGCCGGGAAGGTGCCATCGAAGGTCCACAGCGCGCGCGGGTCCTGCACCGGCATGTTCGGGTGGAACTTGGGGGCGATGCCCGCGGTCGTGCCCTCGAACCCGGGCGCGCCGACGGTGTTGTGGTACAAGCCGCCGGGGCCGAATTCGCCGAGCGCGTAGCCGTGGCGCTGCATGTCGTTGCGCAGGCCGTTGTTCACGCGCGCTCCGGTCTGGGCGCTCGAGAAGTAGTCGAGCGGCGGGAACTCCTCGAAGCGCTGGTGCGACCAGCCTTCACCGTACGGTCGACCGTCTTCGGGGGCGCTCACGAGCGTGCGTCCGAGGTGCGCCTCGATCTGGGTCTTGAACGGGTTCTGGCGGTCGATGCGCGATTCGCGCCGAGGCGCGCCGCGCAGACGCTTGTCGCTGTCCAGGAAGGCGTCCAACTCGGGACCCGCGGGACAATTGTCCGTCACCTCGGGGCAGGGCAACTTGTGCTCGGGATCCTCGGGGAGACCGGGGTCTCCGGCGATGCCTTGGGCTCCGCCGGGGACTTGACCAGCGGCCAGCGGGGTCGTGCCGAATTCCTCGAACAGCAGGAGCTTCTGGGTGAAGGGCTGAGCACCAAACAACGGACTAGGGCGTCCGTTAGAGGGAATACCTTCATTCGCCGCAGCGGCTGCCGAAGCAGCCAACATGCACGCAAGGGTACGTGAGATCGGGAGCATTTCTACCTGGGGAGGGGTAGGGGGAACTAGGAACTGTCGCTGAAGGGCTTGCCTGCTGGCGCAGGAAAACCCTTCTAGATGGGCAGGAATAAGGTAGCCGCATTTGCGGTCGGGTCAATCCTATTCCTGAGACTCGCGATCCATTTTCTGGAAATCGTGCACGCAGGGGGCTTTGCGACGGCACTCTTCCACGCTGTTTCTTGTCGCACGGATGCGGCCGTCTCAGCACGCGACCCTTGCCACCAAGCCCGTTACGCGCGCAAATGGGCGTTGGATCCAATGCCCGGCCTCACCCTCATTCGAGCGCATGACCTCCGGTGGTCGCTTTGGAAGAACGGGGGCGGAAGAACCCAAGAATTGGCTGTGTGGCCTGCGGGTGCTTCCCTGGCGACACCCCGGCTGGACTGGCGCTTGGCACGGGCCGAGTGCGCCCGGCCAGGCCCGTTCTCGTTCTTTCCGGGCTACGACCGACTGCTCATGCCCCTGTCCGGCGACCTTGCCCTGCGCTTGGACCCGGACGCGGCTCCGCGGCGGGTGCGCAAGGGAGAATGCGCGCGCTTCGATGGTGAATCGACGACGAGCGTCGAGCTGCCGATGGGGCCCGTGGTCGACCTCAACCTGCTCGTGGCGCGCGGACTCTGGCGCGGGACGCTGCTTTGGTCGCCCCTCGGCCGTCGGCGCCTGCTCGAGGACTTCGACCGCGGACACCTCGTGATGCACATCGTCGCAGGCGACCTGCGCGTGCGCGTCTCGGGCGAGGACGAACCGCACGACCTCGCGACCTGCGACACCCTGTGGCTGCGTGACGCGCGGCCCGGCGACGTGGTCGAACTGTCGGGCCTCGACGACGCCACCACGGTGGCGCTGGCGCGCATCGAGCCGCTGCGCGACGCGCGCGACTAGTTGCCGACGACGACCGGACCGAAACCCCGGGACGCCAGCCAGGCGACCACGCGTTCGACCTGTTCGCCTTGGACGACGATGGCGCCGGACTCCACGCGCACGCCCGCACCCAAGGCGCGCGCCAGTTCCTTGGCGAGCGCGGGCAAGTCGCGACCTTGCAAGGGTTCGCCCTCGACGATCGTCACGCCCTTGCCGCCGCGCCCGGCGCGTTCGCGGCGCACGACGAGCCGCGCTGGCGCGCGCGCAGGCTCGCCGACGGGCCGGGGCTGCGATCGCTCCTCCAGCCGCGCGCCCTCGCCACGCCCGAAGTGGGCCGCGAAGGGGTTGTGCACCAGGCGCACTTCGCCCTCGGGCAGTTCGACGCGCGGATCGGGCTTGGAAGGTCCGTCGCGCTTCGGCTTCGCCACGACTAGAACCCCGTGCTGACCGAGAGGAACCAATCGACGCCGGACAACCTCAAGTCGCCGAGATCCGAGCCGAGGTTGGTGCGCGTGTCGGTCCAGCGAGCCCCGACGCCCATCATGACTCCGTCGGCGACGAGCAGTTCCACTCCCCCGCGCGCATACCAACCGGCGCCGAAGCCGCTGGCGTCGAACTCCGCGCCGTCGATGTCGGGGTCGGACTCGGAGTAGGCCACGATCTGCACGAGCGGACCGACGGCACCATGGACGCGCAACCGGTCGGCCACGAAGGTGCTGGCGAACAGACCGCCGCCCAGATCGGCGACGAAGGCGTCGATGTCCACCTGCACGGCGGCGCCCGTGGCGCTATCGAAGTACACGCCTACGAACCCGGGGCGCCAACCCAGCCCCAGCATGACCTCGGCGCCGACATCGACGGGGCCTTCGCCATGCTTCCATTGGCCGCCGCCGCCGACGAAGGGAGCGGGGGACAGTTCGTCCACCTCGACCGAGACCGTGTCCGCCTCGCGCTCCGCGACATCGAAGGTGCGCAGTCCCGCCTGCCCTTGCAGGATCCACTCGCCCGGCCGCCAGCGCGGTTCGCGCGGCGCGATGGAAGCACAACTGGCGCAGGCGAAGGACAGGCAGGCGCACAGGAGGCGCCGGGACACGGGGGAGGATCGCATGGAGCGCGGGAGGTCCCGCGTCCACATGCTAGCAAGCCGCCGCGACGCGCATCACTCCCCGTGGTCGAGCACCCATTGCGCACCGAGGCGCCTGAACACGATGCGCAGGTCGCTGTGGATGTCGAGCAGCTCGACGCGATCCGGATCGAGGCGCACGCGCCATCCGTCGAGTTGCGCCACGGATCCGGGCGTGGTCGAGATGACATGGACTTCCTCGTCGTCGCGGAGGGACTCCGCGTCGGGCGACGCGAGCTCGAGCAGCGATGGCGGCAAGGCCATGGCCGAGGCCAGGGTCGCGGGTCGCGCGGCGGGCATGCCGACGACGGTCAACAGGTTGATGGTGATCTTCATCCGGGGGCTCCACAGCGGAGCTTCGCCGCGTCGTTCCGCCAGCGCCATGGGCCGTGGAGCGCAGCCACCACGCGCAGGCGGGCGCACGACGAGCTTGGCGGGCGGAGCACTGCGCAGGATGGCGCGGTGCGGCTACGCACATGGCGCCGAGCGCATCGACCACGCTGCGAATCGCCCTCGACGAACGCGGGGCGCACATTGCTGGTGCGCCAGGCGGGACCGCAGTGGTCCCGCGCGGCGCGCATCGACGAACCGCAAGCAGAGACGACAGGAGCACGCCATGAGCGCGCAGAATCTCGCCCCCACCGAACTGATGCCCCACCAGACCCGCAAGCTCGGCGCCGAAGCGCCGAGCGAGCACGCGGAGGCGCAGCGCAGCCTGTACCAGCGCGGCAAGGACACCGTCGTGCAGGCCGAGCAGAAGTTCGAGACCTACGTCAGCGCCAACCCGATCAAGTCGGTGCTGGTCGCGGCGGGCGTCGGCTTGGCGGTGGGCCTGCTCGTCGGCCGTCGTCGCTGAGGCGCGCCATGGTGCAGGCGAGCACGCGACCCGGGATGGCGGAGCCGGTGGCCGATGGCCGCGGCTCGGCCCAAGCCCGCGGAAACGAGGAGGCGCAGGCGGCCTTGAGCCGACTGCTCGCCGACCTCGGCGAAGCGGGGACGCACATGCGCACGTTGCTCCTCGTCCGGGCGGAACGCAGGAAGCTCCTGCTCCGCCGGCTGGCGCGACGCGCGATCATGGGCGTCGTCGCGCTGCTCGCGCTGGGACCGCTGCTCCTCGCCGGCGTGGCCTACGCCGTCGTGGGCTGGTCCCAGCTGCTGCACGAACTCTCGGGAGGACGCGACTGGCTGGCGAACCTCGCCACCGGGACCTCCATCCTCGCGCTGGTGGCCGCTTGCGCGTGGTGGCTGCGTCGTCGCGCGCAAGCGCGCGCCTTGGAGTCGTTCGAGGAGGCCATGGGCCGCATCGCCACGGGAGAAGTCCGATGAGCTCGAAGAACAAGGGCGCCGAGGAGCGCTGGCTCGACGCGCGCGAGGCGGAAGCGCGCGCGGCGTTGGCGCGCTGCCTGGAACGCGCCGCGGCGGACGGCGTCGAGGCGTTGCGCCTCGACCAGCGCTGGAAGGCGGATCCTGCGGTGCGCACGGCCTGCGGCACCGCGGCCGAGCTCTTGTCGAGCGACGCGGCGCTGGCGCTGATCGAGGGCGGGATCGTCAAGGGCTCGCCTCTCGCGCCGCTCGCCGGCGCGTTGCAAGGCGTGCTGCGCCTCGCGGACGCCGCAGGGGTCGCGGGCGCGACGTTGGACGCGCTCGGCGCCAACGGCGGGGCGGGTCCGCGCGCCGGCTGGCTCGACTGAGCCGGGCGCGGCGCGGGCCTCGCGCGCGGCGGCCTAGGGCACCCACTCGACGCGCAACGCGTTGCTGAAGTTGTGCCTGTGCGGCGTGCAATACGACGGGTCGGCGTCGCGGTACCACACCTGGTAGTACCGCGCGCCCAAGCCCTCGGCCGCGATGCGGCCGTTGGTGGAGAGGTTCATGCCCGAGGGCGGCCACTCGCACCCGCCGGTCTGCGTGCGCGCTCGTCCCAGCCACACCAGGGATCCCGTGACGCAGCGCACGCCATCGCCCCAGGCGACTCCCATGCCTCCAGCGAGCGTCTGCGTGCCTTGGTAGAAGCCCAGCGAAGTCGTGCGCGGCAAGCCCTCGACGCGCAACAGCAACTCGTCGGCCACGATGCTCGAGAAGCCAGTCGAGGAGAGGCGCGCGCCTTCCGGCACGCTGGAGCTCGGACAACCTGATCCGGCGGCGCCCGAGCCGCAGGGACAAGCGCCGGAGTCGCCGAAGCACAGGGCGCGACTGCGTTCCTCGCAGGCGTCGGGACGCAGGTCGCCGTTGATGTCCGCGCGCACGCCGAAGCGCACCGCGCACGCGTCGAGCACGAGATCGCCGTCGCAATCCTGCTCGCGTGCTCCCTCGAGCTGCATGGCGTCTTCGACCTCGTTCCCGTCGCAATCGCGCGTGACGTACAAGGTGTCGACCGAGCCCGCGGCGATCGCGATGCAACGCTTGGCCTCCGTCGACACCGAGGTCTGTCCGTGGCCGTTCCAGCCCCACGCTCGCACGGTACCGTCGGCGCGCAACGCCGCCGAGTGGCGCTCTCCTGCGGCGACCGCCACGCACGGCCCGAGGTCGTCGGGGACGTTGCATTGGCCGTCGTCGTTGCGCCCCCACGCGATCACCGAACCGTCGAAGCGCACGGCGAGGCTGTGCGCGGCCCCGGCGGCGATGGCGGCGATTCCGCCCGCGTTCAGCGAGCATTGCCCGTGGCTGTCGTCGCCGAAGCCGATCACATCGTGGTTGGCGAGCAGCAGCAAGGTGTGCGCTCCGCCCGCCGCGATCGCCACCACCGCGGATGGAGGCTCGGGGACTTGGCACTGGCCGTGGTCGTCGAGGCCCCACGCGCGCACGCGACCGTCGGCCTGGAGCACCACGCTGTGTCCGTAGCCGGCCTCCACCTGCACGACCGGCCCGAGATCCGTCGGCGGCGCGCTGTTCCATTGCGCGCAGGCGTAGGCGTTCGCGCACCAATGATCGAGCGCGCCGTCGAGGCGCAAGGCGAGCACGTGCTGCTCGCCCACCGCCACGTCCTTGTGGCGCGTCGCGCCGAATGGTCGCAGCGCGACCCCGGTGTGGTCCCACACGATGGTCCCTCCGTCGGCGGCGATGGCGACCGAGCGGAAGCGCCACGCGTCGACCGCCTGCACGAGCAGCGTGTCGAGCGACGCGACATGCAAGCCTCCTCCGAGGCCCGCGGAGGCCAGCATCCCCGAGGGGGACTGGGCGCGCGCACTGGACGCGACCAGCGTGGCGGCGAACGCCGCGAAGCACGACGACGAGCGGATGGACCGGCGCATGGCGACTCCCCTTCGCTGCGGACGGACGGGACGGTGGCTCGCCGCCCACCGCTCGAAGCGGGTGGTGGACGCGGACGCGCGACCGTGCTGGATGCATCGGAAGGTCGCGTCGCGGGCGATCAGGACTTTCGCCGCGGACGGCCGGAGATTCCCCGCGCTGCGACCACGATCGATCCTGTCAAGGATTCCGGACAAGACCACCTACGCACGAGGGCGAACTCCGGGGGCGAGTCGGACGCAGGCCGCGCCGCATGCGCGCCTCGGCCGATGCGCCGCTAGGCTGGGGAGCATGCAGGCAGCCACGCCCACCTTCCTAGCCATGGCCATCGTCCTCGCCGCCTCGTGCCGCGTCGCCGCTCCCGGGGCCGCGACCCGCCGCGCGGAACCAGCGTCGCGCGTCGTCGCGGCGGATGTGTGCGTGTACGGCGCCACGTCCGCCGGAGTGGTGGCCGCCGTGCAGGCGCGCCGGATGGGGCGGAGCGTGGTGCTGGTCGATTGCGACGGTTGGGTGGGAGGCCTGTCCGCGAGCGGACTGGGCGCCACGGACATCGGCGACAAGCAGGCGATCGGCGGCCTGGCGCGCGAGTTCTATCGCGCGGTCAAGCGCCACTACGACGCCCCGGGGAGCTGGACGCGCGAGACCCGCGAGGACTACCTGCGCGACGGACTCGGCCACGCGCGCGACGCCGACGCGGCCTGGACCTTCGAGCCCTCCGTGGCGAGCGCCATCTTCGCCGGGTGGCTCGGCGAAGTCGGCCTCGAACCGCTGCGAACCAGGCTCCTGCGGCCCGAGGCGGGCGACAACCGCGCCAGCGTCGACAAGGTCGGCGCGCGGATCGTCGCGGCCCGCATGGAGGACGGCACGCGCATCGAGGCGCGCATGTGGCTCGATTGCAGCCATGAAGGCGACCTGCTGGCGGCGGCCGGCGCGTCCTTCCGGGTCGGGCGCGAGGCGAACGCCGAGCACGGCGAGTCGCTGAACGGAGTGCAGGTCGCCCGGGCCACCAAGCACCAGTTCGCCCATCCTGTCTCCGCGCGCGTCGATCCCGCCGATCCCGCCAGTCCGCTCCTGCCGGGCATCGAAGCCGGGCCGGGCCCGGAGGGCGGCGCGGACCGCAAGGTGCAGGCCTACTGCTTCCGCATGTGCGTCACGGACGTCGAAGCCAACCGAAGGCCTTGGCCGAAGCCGATCGACTACGACGAACGCGACCACGAGCTGCTGCTGAGGCACTTCGACGCGGGATCGACGATGGCGCCTTGGCATCCCTTGTGGATGCCCAACCGCAAGACCGACGCCAACAACAACGGCGCCGTCTCCACCGACTGGATCGGAGGCAACTGGGAGTGGCCCGAAGCCTCGCACGCGCGGCGCGCGGAGCTGCACGCGGCCCACAAGCGTTGGCAGCAAGGCTTGATGTGGACGCTGGCCCACCACCCGCGCGTTCCGCGCGCAGTGCGGGAGGAGATCGCGCGGTGCGGCCCCGCCAAGGACGAGTTCGAAGCCACCGACGGCTGGCCGCCGCTCATCTACGTGCGCGAAGCTCGCCGCTTGCGCGGGGTCGCCACGATGACCGAGCACCATTGCATGTCCCGCGCCGTGGTGGACGACCCGGTGGGACTGGGCGCGTACACGATGGACTCGCACAACGTCCAACGCCACGCGGACGCGGCGGGCCGGGTGCGCAACGAAGGCGATGTGCAAGTGCGCGTCCCGCGTCCCTACCCCATCGCGTGGCGCGCGCTGCTGCCGGAGCGGGAGCAGTGCTCCAACCTCGTCGTGCCCGTGTGCTTGTCCGCGACGCACATCGCCTACGGTTCGATCCGCATGGAACCGGTCTACATGGTGCTCGGGCAATCGGCGGCGACGGGTGCCTGCCTCGCGCTCGAACGCGCCGTCGACCTGCACGACTTGCCGTACCACGCGCTGCGCGAGCGACTGGGCGCGGACGGACAGGTGCTCGACTGGCCGCGCTGAAGGACCGCCTCGCGCATGGGCCGTCGAGTACGTCCGGCGCGGTTCGCCATGCGCCAGCCGTCGCGCGTCGGGGTCCCTGCCTCGCCCGACGGCACACGTGTTCCGTGAATTCCTGTGAAAAGCGGAGCAAGACGAATGCGGCCCTGACGGATTCACCGGATTCATGCCGGGAATTGGCCTCGTTCGAGGAAACCAACGCGAGCGGCGCGGGTTGTACTGCAGGAGGCGCGGACCCTCGCCGCGCGGCCTGTACATGCGAATCCCGCGCGTCCCCGCCCTGCTGCTCCTCGCCTGCGCCTGCGCACCTTCCGCGGAGCAAGGCCGCCCCGCGGTGGTCGACCGACCGGAACTGAGCACCTCCGCGCTCGTCGTGCAGGAGGAACGCGTGACCGCGACGGTGTGGGAGGCCCGCCAGGGAACGGAGGACTTGCGGATCGACGCGGAGTCGCGCCGCGACGTCGCCGTGGACGGCGCCGCGGCCCTGATGCTCGACGGCGCCGGACCCAAGTCGCTGCGCATCCCGCTTCGCCCCGGCCGCGCCTTCGATGTCGTCAGGCCGCGGCTGTTGATCCGCCGGGTCGACGCGCTGGAGGTCGAGCTGTGGCGTGGCGACGAACGCCTGCACTACGCCGAATCGCCGCTGGTCGCAGGCACCACGCTGGAAGCGGCCACGATCGAGGTCCCGCTCGCGATCGACGCCGCGCAGGCCGATGCGCTCGTCCTGCGGGTGCGCGGCGGCGGGCCGGTGGTGTACGCGAGCGTGGACTTGCTCGAGATGCCGCTCGAGGACCGGCTCCCCGACGTGCAGCGCGGCGCCGGATTGATCGCCATCGGCGACGATCTGCGGCGCGGCGTCGGGCTGTCGAGCAACACGCCGCTGGGGTTCCACTTGTCCGACAAGCACGGCGCGGAGATCGGCTTCTCCTACGGCGTGCCGCAAGCGCTGCGCCGCCGAGGCGAGCCCCCTGTCCTGTCCGTGATCCTCTCGCGCCCGGGCCATTCGGAGCGCAGGCACATCCTGCCCATCGAACCGGGCGACGAGCCCAGCGCCTGGCACTGGGTGCGCCTCCCGCTCGGCGAACACGCCGGCCACGAGCTCGATGTGCGCTTCGAACTGGAGTCGAGGAGCGGCGCGCCGGAACTGTGCGCCGTGAGCGAACCGAAGGTGCTGACGCCCGGGGACACGGCTCCCACGGTCCTGCTCGTCACGTCGGACACGCACCGCGCCGACCATCTGGGCGCGGCGGGCGGCAGGACGCGCACGCCCGTGCTCGATGCGCTGGCGGCGCGCGGCGTGCTGATGGAACGGTGCTTCGCCACCACCAATGTCACCTTGCCCTCGCACGTCGCGATCCTGACCGGCCGCCATCCGCGCGACACGGGAATCATGGACAACGACTCGCGCCTGTCGGACGACGCGCCGACCCTGGCCGAGTCCTTCCGCGAAGCCGGCTGGCACACGATCGCGGCCGTCAGCGCCGGACACCTCGCCCACGAGTGGAGCGGCCTGGGACAAGGCTTCGACCGCATGTTGCAGACCTCGCGACCGGATCGGCGCGCGGGCGAGACGATCACGTACCTCAACCGCTCGTTGGAAGAGCTGGACGGGCGACCGCTCTTCGTGTGGCTGCATCTGTTCGACGCGCACACGCCCTATGCGCCGCCGAAGGGCGCGGCGGAGGCCTACTACGAGGCGGATCCCCTCGCCGCGCAGGCGACCGCGCGCGCCTTGCCCGTCGAGCGCGTCCCGGCGCACATGCCCGGCGTGGAGGACGCGAACTGGGTCGTGGCCAACTACGACGGCGAGGCCAGCTACCTCGATGGCGAGCTGGCGCGGCTGCTCGAGCGCCCCCGCATGCGCACGGCCATCGTGGCCTTCACGGCCGACCATGGCGAGAGCTTCGGCGAGCATGGCGTCTGGTGGGACCACGCCGAGTTGTACCCGCAGACGACGCGCGTCCCCTTGATCCTCGCCTGGCCCGGCGCGCCGCAAGGCGCGCGGCGCGACGAGCTCGTCCTCAACAACGACCTCGGGCGCACGCTGCTTGATCTCGCCGACCTGCGACAGGCGCGCTTCCCCGGACGCAACCTGCTCGCCAAGGAGAAGCGACCCGAACCGATCCACCTGCTTTCTTCGCACGGCACCTCCGCGGCGTTGGTGGACTGGCCTTGGCAAGTGGTGTTGTCGTTGGTCGACCACCATCCGGACAGCCAGGAGCTGTCGCCGCGCAAGGCGCGTCACTCCGTCGAGCTGTACGACCTGCAGGCGGATCCGGAGGCGTTGGTGGATCTCGCCGGGCACGAGGTGGAGCGCGCACGCGACCTGCGCGGCGACTTGGTGGACTGGCTCTCGCGCCGCGAAGCGCTGCGTTGGGGCCGACGCAACTCGCGCGGATCGGCGATGGCCGCGACCCTGCAGGCCTTGGGCTACGCCGGAACGGAAGCCGCGCCGGAGCACGGCTCCAACGCGGCCTTGATCGCGCGCGATTGCGACTGCGTCGAGTGCCGACGCTGGCAAGACTTGGTGCGCTAGCCCCTCACGGAACCAAGCGCACCGCGAGAGTTTCGTCCTGCGCGACGAAGCTCGCGCGTCCGCTGTGCGTTTCCGCGCCGGCGCGCGGCCACGCGGTCACGATCCAGCGTCCGCGCGGCAAGCCGTCGAGGACGAGGTCCTTGGCGTCCTTGGGCACGCGCCGGCTCCAGAAGGCCAGGGGCGCATGCGACTTGGAGGCGCCTTCGGGCTGCAACTCGAAGGTCACGAGTCGCACCTCCATGTCGGCGGGCCAATCAAGCTGGAGGCGCGTTCCCTCGGCGCCATCGGACTCGCGCGCGCCGCGCTTCGAGCCCGACTCGAGCACGATGCTCGTCAGCGTCCGCCGCTCGCCCGGCTCGGAGCCCGGGCCGCCGCGCGTGCACACGAGCTGGGCGGCGCCGGCCGGCAAGCCATCGACGCGAATGGTGGACTCGCCCGCTTCGGCCTGGCCTTCGGCGAGCACCACGGTCGGGACGCCCGACGCGTCGCAACCCAGCAGGGTCCAGCGGGTCCTGGTGCTCGAGTCGGACAGTTCGCAGACGAGGCTCGCCTCGGGTTCGAGCCGGCACGAGACCCGGGTGGTCTCGCCCGCGCGGGCGTCGACCACGCCGCGCGCGACGCGACCATCGCCGGTGCGCACGACGAAGCTGCTCGCGCCGGGCGCGAAGCCCGGAAGGGTCGTCTTGCCGTTGGTCGTCGTGCCGCGCCAATCGCGCTGCATCGCGCCATGGCAGGTCAAGGCGAGACCGACGTCTTCGCCGAGACCTTCGAAGGTGAACTCGACGCTTCCACGGGTCGGCGCCGAGGAGGCGGGCGGGAAGACCACATCGATGGACTCCGCGCCGGGTTGCACGTCGACGATGGCGTGCGCGCGCAGTCCGGCATGGCGCGCGGAGTCGATCGTGGCCGCGACCCGCATGGAGCCGTGCGGGTGCACGACCGGACAGGTCGTCGACTCGCCTGCGGACATCCACAGGCGCGCGTGCGGCAAGCCGTGCGCGGCCAAGGGACCGGCGTCGAGCACCTCGAGGTGCGTGGGCTGCAGGACGTTCCCGTCCGCGTCGACGCAGCGGATCGACAGCGGCTTGGCCTCGGCGGGCGGCAGTTCGAGTCGCAGGCGGTCGAGCTCCTCGATGCGCAGCGCGTTCGTCACGGCCCAGCGCGCTCCCAGATTGGCGTAGGCGACGAGCTTCGAGCCGCCCGCGGGCAGATCGGAGCGGAACACGACCGTGCCGGTGCCATCCACGCGACCGGCGAGCAGGCCGCGCGCGCCGTCGTGCTCGTTCCACGACGCGACGAGCACCGTGGTGCCCTGCGCCGCGGTCCGACCGCCGTCGAGCACTTCGACCACGAACTCGCCGCGCGGCGCCACCACCAGGCGGATGGCGTGGTTCGCGTCGGCCAAGTCGACGACCTGGCGGTGCACTTGCGCGCCTTGCGCGGGCAGGAAGCTGTCGCCGCCCGCGGACGGCCATGCTTCGACGAGCACCGAGCAGCGCGGCAGGCCGCTCCACGCGACCTCGCCTTGGTCGTCCGCTCGACGCAGGCTGGCGCCGTCGTCGGTGCGCAGGCTTCCGCCGCGTCCGGCCGCGGCCTCGAAGGCGTCGAAGGCGTCGAGGGCCGCGGCGAACCGCGACGCGCACTCGCCACCCGCGTCCAAGGGACGCGCGGCGACCATCCACGCGCCGGCGCCGGCCGTTCCATGTCCAGTCAATTTGACAACAAGGTCGCTGCCGGGCTCGAGCACCAGGCGCCCTTCGCCGGAACCGGCGTCCAGCGCATCGATCCGCGCGAGGCGGCCGGGCGCCATGACGGCGATGTTCGACCAACCCGAGGAGAGCGGCGCCAGGAGCGCCATGCCGCCTGGATTGGATTGGCCGGCCCGGGCGATGCTCCATCCGTCCGTTCCTGCGCCGGCCGGCGCGCACAGCACGCGCGCGCCCGGCACGGGAACGCCGTCGGCGTCGACCAGCTCGATGGCCAAGCCGAGGCCGCCGGTCGTGCCTGCTCGCGAGGGAGTCGTCCGCGCCTCGTCGCCGGAAGCGGAGCCTCGGGGCCAGGGGATGGCGATGGCGGCGACGATGGCGAGGGTGGAGGCCGTGGCGGCCGCGATACCCCAGGTGAGCTTGTTCACAGGCGTTCCTCTATGCCCCGCGCGGTCGTCGCGACCGCCGAAGGGCGACCGTTTCGACGCGACGCGCGCGACGGCGCTCCGCAGGTGCGCGGGAACCGCCCGCGAACTCCTCGCGCCGGGGCGACGCTGTGCATCGGCAAGAAATGCCGGGTGCTTGAGCCGGCCAAGCGTGGGCTGGCCCGACTCCCCTGGACGGGAATGCGAACTCCTCGTGGATCGGCGGGGAAAGCCCTACGCGAGCCGGTTCAGCAACACGACGCCCGCACACCAGGCTTGCGAGCCAGGATCTCGGCGCTGGCGACATGGTCGCCGATCCGCGCACCGGCGGGCAGCGCCGCGGCGATGCGCGCGTACAGGGGGTCGGCGGCGTCCTCCATGGCCGCCACGTAGTCGAGCCTGGGTTCGACGCGCACCGCCACCAACCCGGCGGCGCGCGCTTGCGCCACGACATCGTCCACCAGCGCGGCGCCCGCGACGCAGCCGACGAGCGCTTCGATGTCGGCCGCCACCGCCGGCGGCAAGGGCCGCAAGAGCACGATGTCGGAGATGGCCACGCGTCCGCCGGGCTTGAGCACGCGCGCGATCTCGCGCCAGGCCTGCGGCTTGTCCGGCGACAGGTTCAGCACGCAGTTGCTGATGACGCAGTCGACGCTCGCGTCGGCGACGGGCAGGTGCTCGATCTCGCCCAGCCGGAACTCGACGTTGTCGAGCCCCGTGCGCTCGCGGTACCGCGGCAAGTTGCCACGCGCGCGCGCCAGCATCTCGTGCGTCATGTCCACGCCGATGACGCGTCCGTCGGCGCCGACCTTCGGCCCCATGAGGAAGCAATCGAAGCCCGCGCCGGAACCGAGGTCGAGCACCGTCTCGCATGGTCCGAGGCCCGCGATGGCGCCCGGGTTGCCGCAGGACAAGCCCAGGTTCGATCCCTCGGGCAACGCGGCGATCTCCGCCGCGTCGTAGCCGATCTGGCGCGCGAGCGTCTCGGCGTCGGTGCGCACGCCGCAGCCCCCTTGCGGGCCGCAGCACGAGCCGGCGGACGGATCGGAGCGCGCGATGGCGGCGTAGCCTTCGCGCACCACGCGGCGCAGGTCGGGGGATCGGGGTTCGGGTCGCGCTTCTTCTCTTCGCATGCGTCTCGGGCTCCACGCGACGCGGTCCGCCGTCGCGACTGGCGCAGAAGCTAGGCCATGACCGGGCCCCCCGCCATGGGCCCGAGTCCGCAGCTACAACGACGCTCCGCAGCGGTTGCAGTGCCGCGCTTCGGCCTCGTGGCCGTGGTGGCCGCAGGCCGCGCAGGTCCTCTCGTGGCCCGACGCCGACTTGCGCACCATGACTTCGCGCCCGATCTCCGCGGCGACGATGCCGGTGGGCACGGCGAGGATGGCGAAACCCGTCAGCATGATGAACGAAGCCAGCATCTTGCCCGCCACCGTCGCCGGGACGATGTCGCCGTAGCCCACGGTCGTGACCGTGACGATGGCCCAGTAGATCGAGGCCGGGATGCTCTCGAAGCGCGAGCCGTCGCGGTTCTCGAGCACGTACATCAGGCTGCCTTCGACGCACACCAGCGCCAGCACGCTCGTCATGAACACGAAGATCTTGCGTCGCGAGGCCAGCAGGGCGTGCAGCAGCACGTTCGCCTCCTCGACGTGGTGGATCATCTTCAGGATGCGGAAGATGCGCATCAGGCGCAGGATCCGCACCGTGGCCATGTAGTGCGATCCGCCCAGGAGCAGGCTGAGGTAGTTGGGCAGGACCGCCAGCAGGTCGACCACGCCGAAGAAGCTCCGCGCGTAGGCGATGGGGCGCTTCGAACACCACAGCCGCAGCGCGTACTCGATGGTGAAGAGGATCGTGAAGCCCCATTCCAGCGCGATGAACCAGCGCCCCCACGCGGCCCGCAGCGCTTCGACGCTGTCGAGCATCACGACCAGCACGCTGGCGAGGATCGCCCACAGCAGCACCAGGTCGAAGGCGCGGCCCGCGGGCGTGTCCGCGAGGAACACGACGCGCCACATGCGCGCGCGCCAACCGCCGCCTTCGGGCGCTTCGCTCTCGGGACCGTCGGGACGCGTGCTTCGCATGGCGCCGGGACGATAGCTCCTGGCGCACCGCGCGGAAAAGGGCGGAGCCCGGTACCACTGGTCCCGAGCTCCGCTCCCGAGCCCCCCCGGGCTCGTCAACTCTCCGCAACACGGCTGCCGCTTGGCGTGCAGCCGCCTGCGCTCACGGGGGCGTCGCGCCGCTCACTGCGGCACGACGGTGAAGTTGCTCACGATGAACGGCGGCAAGGTGGTCGCCGTCGGCTCCACGCCCCAGGTCGTGACGCTCAACTCGCCCGTGACGGGCGCCAGCTGGAACTCGGTCCAGCCGAAGGTGTGCGTCGCGGACCAGCCGCCCGCGTTGAGCGTGGCGTTGATCGGCGCGCCCGCGAGGCCCACCGTGTCGTAGCCGAACGGCGACACCTGCTGGTCGATCAACTGCTGCACGAACGCATCCTTTCCGGGGATCGGCAAGGACTGGTAGAAGGCGACCTGCGCGGGCGTCAGCAGCCCCAAGGCCGTGGCGAGGCCCACCACCGTGGGTCCGAACGGCTGGTTGTACGAGATCGAGCCGGTCGTGACCTCGAACGCGCCCGATTGGATCTGCGGCTGCCCGGGGCTGGCGGCGAAGGTCAGGTTGTTGACGATCGTGCCGTGGATGTCCGCGGCGACGAAGACGACGTTCTTGATGTTGTTGGAGGCGACGTGCGCGAGCACCTCGGCGCGCTCCGCGGCGTAGCCTTCGTAGCGGTCCTGCGCGGCGACCACGCCGAGGTTCTGGATCGGCTCGGGCACCATGACGAACTTCCACTTGATGCCGGCTTGCTCGGCGGCGAGCAGGTCGGCCTTGAGTTCGTCGACCTGCGCGCGACCGAGCATGGTGCGCGAAGGGTCGTAGCTGGCGGCGAGGAAGCCGAACACCTGGGCCGGATCGTTGGGATTGGCGACGCCGGGCAGCGACTGGTCGCGGAAGGAGCGCGCGTCCAGCACCATCAGCGCCGCGTCGGTGCCGTAGGCCATCTTGCGGTACAGCTTGCGCTTGAACGCGGTGCGGGCGTCGCCCGTCTGGCCGTAGGCCAGGCGCAGGCTCGGCATGTACTCCGTGAAGGAGCGCATGCCGTTGCGGAACAGGTTGGTCTCGTTGATGTAGGCGCCGACGAGGTCGAAGCGCGGGTCGCTCGAGGGAGCGGCGCCGCCGGCGAAGTCGTTCGTCACTTCGTGGTCGTCGATGGTGGCCCAAAGCGCGGTCGAGCGGCGCAGGTCGCCGACCCCGTTGACGCCCGCGAAGGCGGACAACACCTCGGCGTGCTTGCCGCGGAACTCGGCGAGCGTGGTGCACTGCGACACGGGCACGAGGGGCGAAGCGACGTCGGCGTAGATCGTGTCGCCGAGCATCACGAAGAAGTCGAGGTTGGAGGTCGCGGCGTTCGAGAGCGAGCCGGCCGGCATGAAATCGCCGCGCGAGTCGCCGGAGACGCCGAAGCGCAGGCCTTGGATGCCGCCACCGAGGCGCGGCGTGCGGAAGGTGCCGCGGTCGACGCCGCCCGTGGGCGATTGCGCCTCGTAGTAGTAGGTCGTGCCGGGCAGGAGGCCGCGCACATAGGCCTTGGCGGGCAAGGTCGTGTCGACCACGGTCGCCGTGCGTGTGCTGGCGCCGGCCAGCGTCGGGTCGGTCGAGTAGCGGAAGGTCACCGTGCCGGCGGTGGCGGAACGGGCCCACAGAACAGCGTAGTTCGGTCCGACATCGCCGGCGGCGACGCGCTGGGGCAGGTCGGCGGACTGGGCGAGGGCGATGCCGCCGAGGAGGGCGGCGGCGGCGAGGGTGCGAGCTTGCAGCATGGGTGTGGTGGCGTCTTGGTGTACGGGTTCGCGTGCACGGCCGTCAGGTCGCGCGATGGAGATGCTCCGCGCGGGATGCAAGTCGGCGCGGAAGGAGCCGACAAGCCCGTGTGAAGCCGCGCCGAACCGTGCGACCGCGCGCGGCCCTTGACGCGTCCTTGATGCGCCGCGCGCGGCCTGGCGGTCTCCGCGCCCGCCACCGGAGGCGCGACGACCGCATGCGGCACGAGCATGGCTGCGGACGAGCAGCGGGCCACCGCGCCGCTGCCCGCCAATCCGCGAAGAACGCCGACGATCCGGGCCGGCGCGCCCGTCGCGGCGCGAGGATCCCTTCGTCCGCCTCAGCACTCGCTACGCCGGTACTTCGCACTCGGCGTGATGCGCGGGGCCCGCGGGTCCGGCGACGATCCGGGTCGGACGAAGACCGCCGACCATTCCGCGACCCCGGCGACTCGTCCGTCCGCATGAAGCTCGCCGCAAGCCTCGCCCTGCTCGCCATCGCCACGCCGCCCGCGCACGCCCAACAGGCCTACGCGCTCGACGATGGCGCACCCAACTTCGGGATCACCTACGGCACGCCCGCCGACTACGCTTGGCTGCAATCGTTCACCACGACGGGCGGTCCGGACGCCATCGTGAAGGTGCGACTCATGCTCGAACCGGGCGGCATCCGCCCCGGCACGGCGATCCGCTTGTGCGTGTGGGAGGACCCCAACGACGATTTGCAGCCCAACGACGCCGTGCTGCGCAGCGTGCACGCGGATGTCGTGCCGTCGGTGGCGAACCTGCGCTGGGTCGACTACGACCTGCCCGCGGCCGGCGGAGTCGAGGGGGCCTTCTTCCTCGGCGCGCTGGTCGAGACCGACGGCACATTCGCCACGATCGGCCTCGTCGACACCGACGCCCCCGTCGCGGGACGGGCCTGGTTCGCGACCGCGAGCCCGGGCCAACTCGATCCCGAACGCCTCGGCGACGCGGGTCCGCAACGCATCGAGGTGCTGGGCGCGGGGATCCGCGGCGTGTTCCTGCTGCGTGGCGAAGGCACGGGCACCGCGCCGCGGACCTACTGCGAAGCCAAGCCCAACTCGCTGGGGTGCGCCCCGCGCATCCGCGCCCTGGGCGTCGCCAGCGCCAGCGCCGGCACCGGCTTCCACGTGCAGGCGACGGGACTGCTCAACCGCGGCACCGGCGCGCTCCTCTACAGCGTGCGCGGCCGCGACGCCGTCCCCTTCGCGGGCGGGACGATGTGCCTCGCGGGTCCGCTGCGGCGCACGCCCGCCATGCAAAGCGGCGGCAGCGCGCAGGCGAAGGACTGCAGCGGCGTCCACAGCTTCGACTTCGCCGCGTGGGTGGCGAGCGGGGCCGACGCGAGCCTTGTCGCCGGCACGACCGTGTACGCCCAGTACTACACCCGCGATCCGGGCTTCCCCGCGCCGAACAACGTGGGCCTGAGCGACGCGCTGGAGTTCATCCTCGTGCCTTGAACGGCCGGCGGCGCGCCAAGCCGTTTGCAAGCGCGCCGCTCCGAGGCTTGAGTGTGGGGCGATGAAGACCGGTCACGCGCCCCTCGTCGCGCACAAGTTCGGAGGCTCGAGCCTCGCCGACGCGGCGCGCATCGAGCGCGTCGCGCGCATCCTCGCCGGGCGGCGCGAACGCCAGGTGGTCGTGGTGTCGGCCATGCAGGGCGCCACCGACGCGCTCATCGGACTGGCGCGGCGCGCGGCCGCTCGCGACGCGGCGTGGCCGCAAGGTTGGACCGAACTGCGCGAGCGCCATCGGGACGCGGGGCGCGCGGTCGCCGGTCCCGCCGCCGACGGCCTGCTCGCGCTGCTCGACGACGAGTTCGCGCGCCTGCGCGAGCTGCTGCACGCGCAAGCGCTGGTCGGACACTTGTCCGACGACCTGCTCGACCTGATCCAAGGATTGGGCGAGGTGTGGTCGTCGCTCCTCGTGCAGGCCGCGCTGCGCGTCCGCGGGCTCGACTGCGTCCGGCTGGACGCGCGCGACACGCTGGTCGTCGAGCACGGCGAGCTCGGCGCCACGGTCGATTGGGACGAGTCGCGCGCCAAGCTCGCGCTCGCGGACCTGCGTGGCGAACCGCGGGTGGTCGTCACGGGCTTCGTGGCGCGCACGAAGTCGGGACGCGTGACGACCCTCGGCCGCAACGGCAGCGACTACTCGGGAGCGATCTTCGCGGCGCTGTTCGGCGCCGCGGAACTGCACATCTGGACCGATGTCGACGGCGTGCTGAGCGCCGATCCGCGCGTCGTGCCCGAAGCCCGGCTCGTCGAACGCCTCTCGTACGACGAGGCCTGCGAGCTGTCCTACTTCGGCGCGAAGGTCATCCACCCGCAGACGATGGCGCCGGCGATCGCGCGCGGCATCCCGATCGTCATCCGCAACACCTTCAACCCCGACCATCCGGGCACGCTGATCTCGAGCGAACCCTCGCAGTCGCCTCCGGTGAAGGGCGTCACGACCTTCGCCGGCCTCGCGCTGCTCGACATCGCGGGCGCGGGCATGATGGGCGTCCCCGGCACGGCCGAACGCGCCTTCTCGGCCCTCAAGCAGGCCGGCGTCTCGGTCGTGATGATCTCGCAGGGCAGTTCCGAGCACTCCATCTGCTGCGTCATCCGCGAGAAGGACGCCCCCGCCGCCGAGCGGGCCGTGCGCGAGGCCTTCGGGCGGGAGATCGACCGCGGCCAGATGCAAGGCGTGTCGACGCGCGCGAACATCGCCGCGCTCGCCGTGGTGGGCGATGGCATGGCCGGCACGCCGGGCACCGCGGCGCGCTTGTTCGCGGCGCTCGGCCGCGCGCGGGTCAACGTGCGCGCCATCGCGCAAGGCGCGTCGGAGCGCAACATCTCGGTCGCCATCGACGCCGCGGACGCGACGCGCGCGCTGCGCGCCGTGCATGCGGGCTACTACCTGTCGGCGCAGACGATCTCCATCGGCCTCGTCGGTCCGGGCAACGTGGGCGCGGCGTTCGTGCGCCAGCTCTCCGCCACGCGCGAGCGCCTGCTGCGCGACCAGCGCATCGACCTGCGATTGCGAGCCATCGCCACCAGCCGCGCCATGTGGCTGGGCGAGTCGGGAGCCACGCCGCTGGAGGCATTGGAGGCCCTGCGCGCGCGCCCGGAGCCGCTCGACATGGCCCGCTTCGCCGACCACGTGCGCGCCGACCACGTGCCGCACGCCGTGATGCTGGACTGCTCGGCGAGCGGAGCGGTGGCCGACTTGTACGCGTCGTGGCTCGCGCGCGGCATCCACGTCGTCGTGGCCAACAAGCAAGCCGGCGCCGGCGATCTCGCGCGGCACCAGGCGATCCGCGCCGCCGAGGCGTCGGGCGGCGCGCGTTGGCGCTACGAAGCGACCGTGGGCGCGGGGTTGCCGATCCTGTGCACCTTGCGCGACCTCGTCGACACCGGCGACGAGCTGCATTCGATCGAGGGGATCCTCTCGGGCACCTTGGCGTGGCTGTTCAACCACCACGACGGGGCCACGCCCTTCTCCGCGCTCGTGCGACGCGCCAGGCAGGAGGGCTACACCGAGCCCGATCCGCGCGACGACCTCTCGGGGCTGGATGTGGCGCGCAAACTGGTCATCCTGGCGCGCGAGTGCGGCTGGACGACGAGCCTCGCCGACGTGCAAGTCGAAGGCCTCGTGCCCGCCGAGCTGGCCGGCATCCCGCTCGAGGAGTTCCTCTCGCGCTTGGAGGAGCTGGACGAGCGCATGGCGGCGCGCCTCTCCGCCGCCAAGTCGCGCGGCAAGCTGCTGCGCTACGCGGCGCGCTTGACGCGCGAAGGCGAGGCGCGCGTCGGCGTGGTCGAAGTGCCGGCCGACCATGCGCTGGCGCATGGGCGCTCGACGGACAACCTCGTCCAGTTCACCACCGGGCGCTACCGCGCCAACCCGTTGGTGGTGCGCGGTCCGGGCGCAGGCCCCGAGGTCACAGCCGCCGGAGTGTACGCGGACTTGCTGCGCATCGCCGCGGGACTGGGTTCGGGCGCCTGAGCCGGGCTACCGGCCTGGGGCGCTCCACACGCGACAGGCCGAAGCCTTGAACACGCACTCGACCTCCGCTCCGGGGGCGAGGCCGAGCTCTTCCACGGCGCCGCGCGTCACGGTGGCCGAAAGCAGCGACCCGCGACCCTGCGCCACCAGACGCGCGTCGACGCGCACGGCGCCGCCGACATCGGCCAGGCATTCCACGCGCGCCGGCAGTCGGTTGCGCGCGGAAATCACGCCGGTCGCGCCGCGCGCCAACAGCACTTCGTCGGAATGCACGGCGAACGCGATCCTCCGACCGGGCTCCAGGCCGCGCGACGGCACGCGTGCCCGCACTCCCCCATCGAGTTCCAGCGTCGCGACGCCGTCCTCCAGCTCGATCACCAGCCCCGCAAGCACGTTGTCGAACCCCGCCTGCGCATCGGCGCCGGCGCGCAGCACCGTCGCAGGCTCCCCTTGCGCGACGACGCGGCCGGAGTCCAGCACGAGGACTTCGTCGCACATGGCTTGCACCTCGGACGCGTCGTGCGACACGAACACGGTCGGCACGCGCAATTCGTCGCGGACGCGCAGCAGGTAGGCGAGGATCCTGCGCCGCAAGGGCGCGTCCAACGCGGCCAACGGCTCGTCGAGCAACAAGAGCCTCGGGCGTCCGACGAGCGCCCTGGCGAGCGCGACGCGCTGGCGTTCGCCGCCCGACAACGAACCGACTCCGCGCTCGAGGAGCTTGTCGATGTCGAGCATCTCCGCCGTGCGCGCCAAGAGCGCCTCGCCGGCGGAGTCGAGCCGCCGTGCTCCCGCGCGCATGTTGCGGCCCACGGTCCAGTGCGGCCAGAGCAGGGCGTCCTGCGGCACATGCCCGATGCCGCGCTGCTCGGGAGGCAGGTCGATCCGCCGGGCCGAATCGTGCAGGGCCAGGCCGTCGACGACGAGGCGCCCTGCGTCGGGACGGCGCCAACCCGCGATGGCCTCGAGCAGGCTCGTCTTGCCCGATCCGGAAGCGCCATGCACGCCGAGCGTGCGCACCTCGGCGACGCAGCGCACTTGCAGCGTGAACTGCCGCTGGCGCAGGTGGATGTCGACTTCGAGGCGACTGCTCATCGCGTATCCCGCCTCGGCGCGCCCTGCAGCCTCTCGACGGACCACGACAACACGAAGGCCAGCGCCGCCACGACTGCGACGAGTTGCATGGCCGCGTCGGCGCGACCCAGTTGGATCTCGCCGAAGATCGCCAGCGCGATCGTCTGGGTGCGTCCGGGGATGTTGCCGGCGACCACGACGGTGGCTCCGAACTCCCCCAACGCGCGTCCGAACCCCAGCATGCACGCGGCGGCGAGGCCACGGCGCGCCAGCGGCAAGGTCACACACAGCCGTACGCGCCACGGCGACATGCCCGCGGTGCGGGCCATCAGTTCGAGCCGCGGGTCGACGCCATCGAAGGCGGCGCGGGCCGTGCGCGCCACCAGCGGCAGCGCCATGGTCGCCGAAGCCAGCACGGCACCCTTCCAAGTGAAGAGTACTCCCGGATCGAAGCCCAAGGCGTCCTCGCCCAACCAACCATCGCGCGCGAACAAGGCGAGCAGCAGGTAGCCGACCGCCACCGGCGGCAGTACCAGGGGCAACGCCAGCAGGGTCTCCATCACGCTCTTGCCCGGGAACTCCTTGCGCGACAGCCACCAACCCGCGGCGATGCCGCACGGCGCTGCGACGAGCGCCGCGCACGAAGCAACGCGCAGCGTCGTGGACAGCACCTCGAGCAGGACCGCGGGTTCCATGCGTCGACCTACTTCGAGGCGTCCGGGACGGGAGACCATGGTTCGAAGCCGTGGGCCGCGAACACGGCGAGGCCCTGCTCCGATGCCAGGTAGGCCGCGCAAGCCGACACCGCCTGGTTCGCGCGGCCGCGCAACACCGCCAACGGATACACGCTCGGCGCGGCCTGTTCGCGCGGCACCAAGTGCACGGTGCGCGCCTTGCTCGAGCGCAGCGCGTCCGTGCGATAGACGATGCCTGCTTGCGCCCCGCCGGACTCCACGGCGGCCAAGGCCGCGCGCGCATCGATCGCCGGAATCACGCGCTCGGCGACGAGGTCCCACGCGCGCTCGGACTCCAGCCACGCCTTGGCATGCCGACCGACGGGAGTGCTGGCGGGATCGCCGAGCGAAAGGAGTCGAACGCCGGAGGTCGCCAGTTGGCCTGCATCGAAGGGCGCGACGAAGTTCGAGACCCCGCCTTGGGGTTCGACCACGACCAACCGGTTCGAGCACAAGACACGTCGCGTGCCTTCCTCCACCAAACCGTCGTCCGCCAGCAGGTCCAACTCGAACTCGTCGGCCGACAGGAAGAGGTCGGCCTCGCCTCCCGCGAGGATCTGCCTCGCGAGCGCTCCCGACGAGCCGAAGTTGAAGACGAGGTCGACGCCGTGGGCCGCTTCGCACGCGGACTCGAGGGCCAGCAGGGCGTCGCGCGTGCTGATGGCCGCGTAGACCATCACCTCGGGCCTGCGCATGGTGGCGTGGTCGGGATCGACCGCGTCCTGCGTACCCACTCCGCACGCGGCGAGAAGGGCGCAACCGAACCAGGCGTTGACGAAGCCTGCACGCACGATCGACGCTCAACCCTTGCCGACGATGACTTCGGTCGCCTTGACGATGGCCATGGCGCGCGAGCCCACGACGAGGCCGAGTCGATCGACGGAGTCCGTGGTGATGACGGCCCCCATGCGCAGCCCGGGCGCGATCTCGACCACCACCTTGCTCATGACATCGCCGCGCGCGACCTCGACCACGCGGCCGGAGTAGCGGTTGGTGGCGCTCAAGGCGCCCAGCTCGATCCGCGCCCCGCCTTGCGCCAAGGCCAAGGCTTCGCCAAGGAAGGCCACGGGACTCCAGGCGCGACGCGAACCCGTTGGCGCGCGCAGCCCGGCCGCAGCCGCCGCGCCGAGTGCGCGCAGCAGCAGCCGCTGATGCTCGCTCGGCTCGGACACGCCGCGCTCCCACTTGCTGACCGTCATGGCGTGCACGCCCAGCACGGCGGCGAACTCGGCTTGCGACAGTCCGAGGCGTTCTCGCGTGCGCGCGTCCTCGGGGGACTTGGGCGAGCCGGCAGGCGTGGTCCGACCCCGCTTCGTCCGGGTCGGCGTCGTCCGGGACGGCGTCGCGCGAGTCGACATCGGGCGGGTCGACATCGGGCGGGTCGACATCGCGCGAGTCGGAGGAGTAGGCGACTGTGCAGCCGGGCTCCGAGTCGGCTTGGCCCGCGTCGGTGCGGGATTGGCGGCCTGGTCGGCGCGTCGGCGGGTGCGGGGCGAGGGCATGACTAAGCCGTAGCTTAGCTTGCTAAGCGCACGAGAGGCAAGCAGGCCCGCGTCGCGCGCCAGTCGCCAATCCGGGCGAGCGCCTCGCCGACGAAGGCCGCCTCTCCTGCCATCCACCGCGCGGGGGACGGGAGGGGTTCCTCCGCCCACCGACGGCCTGTCGCACGGCAGAGGCCGCGTGGCGGCCTTGATCGCCGCTTTGCGAGGCCCACCGAGGATCCATGGCATGGAGAACTTCGTGCATGTGGCCCCGGCGGCGCTGCCAGCGCCGGTGTGCGACGAGCTGGTCGCGCGCTTCGACGCGCATCCAGAAGTCGGTCCCGGGCTCGCGGGAGGCCGGCTGGACCCGCGCGTGAAGCGCAGCCGCGACTTGTCCTTGCTGGGTCGCGCCGACTTCGCCGACCTCGTCGCGCCGCTCTTGGCGGCGACGCGCCAGGAACTGCTGCGCTATGTGCGCCTGCATCCCTTCGTGGTGCTGGCGGGCAGCTCCTTCGCGCGACGCGATTCCGGCGGCGGCGAACCCCGTCCGTTGACGCCCGACGATCTCGTCGCCCTGCCCGACGACGAGCTGGCTGGCCTCTTGCAGCAGGTGTTCCGCGTGGGCGAGTTGAACATGCAGCACTACGCGCGCGGCGAAGGCGGCTACTTCGCGTGGCACGCCGAGGTCTCGCCGGGCGATCCGACCGGCGAACCGCTGCACAGGGTCCTGCCCTTCATGGTCTACCTCAACGACGTCGCCGAGGGCGGCGAGACCGAATGGCACTACCAGCGACTCCGCATCCAGCCGCGCCGCGGGACGCTCGTCATGTGGCCGGCGTACTTCACGCACACCCACCGCGGCCTGCCCCCCGCTTCGGGCGACAAGTACATCGTCACCAGTTGGATCCTGTACCAACGAGCCCGACCGCCGAGCCGCTAGTCTGGTGCGCCCGGGCAGGTTCGAACTGCCGACCTGCGGTTTAGGAAACCGCCGCTCTATCCAACTGAGCTACGGGCGCGTAGTCGGGCATCTTAGCGCGTCGCGAGCAAGTTGCGACCCGTCCGGCGCACGAGGGCGATCGCGCGGAGGCTGGCTATCATCCGTCGATGCAGTCTTCGCTGGCGAGCTTGGCGGCCTTGGCTGCGTGCGCATGGTCGTGGTGCGGCTGCGCGGCGTCGGAGCCGGGCGCCGCGCGGCGCATCGAGGGCGACGCGCGAGTTCCTCAACTTGAAACCGCGCAAGCGACGCGCGCGGCGGAACTGCAAGCCGCGCTGCTGGCGGGCATGGAAACCGGCCGCGTGGCGGGAGCGGTCGCGCTCGTCGGGCGCGGCGAGGAAACGCTGGCCTTCGCCGCCGCGGGGCGGCGAGCCGTGCAACCGCGCGTCGAAGCGGCCACTCGCGACACCGTGTGGGACTTGGCGTCGTTGACCAAGCCCATCGCCACGGCGTCCTGCGTCTTGGCGCTCGTCGACGCGGGCGTCCTCGCGCTCGATGCTCCGGTCGCTCGATGGTTGCCCGAGTTCGGCGAGGCCGGCAAGCACTCGATCACCGTCGAGCACTTGTTGCGCCACACGTCGGGCTTGCCGGCCGCCAACCCCATGGGCGACTACGCGCGCGGCCCCGACGAGGCATGGCGACGCATCTGCGCCTCGACCACTTCCTCCCGACCCGGCGCACGGCGCGTCTACAGCGATGTCGGCTACATCGTGCTGGGCAAGCTCGTCGAGCGCGTCGACGGCGGTTCGCTGGAGGACTCGGTGCATCGACGGATCTTGGATCCGTGCGGCATGCGCACGGCGTGCTTCAACCCCGGCGAGTGGTTGCTCGAACGCTGCGCCCCCACCGAGGCGAACGGGGGTTCCATGTCGCGCGGAAGCGTGCACGATCCGCGCGCACGAGCGCTGGGTGGCGTCGCGGGGCACGCAGGTCTCTTCGGAACCGTGGACGACGTGGCGCGCTGGTGCAGGATGGTGCTGCGCGGCGGCGACTCCGACGGGGTGCGCGTGTTGTCCACGCGAGCCTGCCGGCTCTTGCTGGAGCCGAGCGCGCTCGAACCTGGATCGGCTCCGCGCACCATCGCCTTGGACGCCGACCCCGGCAACGCCGCGCGCGGAGGATCGTTCCCCGCGGGGACGAGTTGCGGCCACACGGGCTTCACGGGCGGTTCCTTGTGGCTGGATCCGGCGACGCGCGGCTTCGTGGTGGCGCTGTCCTCGCGCCTCCATCCCGACGGCCAAGGCGACGCGAAGGCCTTGCGGCGCGCCTCCGCCGAGGCCGCCTGGCGCATGCTCGCCTCGGGATGAACGCGCGGCGCGCAACGCGCGTCAGATGTTCTTCTTGCCGAGGCGATTGAGCAGCACCGAGCCCATCACCGGGAACAAGTTGTTCGCCGACACGTAGTTGTGCGTCAGCGAGATGGAGTCGGAGAGCGCCGTGACTTCGTGGAACCAACGCTGCGGGAAGAAGATCGTCTCGCCGGGGTGCACGTCGCCGACGTAGTAGCGCAGGTTGGCCAGGCGCGGATACTTGCCCAGGTCAGGATCGAGGATGTCCGTGCCGGGGAAGTAGCCCGGACCTTGGCGCGTCTCGATGTACACGTCGTCGGTCTGGTCGTGCGAGATCAGCACCCAACGCTTCACGCCGACGAGTTGGGCGTTCCACGAGTGCGTGCTCATCAGGTCCCAGTGCAGCTTGGTGAACGTGCCCTTGGGGCCGAGCAGCAGCGCCGTGCCCTTGGGATCCCAGCGCTCCGGGCAGTACCGCTCCCACAAGTCGTCCGCGTACATGCGCGGCATCGAGTAGTGCGTGGCCAGTTCCGGATGCTGGCGGCGGAAGTACCAACCTTCGAGGTACAGCGGCGAGCGGTGCTCGTCCTTGGCGCGACCGGCGCGGTAGTCGTCCATCCAGTCGATGTACGCGCCGACGGTGGTCTTGACGCTCTTGTCGAACTGGCGGCCGCAGACGACCTTGCTCGCGCCGTAGTTCGCGCGGAAGTAGTCGAAGGACCACAGCTCGCGGGCCTTCCACGAGTCCTGGATGCCGCCGATGATGACCGGCTTCTTCCGCTTGTAGTACTCGTGGTGGAAGTCGCGCGCCGAGATGGTCGCGTGGCGATCGATCTCGCCGATGCACACCGGTCCCTTGGTCGCGCTCTTGGTCGGAGGGGCGCTCGTCGCCATGGTCGTCGCAGAAGACTAGCACACGCGTTGTCGGACGATGGACCGCCGCGACTGGAGCGCCGACCCGTGCTACGTTCTTGCGCATGCAGAGGAGGCGTCTGGGCGGCAGCTCGCTGGAACTGCCGGTGGCGTGCTTCGGCGCCTATGCGCTGGGTGGCGGCTACTGGGGCGCCCAGGACGAGGCGGAAGCGGTCCTCGCGCTGCAAGTCGCCATCGACGAAGGCATGGATGCCATCGACACCGCGCCCGTCTACGGGTTCGGTCGATCGGAGGAACTCGTCGGCGCCGCGCTGCGCGCCCGACCCGGCAAGGCCAAGGTGCTGGGAAAGGTCGGGCTGGCGTGGGACGCGCGACTCGACGCGCGCGACCCGCGACTCGTCGGGACGAAGAGCCAGCGCGCCCCTGATGGTCGCGAGATCGCCATCGTGCGCGACGGCCGTCCCGCGGCGATCCGCGCCTGCGTCGAGGGCAGCCTGCGCCGACTGGGCGTCGAGCGACTCGACTTGGCGCAGATCCACGCGCGCGATCCGCACACGCCCCTCGCGGACACCTTGGGCGAGATGGTCGAGCTGCGCCGGATCGGCATGATCGCCGAGATCGGCGTGTCGAACTTCGACGCCCGCGGCATCGACGAGGCGCGGGCGATCCTCGGATCGACGCCGCTCGCTGGCCACCAGTTGCAGTACAGCCTGCTCGCGCGCGACGCCGAGCGCGAGCTGCTGCCGCAGGGCGAGCGCGGCGAGACGGGCACGCTCGTCTACGCGGCGCTCGACCAGGGACTCTTGACCGGCAAGGTGCGCGCCGAACGCGTCTTCGCCCCGGGAGAAGGACGTGGACGGCGGCGCAGCTTCCAGACGACGAACCGCGCACGCGTGAACCGCGTACTCGACGAGGTGGTCGCGCCGGTCGCCGCCCGGCATGGAGCGACGATCGCGCAAGTGGTCTTGGCGTGGACCATCGCGCAACCGGGCGTGACCTGCGTCCTCGCGGGCGCGCGCGATCGCGTGCAGGCGCGCGAGAACGCGGCGGCCGGCAGGCTGCGACTCGGCACCGACGAGCTCCACGCCATCCGCTCGGCCTTCGAAGCCCTGCGGCTGGCACCCGGACCGGGCGCGGGCCTGCGCACCTGGCTCAAGTACCTGCTCGGGCGCTGAGCCGCGCCCGCTCGGCGCGTCATTCGCTCTTCGCCGCGGGAACGACGATCCTCGCCGCGTACATCCGGCGCGGATCCGCGTGCGCGGCATGGCTGTCGAGGAGGCTGCCCAAGGTGCGCGCCACCTTGCCCTGGTGCACGATGCGTCCATCGCGCACCACGCGCACGTCCTTGTCGAGGTCGACGAACTCGTCCGACAACGCCACCACCAGTCGGCCCGCGTCGGCGGCGCCGCGGATGGAGATCGTGTTGCCGGCGCGCTCGGCCTCGAGGCGCATGCCGGCCTTGGGTTCGGCGCAGCCCAGCCAGTACATGTCCCGGTGCACGACGTCGTCCTGCAGCCACACGATCCTGGCGGGATGCGGATCGCGCACGTGTCGAGCCATCCAAGGCAGCGCCATCGCGTCCTGGCGCTCCATCCAGTGGCCCTTGCCTTCGTGGATCACGACTTGGTGCTCGTAGCCGCGCGGATCGCCCTTGCGCAGCTCCCCGAGCAGGTCGCGCCACTGCGCCGCGATCTTGTTGCGATCGTACGCCGCGTCGTTCGCGCCCATGTGGAGCGCGAAGGGCAGGTTGCGCAAGCCGTCGGGGCGCGTCTCGTTGGGATGCCCCGCCATCATCGCCGCCGCCGCGTAGCGGTCGGCCATGCGCGGCGCGAGTTGGTACACGCCGTCGCCGCCGGCGCTGTAGCCCATCAAGTACACGCGGTCGGGATCGACGTCCTCGGCCCGCACGAAGGCGGCCACGAGCTCCTCGAAGAACTCGTCGATGTGGCCCTGGTGCCACAGGTTCCACGTGTCGGTGGGCGCGCGCGGCGCGACGTAGATGCCTTCCGCAGGTTGGTACAAGCGCTTCTGGTTCTCCCACTGCTGGTCGTTGACCTGCGAGGGCGCGCCGCCACCGCCATGCATGGAGATCCACATGCTGCGACCACCAGCGGGCTTGTCGCCGTAGGCGGTCCACCAGAACTTCATGCGCAAGTCGCCCCGCACGAGCTCCTTGGCATCCAACACGGCGCGCGCCTTGGCTCCCTCGACCGCGCGATCGCGCTCGAGGATGGACGCGCGCACCCGCGCGCACTCGGCCTTCGACAACGGTTCGTCGAGGAGCGGATCGCCCGCGGCGGGACCACCCGCGGCCAACGCCGCGGCGATGCGCCGCACCAACGGCGCATCGGCCTGCGCCTCGCCCCCGCCTCCTTCTCCGCCTCCAACTCCGGCTCCGGACGCGCGCAGGTCGACCAACTGCTCGTCCTTCTGCACGACGACGATGCCGGACTCGACGCCGTCGACCAGCACGCGGTAGCGCGCACCCAACGGCAGGATGGCGCAAGCATGGTCGTTGGCGTCGTAGCGTTCATCCTTGCTGGAGCCGCTCCACGCGGCCGTCCCGTCCTCTCCGCGCAACTCGACGCGCGCCTCCACCCGCGACTTGCCGTCCGCCACTCGCAGGCGCACGCGCGCGTGGCCCGCGGGCGTCGGCGCGGCTCGCGCGGCGTAGCGCTCGGTCACGTCGATGGCCCGGTAGGTGCGATCCTCCGGCAGCCACACCAGCGGAAAGCGCGCTGGCGACTCGCGCCACGTCACGGCCCAGATCGCCTGCAGCGGATCTCCCAGCTTCGCGCCGGCGGCGCGTTCGACGAACCAGCCCTCGTCGAGCCGATCGCCCGTGGGCTCGGCCGCGCCCGTGAAGCGCCAACGGCCGTCCCACACCTCGACCCACGAGTGGTTGCCGCTCTTGTCGGACCACTGCGCCGTGCCGACGAAGCGCGCCGGGACGCCGACGGCCCTGCAAGCGTCGACCAGGAGGATCGACAAGCCCGAGCACGAGGCCAACTTGTCCTCCAGCGTCTCGAACGGACTCTGGTCGGGCTTCTTGCGCTTGGTCGAGTAGTGGACGCCGGTGGCGCCCCACAACGCGTTGTTCAACTTCGCGGCCGCCTCGCCAGCGGTGCGCGCGCCCGCCACCATGGGCAAGCACAACTCGCGCAACTCCGCGCGCCAGGCATCGCGCCGCTCGTTGACGCTGGCGTAGGGCAGGATGTTGTCGAGGAAGACCTCCTCGGGCACCGCCTCCATCCACGGCGACGCGCGCCACGCCGCGTGCGCCTCGACGCAGTTCTCCACGAGGAAGCGCGCATCCAAGGTGCGCAGGTCGGCCTCGGGCATGCGCTCGACCAGCCAGCGTTGCGCGGCGCGCATGTCCTCGGGCACGCCCTCCAACGCCTGCTCCAACTGCCCGCGGTTCGCGCCCGCCTTGCCGAGGGCGTCTTCCCAGGCTTCGGTGGCGGTGGCGAACGGAGGGAAGACGGCGCAGAGCGCCGCGAAGAGGGCCGGGATTCGCATGGCCCCACTCTAGCGCGCGAGTTCGACGCGTCGCGCCCCGCTGCGCTCGTCACCAGGGATGGTCGAGCTTGGCGCCGATCTCGGCGATGCGCGCGGCGAGGGCCGCGTCGGGCTCGAGGCCGACCCCGACCATCGACACCACCGTGGCGGCGAGGTCGTCGAGGCGCGGACGCGCGTTGGGGTTCTCCATGCCCTCCTCCACGACGCGCTTGTACAGCGTCAACGCTTCGGACCGGCGGTCCATGCGCGCCAGCGACTCGGCCATGGGCCGCAAGGCGCCAGCGCGTTCGATGTTGACGATCTTGGGGCGCTCCGCCTCGTAGTATTGGAGGGCCGCGGCGACCACCTGCGCGGCGCGATCGACTTCGCCCGCCTTGTGCAGGAGCTCGGCGATCCTGGCCTCGGTGGGCAACCTGTGCTCGGGCAGCCAGCGCAACGCCTCGACCAGGAGGCGCGTCTCGTCCAGCAGCTTCAGCGCCACCGCCTCGTCGCCGCGCTCGAGCGCCGCTGCCGACATGCGCAGGATCGCCGCCAGCCGCAGATCGCGCGGCAACTTGTCCCAGTTGGCGCGCAACAAGGCCTCGACCCGCTCGCGCTCCTCGCGCCGCTCGTACCACCTTTCGTAGACGAGCGTCGCTGTCTCCATCGCGGCCTTGATGGCGTCGAAGTTCGTGCCGGAGAGGGCGGGCGCGAGCGACCCGACCTGCTGCTCGAAGTCCTCGAGCGGAGCCGTGCGCGCGCGCTCGTCGGCGACCAGCTTGGCCTCCGACGGCTCGAGGTCGACGAGGTAGGGCGCGGCGGCCTCGAGTCGGCCTTGGCGCAGCATGGCGCGCGCGATCTTGGCGCGGATGCGTCCCTTCTGCCAGATCTGCACCTCTTCGTCGCTCTGCTGCCCGAGGACCTTGATCGCCAGCGCGAGGTGCGCTTCGGCGTCGGCATCGCGGCCCTGCACGGTGCACTCGTACGCGCAATCGGCGAGCACGCAACCCTTGCGCCAGTTGGCGATGGACAGCGCCAGGGCGTGCGCGCGATCGACCTCGCCCGCGGCCAGCAGGCCGGAGGCAAGCTCCTCCTGCACCTTCGAGCGGTTCTTGATGTGCGGATCGAGCGGCATGCGCTCGGCGGCGCCGATGGCCGCGTCGTACAGCGCGGCGCTCCACGCCGGCAGCTTCGACCGCGACGCGGACTTGGCCGCGGCCGGCGTGGCCGCATCCTTCGTCGTCGCGACCGCGCCGGGCGCGACCGCGGGAGCGGACGACTGCGTCGCCGGAGCCTTGGCGACGGGCTCGGGCGCCTCGGCGGTGCAGCCCGCGGCGGTCGTGGCGCAAGCGAGGAGGAGACTGGCCAGCATGAGGTCGGGGTGGCGTCGCATGGGGGCTCGGGTGCGCTCGTTCGAGTCGGCCTGTCGATGTTGGCCGGGGTCCGGGGCGGAGTGTGCGCAAAGAGTGGAGCCGCGCTCGGGTCTATGCAACCCCAGCGCGGCTCCGGATGGGTCGTGTCAGCGGCGATCAGCCGGCGACACGTTCGCGATCAGAGGTGCCAGCTGACGCCGACGCCGTTCGTGAGGTTGAAGGTCGAGGCCGTGCAGAACGCCGCGGCGTTGCGGTACCACACCTGGTAGTAGCGCGTGCCCGGCACCGTCACGGCGCCCTTGACCGAGATCGACAGGTTGCCGGCGGTCGGGTAGCTCGAGGTGTTGGCGGCGTTGTTCTTCGTGCCGAGGCGGATGACCGACCCGGCGGCGCAGCGCAGACCGTCGCCGAAGACCGTGCCGGCGCCCGAGCCGGCCTGGGCCGTGCCCTGGAAGTACAGGGCCGAGCTGTTGGGCATGCCCGAGCCGATCAGCGTGACCGTGTCTTCCACGATGCTCGCGACGCCCGTGGCGCGCAGGTTGGCGCCGTTGGCGTTGATCGAGTTGGCGCAACCGTTGCCGGCGGCGCCCGCGTTGGCGCAGGGGCAGGCCGTGCCGCTGCCGTCGCCGAAGCAGTAGGCGGTGCCCACGTCGATGTTCGGGGTGAAGCCGAAGGCGAACGAGGCCGACCAGTCGCTCAGCCACGACTCGGTCGGGGCGAAGGCGCCGCGGTACTGGGCCGGGACGACGAAGCCGTCGGCCGGGGCCGAGAAGACGCTCGTGAGGGCGGCGTTCTTCGGACGCGGGTCGAGGCTGGTGACCGGCTGCATGACGAGCGAGCCCGACGTCGTGACGTTCGGACCGCGCGTGATGGAGACGATCGGCGCGTCGGCGGCGGCGGTGCCGGCGATCTGCACGTTGTTGTTGGCCGCGTTGAACACGCCGCGGGCGTTGGCTTCCGTGTAGGCGGCGCCGTTCAGGTTGCGGAACGCGACGGTGTCGGTGATCTCGTTCAGGTTGCCCGAGGACTGCGCCGTGTAGAACGCGGCCGGGTTGGCCGGAGCGTTGACGGTCGAGTAGGTGTTGTACGGCGTGGTCCAGGTGCTGGCCCAGCTCAGGGTGCCGTTGATGCCGTAGCCCAGGCCGCCGTCGCCGTCGACGTTGTCGATGGCCACGAGGCGCTCGCCGAGGTCCATGAAGATCGAGTTGCGGACCTGGACGCGGGCGTTGTCGCGGTACGCGACGCCGTGGTCGCCGGAGACCGGCTGGCCGATGACCGTGAAGTTGTACAGCGTGGTCGTGGTGACCGGCTGGTAGTCCGACTGCTCGGCGCCGTCGATCTCGATGCAGTTGTCGCCGGTGCCGGAGCCTTGGCTGGCCAGGAGGCTGTAGCCCTGGACGATCAGGCCGAACTGGACCTTGCCGCGGTAGCCTTGGTCGATGTCGAGGCTGTCGTCGCCGATGTTCCAGATGGCGACGTGCTTGAGGTTGACCGTGCCACCCCAGATCTCGATGCCGTCGTCGACGTTGTTCATGATCTCGATGTAGTCGATCTCCGTGTTGCGGCCGATGCCGCCGAGGGAGAGACCGTTGAGCTCGTTGGCGAGGCCGACCACGCGGCCGCCGTAGCGGATCGAGAAGTACTTGATCGAACCCGAGTCGTCGTCGTCGTTGCCGCCGCCGTAGTTGACGCGCGTGTCGCCCGGGAAGGCGGCCGTCAGGCCTTCCATCACGGCGTAGTTGCTGGCGCTCGGGGTGGCGGTGTTGCCGGCCGTGGCGTTCTCGCTGATGTAGGCGTCGCCCATGATCGTGAGGTTGCCCCACTCGTTGGCGGCGGCGCGCCAGGTGCCCGTCTGCTGGTTGCCGTTGACCCAAGTGGCCACGTCGGCCGTCGAGGTCATGATGATCGGACGGGTCTTGGTGCCGTTGGCGATGATCTGCGCGCCCTTGGTGATGGCGAGCGAACCCGAGCCGTTGGCGGTCGGGGTGCTGGCGATGACCGTGCCCGGTTCGATCGTCAGGGTCGCGCCCGGCAGGACGTAGATCTGCGCCGTCAGGTTGTAGGTGTTGTTCGCCGTCCACGTGGTGGAGGTGGCGATGTCGGCGGAGACGAGGATCTCGGCCGCGTTGGCGCCGGCCGCGAGGGCGGCGACGGCGAGGAGGCTGTTGAACTTGAAGGTCATGGTGAGGGGTCCTTGCGACCGGAGGTGCGACTGTTCCGAGGGCGTTGGTGCACTAGATGGCGACTTGCTGCGCCGCACTTCGGTCGGGTGAAAAGGTAGAGGGGCGGAATTGGGATTCGGTTAAGGGCGCGACAATACGTGGTGGTTCCGCCGCCATTCGACCCCGGACGACCTAAGTCCATGCTGGCAAGTCGGATCGAATCAAATGCCGGACGCGGCGAGCGCACGCCCGCCGCGTCCTTCTTTGCAAATGCTTGACCGACTCGCCGGGTCAGCGCGCCTGCGCCGCGCGCTCGACCTGTTCGAGGTACTGCTGGATGTTCTCGCGCGGCTTGAGCTGCTGGGCGCGCCGCAGCAGCGGTAGCGCTTCGGCGTACTTGCCCTGCGAGACGAGCAGTTGCGCGTGGCGCACCTTGGCATCGGGCTCGAACTGCTCGAGCGCCGCCGCGCGCTCGTAGTAGAAGATCGCCTGCACCGGATCGTTGCCGCGTTGGGCGTGTTGTCCGAGCAGCAGCAGCGCGTCGCCGTCGAGCGGATCGAGGTCGACGATCTCCTTCAGGACCTTCGCCTCTTCCTCGCCCGCGCCCTCGGCCAAGGCGATGCGCGCGCGCAGCTTGAGCAGGTCCTTCTTCTCCTCGGGGCTGATGTCCGTGCCGCGCAACTCCTCGACGCGCGCCACGAGCGGCTTCGCCTGCGCGTTCGCGCCGCGCGCGGCGAGCGCCTTGGCGGCGCGGATGGCGCGGTCGGCCTTGACCGATGGATTCAGCTCGAGGGCGCGCACGTAGTGCTTGACGGCGGCTTCGAACAGCTCCTCGTTGACGTAGATGTCGCCGAGGGTGTTCAGGCTCTCGGGCGTCGACTTGCCCAGTCGGTCGACGACCTCGAAGTTCTCCGCGGCGCGCATGGGCTGGCCGAGGCCGATGAAGGCGTTGGCCTGCAGCATCCACAGGTCGGCGCGCTCGGTGTTGTCCGCGATCAGGTTGCCGAACAGCGCGGCGGCGTCGGAATAGCGCTTCTGCTTGAAGAACGAACGCGCCAAGCCCATCTTCCAGTCCATCGTCTGCGGATCGAGCAGGTTGGCCATGCGATAGGCCGTCTCCGCCGACATGTGGACCTCGAGGTTCGAGTAGGCGTATCCGAGGAGCCCGTAGGTCACCGCGTCGCCTCCGCCGAGTTCCACCACGCGCGTCAGCGCCTGCGCGGCGTCCTTCCACTCGGCCTTGCGCACCAGGATGATGGCCAGGTTCTTCCACGCGCGGCGGAACTTGGGGTACTTGTCGACCGCCGTGCGGTAGAAGGGCAACGCCTCGTCGACCTTCTCCTGCTGGAAGTACAAGTTCGCCAGCGTGAACTCGTAGGTCGCGCCCACCAGCGGACCGCACAACGGTTGCAGCGCGGCGATGGCGGCGTCGACCTGGTCGGTGGCGATGAGGTTGAAGAC
>JBKDQQ010000083.1:0-50795 GCA_046341775.1 Planctomycetia bacterium
TCCCGCTGTCGCTCGGCGAGATCCGCGGCTTCAAGACGCGCTTCCACCTGTACACGGTGCCCGGTCAGGTGTTCTACGATGCCAGCCGCAAGCTCATCCTGAAGGGCGTCGACGGCGTGGTGTTCGTCGCCGACTCCTCCGCCACGATGGTCGAGGAGAACCTCGAATCGCTGCGCAACCTCGAGCAGAACCTCGCGGAGTACGGCAAGGACGTGGCCGAGATCCCGCTCGTCATCCAATACAACAAGCGCGACCTGCCCGACGCCCTGCCGCTCGAGGAGCTCGAGCGCCTGCTCAATCCGCGCGGCGTGCCCAGCTTCGAAGCCGTGGCCAACACGGGCCAAGGAGTGTTCCCGACGCTCAAGGCGCTGGCCTCGATCGTCATCCAGTCGATCCACTCAGGCACGCGCGCGAACGCGGCGCAACCGTCGGCGCAGCCTGCGCCGCAGCCCGCCCCCCAGCCCGTCTTCGCCGCGCCGGCGCAGGCGCTTCCCGCCCCGGCCATGCCCGCCGCGCACGCGGGCATCCCGGCGCCGATCGCCATGCCGGCCCCGCTCGCGATGGCCGGCGTGGCGGCGGGCAAGTCCGCCCCGGTGGATGCCGTCCGCGCGCCCGTCGCCAGCGCGCCGGCGCGACCGTCGATGGAGCCGCAGGCGCGCCACGAAGCGTCCGCGAAGGACCCGTTGTCCGCGACGGGCATGCGGCCCGTGCCGATCGAACTGGCGAAGACCGGCATCAGGCCCCTGCCCTTCGCCGGCGCCGCGCCGGCCGCTGCGCGCCCGCCCGCGGCGGCATCCGCCACCTCCAGCGCCGCGCCGGCGCCGCGCGCCGGCATGCAGCCGCCGCGCACGTGGTCCGCGCCGCCGCGCGCCGCCGCGTCGCAGGCGACCGTGCGCGCCAGCAACCCGCACCTGGGACAGATGAGCGCCGCCGCCACGCCCAAGGCGCGCGGCTTCCTCGGCCTCGGCGCGCGCGAGCTCGGATTGATCGCCCTGGCGCTGGTCGTCGGCGCGGCCGTGATGCACTTCGCCGGAGGCTTGCTGTGAGCGAGATCGGACGCAACCAGAAGCTGCGCGCCGACCGCCTCGTCTACTACGCCGAGGACATCGCCGCGCTCAACCAGGAACTCGACGCCTTCCTCGAGCTGTCGCAGGCGCGCGCCGCCTTCGTCGTCGATCGCGAAGGCCACATGGTGGCGCGTCGCGGCGACTGCGCCGGACCGGCGCTCGAATCGATCGCCGCGCTGGTGGCCGGCTCGTTCGCGGCCACGCGCGAACTCGCGCGCCTCGTAGGGGAGTCGGAGTTCAACTCGATGTCGCACCAAGGCGCGCGCGACTCGATCCAGATCGCGCTGCTCGGCGAGCGCGCGCTCTTCGCCGCGGTCTACGACCAGCGCTCGAACCTCGGGCTGGTGCGTTGGCACGCCAAGGAGTGCTGCGGACGGATGGCGTCGTTGATGGAGCGTCGCGCCGACGCGCCGCCGCCTGCCTTGCCGGGCGACTACGCCAAGGACGCGGCCGCCGCCCTCGACCAGCTCCTGTGAGCGCGCCGCCGCAGCGGGCGGGGGCGCGCCCCCGTCCGGCCGCCGCGCGCTTGGGGCTGCCGGAGCCCCGGCCAGAGGCCCGCGGCGCCTTGCAGGAGGGCCTCAAGCCGTCCAACCTTGCGCCTGGGGGGCTTCGCCGCTACCTTGTTGGGCCCTTCCCGCGCCTCGATCCGGCGCAGGGGGCCTCGGAGACGAAACGAACATGGCACGCCAGTGTGAGTACTGCGGCAAGCGCACGGAAGTCGGCAACCAGGTGACCCACCGCGGTCTGCCCAAGAAGCAGGGCGGCATCGGCCTGCGTTGCACCGGTCGCACCAAGCGCGAGTTCAAGCCGAACATCCAACGCGTCTCCGCCGTCGTCGGCGGTCGCAACACGCGGGTCAAGGTCTGCACGCGCTGCCTCAAGGCCGGCAAGGTCCAGAAGGCCTCGCGCGGCAAGCTCGCCACCTCGGCATAGCTCGCGACATCCGCATAGCGCCTCGGCGTCGATCCATCGGCGTCGATCCTCGGCGCGCGCAAGTGCGGGCCGCGAGGGTCGGTCCTCCCCGGTTAGCGCCGACGAATCGTCGCGCACGGCGTTCGGACGGATCTGACTCCCCGCAGGGACAGCCGACGGCCTTCGCTCCGACTCAAGCTCGCCACCTGCCCGGCAGGTGGCGTTTTTTTTTGAGCCTTGACGAGGTTTTTTCAGGTTCTCGGGAAAGGGCTCCCGGACAAGCGCCGATTCCCCAATTGATGTCGTGCTACCGCGCCTGACCTCCATGGTCGGCGCCCTACCCAAGAAGGAGACGATCCAGATGGCTAAGAAGAAGGCTGCCAAGAAGGCCACCAAGAAGGCCGCGAAGAAGACCGCGAAGAAGAAGTCCAAGAAGTGACTTCCCGGCCCGCAAGGGCCGAGCGCGGCGGTTCTTCCGCCGGGAGGCTCAAGTGAACAAGAGCCACCTCATCGAGCATGTCGCCTCGGAGCTTCGGACCTCGAAGCTCCAGGCGGCCCTTCTGGTCGAAACGGTGCTTGAAGGCATCAAGAAGGGCCTGCGCGAGGATCGCAGCGTGACGCTGACGGGTTTTGGGACCTTCGAACTGAAGGATCGCAAGGCCCGCACCGGCCGCAACCCTCACACCGGGGAGCCGATCCCCATCCAAGCCGGCCGCAGGGTCGGTTTCCGGGTGGGCAAGGCGCTCAAGGAAGAGATCTGACCTCGCCGGGACCGGCGAAGCCCACGAAAGCCCCTGTGGCCCATGCGGCCGCGGGGGCTTTCCCCTTTGCTCCCTTTGTTTCGGCTCTCGGCCTGCGCTTCTTCGGCCTGCGCCTCGCCGGTCTTCGCGCGGGAGCCGGCGCCCGAGCGCCAACAGCGCCGCGCCCGCGGAAGGTCGCGCGCCAGTCTGTCAAATAAAATTGACAGAAAGGCCGCCGGCCCCGACCGCAGCCGCGCGGTTCCGGCCGCGCTCGTGCACCGAGGATGGGCGCCGAGGATGGGCGCCGCGCGGGAGCCGGACGCCCTCGCGCTCAGTGCGCCGCGTGCGCCCGCGCCTTGAGCGCCTCGACCTCGGCCGCGATGGCCGCATCCTCGATCTTCGGGAACAACCCCGCCGGCGTGCCCAGCTTCGCGCCCGGCTTCAGCGAGCGCCACGCGCCCTTCTTCGGCAGCGCCTGGGGCATGACCGCGTCCGCGCGGCCCTCGAGGCCCAACTGCTCCCACAAGGCCTGCGCCTTGGCGGGCATGAACGGCGCCATCCAGCGCGCCATCCACACCAGCCACTCGCAGGCGGTGGCGAGCACCGCGCCGCAGCGCGCCGGATCGGTCTTCTTCAGGGACCACGGCGCCAGGCGGTCGATGTAGACGTTCGCCACGCGGCCGTTCTGGATGAAGGTCTCCGTCGCGCGACGGAAGCGCGCGCGCACAAGTTCCTCGATCGGATCGCCGAAGGCGCCGCATTCCTCGAGCATCGCGCGGTCGAGTTCCTCGACCATGTCCGCGGGGACCTCGGGCACGCGACCGTCGAAGTTCTTCTCGAGGAAGCGCAGCACGCGCTGCGCGAGGTTGCCGACGACGTCCGCGAGCAGCGAGTTGTTGGTCGTCTGGAAGTCCTCGAAGCGCCACTCGCTGTCGGAGTTCTCCGGCATGCTGGCGGCGAGGTGGAACCGCGCGGCTTGCGCGTCGAACTTGGCGGTGAACTCGTCGACGGGCACGGTCCAGCCCTTGCTCGTCGAGAACTTGCCGCCCTGCAGGTTGTAGAACTCGTTCGCCGGCACGTCGGCGGGCAGGATCCACGGGGAGCCCATGCCGAAGAGCATCGCGGGGAACACCACCGTGTGGAACGGGATGTTGTCCTTGCCGATGAAGTGCACGAGGCGCGTGTCGGCATCCTGCCACCAGCGCTTCCAGTCGTCGGGGCGGCCTTGCAGGCGGGCCCACTCCTTGGTGAACGAGATGTAGCCGATGGGCGCGTCGAACCACACGTAGAGCACCTTGCCGGTCTCGCCCCGGGCGAGGTCCGCGGGCACGGGCACGCCCCAGCTCATGTCGCGCGTGATGGGGCGCGGCTGCAGCTCCTCGATCATGTTGCCGACGAAGGAGCGCACGTTCGGCTTCCACGCGTGCTCGGCGAACCAGCGACCGAGCCCCGCGTCGCGCAGGCGCGGCAGGTCGAGGTACCAGTGCGTCGTGGAGCGCCGAACCGGAGCGTTTCCGCACACCTTGCAGGCGCTCTTCGGCATGCGCAGCGGATCGAGCCATTGTCCGCACTTGGGGCATTCGTCGCCGCGCGCCTCCTCGAACCCGCACTCGTGGCAGGTGCCGACGATGTAGCGGTCGGCGAGGAACATGCGGTCGTGCTCGCAGTACAACTGCTCGGTCTGCCTGACCTGCAGGTGGCCCTTGGCGTCGAGCTCGCGGAAGAACTCCTGGCTGGTGGCGGCGTGCTCGGCGCAGATGCTCGTGCCGCTCCACACGTCGAAGCGGATGTCGAAGGCGTCGAAGACGCGCTTGATCTCGTCGCGCCAGCGCGCGACGTACTCGGCGTAGGGGACCTTGTCCTTCTCCGCCCCGATGGTGATGGCGACGCCGTGCTCGTCCGCTCCGCACACGTAGAGCACTTCCTCCCCGCGCTGGCGCAACGCGCGCACGTGCAGGTCCGCGGGCAAGTAGGCGCCCGTGACATGCCCGAAGTGGATCGGCCCGTTGGCGTAGGGGAGCGCTGAGGTGACGAGATGGCGTGCCACGCCGCGCAGTCTAGCGTTCGCCGCGCACCGCGTCCGCGGCCGCTCGGACCTCAAGCCCCGGGCAGCGCGCCGCGCCGCACCAGCGCGATGTTGCGGGCGTAGACGAAGACGCCCGTGGACTGGCCGACCACGCCGACCACGTCCTTGCGCCAGACGAAGTACGCCAGCAGCAGCACGCCGCCAGCCAAGCTCCCGTACCAGAACGCGATCGGCACCACGCTCCTGCCGGCCTTCTCGCTCGCCCACCACTGCAGGAGCATCCGGAAGGTGAAGGCGGCCTGGCCGAGGAAGCCGATCGCGACCCACAGGAATCCCGCGGGCCGCGTGATGTTGAACAGGACGTACAAGGGGCCGGCGCCCCGCTGCGTCTCCTGCGCGGCGGCCAGATCCTCCAGCCAGCGCTCGCCGCTCGTCGCGGATCCGTCCCTTCCGACGACGAACAGCTCCGCGCCCTCGCGCCGCAACTCGACGTCCTGCAGTCGCTGCTTGAGGTCGATCTCCGCGCGCGCCGGCTCCGCTCCCGCGGCCGCGACTTCGTTGGCGTCGAAGAACAGGGCCGCGCCCACCAGCGCCATCGCGCACAACAGGACGATCGCGAGCCCGCGATCGCGGCTGCGCGCGCCGCCCTCAGCCACCGACCACCTCGCGGATCGGCAGGAGCAGCCGGCGCCGCCGCATCCAGCGCACGGCGAAGAGGTCCTTCGTGGCCTTGAACGCGCGGTTCCACACGCCGTACTTCGACACCCCGGCGACGCGCGCGTGGTGTTCGACGGGCGTCTCCGCCACGTCGTAGCCGTGGTAGCGCAGCAAGGTGGGCAGGAAGCGGTGCATGCCCTCGAACAGCGGCATGGCCTGGATCGCCTCGCGCCGGAAGACCTTCAGCGAACACCCGGTGTCGCGGATCGAGTCGCCGCTGATCTTGTTGCGCACCGCGTTGGCGATCTTCGAGCTCGCGCGCCGCACGAAGGTGTCGTTGCGCTTCCTGCGCCAGCCGACGACCGCGTCGTGGCCGCCCCGCTCGAGCATCTCGACCATGCGCGGCAGGTCCGCGGGATCGTTCTGCAAGTCGGCGTCCAGCGTCGCGACCAGCTCGCCCGCGGCCACCTGCACGCCGGCGCTGATCGCCGCCGTCTGGCCGCAGTTGCGCGCGAAGAAGACCCCCTTGACGCGCCGGTCGCGCGCGCACAAGGCGCGGATCAGCTCGGCGGAACGGTCGCGGCTGCCGTCGTCGACGAGCACCAGCTCGAAGTCGCCGTCCGCGCCGAAGACCTCGACCACCTTCGCGTGCAGTCGTTCCAGGTTGGCCTCCTCGTCGTAGACGGGCGCCACCAAGGACAGCGCGGGACGGCGTCGCGCTGGCCAGCGCTCGTGCACATGGAAGGGGAGCAGGTCGGTGCGTCCGGGGCGCATGGAGCGGGATTCGTCGCGCGAGGAGCTTCAAAGCAGCCCCGCGACTCCACATGATGGCGAACGGAGCGACCCGATGCGAGACGGCACATCCCAGACCCGGCCCTTCCTCGGCGGATGGTGGCTGTTCGTCCCGTTGTTGGCGTGGGCCGTGGCGCGCGGCTTCTGGGCGCCGGACGAGCCGCGCTACGGCCAGATCGCCAAGGAATGCTGGGACCGCGGCGAGTGGCTGGTGCTGCACATCTGCGGCGACGTCTACCCCGACAAGCCGCCGCTGGTGTACTGGCTCTCCGGCTTGTGCGGATGGGCGACAGGCTGGTGGGAACCGGCGATGCGATTGCCCACGCTGCTCGCGACATTGGGCTCCGCCTTGCTGTTGCGCCGCATGGCGAGCCGGATGTTCGGCGCCGCGGCCGCCGCTTGGGTCGTGCCGCTGTTCCTGGGCACCGCGATGATGCTCGAGATCGGCGGGCGCCTGCAGTTGGACCCGCTGATGTCCGTGTTCATCCTGCTGGCCGTCGACCGCTTCTCCTGCGGCGCTCGTCCGGCCGCGGGTCGCGTCGCCACCAGCGGCATCGCGCTGGGCTGCGCCGCGCTGGCCAAGGGCCCCGTGGCCTGGTTGCACGGCGGACTGGCGCTCCTCGCCCTGCGCCTGTCCCATCCCGCGGGGCGACGCGGCGGCTTCGGCCCGGTCGCGTGGTCCGCCGTCGCCCTGCTTGCCGTCGTCCCCGTCGCGGCGTGGGCCGTCGCGGCGAGCTTGGCGGAGCCTCTCCTCGCCGAGCACCTGTTCTTCGGCCAGCACTTGGGCCGCATCAGCACGGAGGCGCCGCACCAAGGGCCGCCGTGGGAGCACCTGCTCGAGATGCCCTTGCTGCTGCTGCCCACGACGCCCTTCGTCGCCATGGCGCTCGCGCGCGCCTGGCGCACGCGGCGCGACGACTCCGACGCGGCGCGCAACCTGCGCTTCGTCGCCTTGTGGCTCGTGGCGACGTTGGTCGTCTTCAGCGCCATTCCGGCCAAGCGCGCGCTCTACATGCTGCCCGCCTATCCCGCGGCCGCGCTGCTCGCCGCGGACGAGCTCGCGTGGCGCTCGGCGCAGGGCGCGTGGCGCCGCTGGATGGTGCGCGCGCCCGCGATCCTGCTGCTCGTCGCCGCGTTCGCGGGCTTGGTGGTCGGCGTCGCCGCGTCGTTCCCGTCCCTCGCCGAGTCCGAGCCGCGCCTCGCCGAAGTCGCGCCGCTGGCGGGCGGGCTGCTGGTCGTGGCGGCCATGCTGGCCGTGTTCGGCTGGTTGGCGTGGCGTCGGTCGGCCGAGGCGCGCGGCGTGGACCATCTGGTGCAGGCCACGGGCGCGGGCTTGCTGTCGGCGGCGCTGTTCTTCGCGCCCGCGCTCGACGAGGTCAAGTGCGCGCGCACCCTCGCGCTCGAGGTGGCCGCACTGCCGCAGAAGCCGGCGTGGATCCCCGTGCGCGGAGTGCAGCCCGAGGGCTACCGCTTCTACGGCGGAGCGCCCACCACGCGCTCCAGGGACCTCGAGGGCGCGCTGGAAGCGCACGGAGCGCAGTTCCTCGCGCTGGTGGAGGAGCGCGACCACGCCAAGCTCGATCCGGCCTTCGTCGCGCGCACGGTGGTGCTGCTGCGGCGCCAGGTGGGCGCGCGCGACATCCTCGTGCTCGGCGCGAAGCCCTGAGTCCGCTCCCGGATTGTCAAATTTACTTGACGGCCCCGCGCGGCGCCTTCGCCAGGCGCGCGCACAGCCACAGGCCGCCCATGGAGGCCGAAGGCACGCCCAGCAACGGGCCGAGGACCGGCACGAGGAACACGAGGCCGGTCGCGAAACCGAAGGCCGAGAGCGGCGCCGCGTGGCGCGCGAGGAAGCTCCAGCGCTCGGCCAGCGACCAGCCGCGGCGCGAGAAGGGGATGTCGAGCAGCGTCAGCGCGGTGGCGAAGCCCGCCACCACGGCGTGCAGCGGCGCCCCGACGAGCGGCACGAGGTGCAGCCACAGGAAGGCGACGATGATGGCGAAGGCGAGCAAGGAGCTCTTGACGCTCGTCGAGAGCGTGCGCAGCTCCCTGCCCGCCTCGGCGCGCAGGCGCGACCACGCGGCGCGCTGCCGCAGGGTCGCCAGCACGGCGGCGATGGGCGCGGCGAGGCTCCACCACCCTGCTCCGCCCGAGAGGAGCAGGGCGCAACCCAGCGCGGACGCGAGCAGCAGCAGCACGAGCAGTGCCACCCGCCATGGCGCGACGGTGGAGGGCGGCTCGAAGAGCGTGCGCGGATCGGCGCCGTACCAGCGGGCCTCCACCCTCGACTGGGCGAGGTCGAGGAAGGGACTGCTCAGGGCCTCCCACGCCACGCTGAAGCTGAAGGTCGCCACGAGGAGCAGCACCAGCACGGCGACGAGCAGTCCCGACCATTGGGCCGCTCCGAGCAGCAACCCGGGTCCGATCCACTGCGCGAGTTCCTGCCACCACGCGTCGCCGCGCAACAGCGCTTCGCCCTCGCGAGCAAGCGCGTCCATCGCCCGCCACGCGGCGGACACGCTCCACCATCCGACGAGCGCGAAGAGCGCGAGCACCAGGGCGAAGGGGGGCGCCATCCAGCGCTTCGTGCCGGGCGTCTCGAGCAGCACCAACGCTCCCACGAAGGGGGCGCGCAAGCCGTCGCGGACGCCGGCGAGGCCGCGGACCGGCGCATCCGCAAGTCGCGCGTGCCGCCACAGGCCGCCGCAGGCCGGGCAGGGCCGCGGAGCGGATCGGTATCCGCAGGCGTCGCAGATCCTCGGCTGGTTCATCGGGTGACGGAGGAGGTCCGTAGGGCGTATACTGCACGGTGGCCCGGACGGCGCCAAACTCCCGCCCGGACCCGATGCCCGCGGTCCGTTCGCGCCACTGGCGCGACGGGCGGCGATCCGCCAGCGAAAGACCCCCTCATGCAACCCTTCCGCCAGCTCGACTACTACAACCTCGACGAACAGTACTCGCAGGACGAACTGATGGTCCGCGACGCCGTGCGCGGCTGGGTGACGGAACGCTACTTGCCGATCGTCGCCGAGCACTTCGAGAACGGCACCTTCCCGCTGGAGCTCGTGCCCGAGCTGGCGGAACTCGGCGTGTTCGGGCCGACGATCCCGCAGGAGTACGGCGGGCCGGGCCTGAACAACGTGGCCGCCGGCCTGATCTACCAGGAGATGGAGCGCGGCGACTCGGGCCTGCGTTCCTTCGTGTCCGTGCAAGGCGGCCTCGTGATGTACCCGATCCACACGATGGGCACCGAGGAGCAGAAGCGCCGCTGGCTGCCGCTGCTCGCCGCGGGCAAGGCCATCGGCTGCTTCGGCCTGACCGAACCCGACTTCGGCAGCAACCCCGGCGGCATGCTGACCACCGCGCGCAAGGACGGCGACGGCTACGTCCTCAACGGCCGCACGATGTGGATCACGACCGGCACGCTGGCCGACGTGGCCGTCGTGTGGGCCAAGCTCGACGGACGCATCAAGGGCTTCCTCGTCGAGAAGGGCACGCCCGGCTTCACGGCGCCGGAGCAGAAGCACAAGTGGTCGCTGCGCGCCTCGGTCACGAGCGAGCTCGTGCTGCAGGACGTGCGCATCCCCGCGGCCAACCTGCTGCCCGGCTCCGATGGACTCAAGTCGCCGCTGTCGTGCCTGACGCAGGCGCGCTACGGCATCGCCTGGGGCGCGTTGGGCGCGGCCTACGCCTGCTTCGACGAGGGCCTCTCCTACGCCAAGCAGCGCATCGTCTTCGACAAGCCGCTGGCCGCCTTCCAGTTGCCGCAGAAGAAGCTCGCCGACATGGCCACGGACATCACGATGGGCGCCATGCTGGCGCTCAACGCCGGCCGCATGAAGGACAAGGGCAAGTTGACGCCCTCTCACGTCTCGATGGCCAAGCGCAACAACTGCATGGTGGCGCTGGAGACCGCGCGCGTCGTGCGCGACATGATGGGCGGCAACGGCATCAGCCTCGAGTACCAGGTCGGACGCCACCTGACGAACCTCGAGAGCGTCGTGACCTACGAGGGCACGCACGACATCCACACGCTCGCCATCGGCCACGAGTTGACCGGCATGCCGGCGTACCGCTGACCGGGCGGCCATCCCGGGACGGGTGCGCGCGCCTCCATGCGGGGCGCGCGCGCGTTCCAGCGACACATGCGCAGCGCCTGGCATCCCGGCTACTCCTTCGAGCTGCCCGAGGGTCATCCGTTCCCGATGCGCAAGTACGCGCACCTGCGCGAGATCGTCGCGGCGGAGGGACTCGTGCGCGACGAGCATTGGATGGAGCCGGACGAGATCCCGCTCGCGCTGCTCGAGTCCGTGCACGAGCCCGCCTACGTGCGCTCGATCGTCGAGGGTTTCCTCGACGAGTCCACCAGGAAGCGGCTCGGCTTCCCCTGGTCGGAGGCGCTGGTGCGGCGCGCGCGCCTCGGCGCGGGCGGCACGCTGCTCGCCTGCGACGCGGCGCTGCGCCACGGATTGGCGGCCAACCTCGCCGGCGGCACGCACCACGCCTTCGCCGGACGCGGCGAGGGATACTGCGTGTTCAACGACGTGGCGGTGGCGCTGGTCGATCTGTTGAACCGGGGTCGCATCCGCTCCGCCATGGTGGTGGACCTCGATGTGCACCAGGGCAACGGCACCGCCTCGATCTTCGCCGCGGAGCCGCGCGTGCGCACCTTCTCCATGCACGGCAGGCGCAACTTCCCGCTGGTCAAGGAGCGCTCGACCCGCGACGTGGAACTCGAGGACGGCACGGGGGACGAGGAGTACCTCGCCATCCTCGAACGCGAACTGCAGGCCTTCCTCGACGCGCCGCGCGGTCCCGGCGAGGCGCGCGCCGACCTTGTCGTCTACCTCGCGGGGGTCGACACGACCGCCGACGACCGCTTCGGGCGCATGGCGATGAGCCCGCACGGCGTGTACTTGCGCGACCGCCACGTGCTGGAGCAGCTCGCCGCGCGGGGGCTGGCGACGGTGATCACGCTTGGCGGCGGCTACGCCAAGGCGGGCGCCCGCGCCACGGCCGATCTGCACGCGCAGGCGCATCGCGCGGCGCGCGACCTGGGCCTGGGCTGAGCGCGCTCCGCGCGCCGCTCACGGCAGGAAGTAGGCGCACTTCTCGCGCAGCCGCGGCGGCAGGCGCGCGTCGAGGATGGCCCGCGCCGCGCGCGGGCTCCAGCGCGGCGACACGTGCGACAGCACCAGCGTGCCGACCTCGTCGAACAGCTCGGGCCGTCCGCTGATCTCGTCGAGGTGCACGTGTCCGCGCGCGCGCGCCTCGGCGACGCCGATGGATTCGTCGAGGAAGGTGCACTCGAGCATCAGGACCTGCGCGCGGCGCGGCAGCTCTTCGCGTTCGAGCACGTCGATCGTGGTGTCGCCGCAATGGACGAAGAGCGGCGCCTCGACCTCGTCGTGGATGCGCTCGCCGGCCTCCTTGGCGCGCAAGATGGCCTCCCGCGGCGCTCCCGCGAGCTCGCTCTTCAACTTGCGGCGCGTCTCGAGCACGCACCAGCCGAGCGTGGGCACGATGTGCGTGCTGCGGAAGCAGCGCGCCTTGCGGCCGGCGTGCAGCCGCACCTCGTCGCCCGGCGAGACGAGCACGAGCTCGTGCTCCATGGCGGAGCGGTCGAGCTCGCGCCAGGCCTGCATGACGCGCCCGAAGGCCTCGGCGTGGCAGCGCTCCATGACGTAGCGCGGCGGCGGGAGTCCGCGCAGCGAACGGGTCGCGCAGTGCCACGGCGCGCCGCCCATGTGGTCCATGTGCGCGTGCGTGAACAGGATGTCGCCGCGCGCCACCGCCGCGTCGGGCACGCGCCCGAGGTCGATCGCCACGCGCAGCTCCGGCAGGTCGACGCAGGTCTCGAGCCCCCCGACCGAGAGGCCGCCCACGACGAGTCCGTTCGCCAGGTGCATGCCGGGGAGCATCGCCCGCGCTGCGCGGCGGCGCAAGCGCCCGCGGGCCGAGCGCTATGATCGGCGTGCCTTGGCCGAACTCGACACCTTGCTGCGGATGGCCGCGGAGCGCCGCGCCGGACTGGTCGCGCGCCTCTCCGCCGTCGGCGACGACTGCTGGCGCGCCTTCCATGGATCCGCCGAGGGTCGGCCGGGGTTGACCCTCGACCGGTACGGGCCCTTGCTGCTGGCGCAGACCTTCCGCGCGCCGCTCGAAGCCGAGGACCTCGCGCTGCTCGAGGACCACGCCCGCGAAGCGGGGCTGGCCTTCGCGTGGAACCATCGCGGCGCCGAGGCCCATCCCGGGCGCGCCCCCTGCGAAGGCTTCCAAGGCGAGCTGGTTTGTCAAGAAAACCAGACAAAGTTCGCCTTGCGCGCGCGCCACCGCGGGCGCGATCCATGGCTGTTCCTGGACCTGCGCGGCGCGCGCGCCCGCATCGCCCGCGAGGCGCGCGGGCGATCATTCCTCAACTTGTACTGCTACACCGCCGCCGCCACGGCGGTCGCCGCGCGCCACGGCGCGCGCGAGTGCCTCTCGGTCGACTTCGCCGCCTCGGCGCTCGAGGTCGGCGCGCGCCACTTCGAACTGAACGGCCTGGCACCGGCTCTGGGTGGATTCCTGCGCGAAGACTGCATCCCCGCCGCGCGCCAGTTGGCCGGCCTCGCCGTGAAGGGCCGCTCCGCCGCGCGTCCGCACGCCCGCCTCGCGCCGCGGCGCTTCGACCTCGTGCTGCTCGATCCGCCGGCGAAGAGCGTCTCGCCCTTCGGCGCCGTCGATGTCGAGCGCGACCATCCGGCGCTCTTGAAGCCCGCGCTGCTGTGCCTCGAGCCGGGCGGCCTCCTGCTCGCGACGAACCATGTCGCCTCGGTCTCGCGCGCCGCCTTCGCCGCCGTCGTGGCGCGCACGGCGGAGAAGTGCGGCGTCGAGCTGGCTGCGCTGGAGGTCGAGGGGCCCGGGGAGGACTTCCCCGCCAGTCCGGGCGAGTCGGAACCGGCCTTCAAGCTGGCCGTGGCGCGGCGCGCAGGATCGTCCGCGGCGGGCTAGGCTTCAGGCATGGGATCGACCGACTCGTCAGCGGGTCGCGCAGGCCAACCCTCGCGGGCGGCCGACGTGCTGCTGTGCGCGCTGCTCGGCGCGGCGTGCTGCGCGGTCGTCGGCGACGCCCTCGCGCGTCCACCCGCGACGCGCGACTGGGCGGCCGAGAAGCGCGCGCCGCCCGCGGCACCCGGCCTGCCGACCAGCCTCGCGGGGTGGAACGCCTTGCCGCGACGCTTGGAGGAGTGGTGGTCGCTCGCGCTGGGCGGACGCGAGTTCCTGCTGGGCGCGCGCACGCGCGAGATAATCCTGCTCGGCGCGCCGCCCGCGCGCGACCTCTTCGCGGACGAGGCGGGTTGGTTGTGGTACGACCCGCCGGCGGCCTTCTCCGCCCGGCGCGGCACGGCGCCCTTCGACGTGGCCGCCATGGGACGCTTCGCTGGCGCGCTGCGCTCCTCGCGCGAGCTGTGCGAAGCGCAGGGCGTGCGCTACGGCTTCGTCGTGTGCCCCGACAAGGAGACGGTGCACGCCGACAGGCGGGCCGCGGAGCGCGCGCAGGTGCTGCCGTCGCGGCGCGAGCAGTTTTGCTCGCAAGTGGCGCGCTTGGCGCAGGCCGATGTGCTCGACCTCGCGTCCGCGCTCGTCGACGAAGCGCGCCACGACGCGCCTGGCGATCCGACCTACTTCGCCCTCGGCACGCATTGGACCCCGCGCGGTTCCTGGCGCGCCGGCGTCGAGTGCGCGTCGTGGCTCGCCGCGCTGGAAGGCGCACCGGAGCCGCGGCTCGCCGCGCGCGACGAACTGTGGCGGCCGCCGTTGGCGCCCGAGCACCACGACAGCTGGGCCGGCGCCCTGCACGCCAAGGGAGCGCTCCTGGAGTCCGTGCCCGACGCCGCTCCTCCAGGCGGCTTCGCCTGGCGGCTCGCGTCCTCGGAGCCGGGCCAGCAACGCTTCGTGCGCGGCGATGGATCGGGGCGGCGGATCCTCCTGTGCGCCGATTCCTTCGGACCCTACCTCGCCACTTGGCTCGCCGAGTTCGCGGGCGAAGTCGTCGTGGCCGCGCCCTCGTCCTTGTCGGAGGAGCTGCTGCGCGCGACGCGGCCGGATTGGTGCCTGCATGTCGTCGTCGAGCGTCAACTCGCCAGCGCCCCGCCCGGCGTGCGTCGCCCCGTGCGCGAGCTGCGCGAGTCCGAACTGGCCGCGCTGCCGGTCGCCGCGCGCGCCGTGCTGGATCCGGCGCACGCGCGCGCGCGCGGCGCGACGCGCATCGCGCTGGAATCTTCCGGCCTGCGCGCGCGCCACGGCGATTCGCCGCTCGACGGAGTCGTTCTGGCCCTGCCGCCGCGTTCCACCGCCAGCGTGCTCGTGCTGGAGCTCCTCGTGGAACGACCCGGCGCGTTGCGCGTCGCCTGGCGCGGCGGCGCGGATCCGGACTTCCTGCGCCTGCGCTCGCACGAGGTCCAGTTGCCGGCCGGACGCGCGGTGGTGGCGCTGGAGCTGTCCGAGCAGGACCTGCAAGGGTCCGTGCTCCTCTCCGGCCGGGGACTCGATTATCTCGTGGGGCGCGCCGAATGGCGCGAGGTCCGCTGACGCCCGCGGCGGGCGTTCATTCGTCGAGCTTCGCCATGTAGTGGCGCGACAGGTCCTCGACCAGCTTGTCGAGGTAGGCCTGCTCGTCGGGCTCGAGGTTGCCCGCGGTCTTCTCCTTCAGCATGCGCAGGTCGTCGAGCAGCATCCGCGCGTTGTCGAGGTTCGTCGAGGCCTGGCGCGTGAGCGGGTTCTCGACGAGGCCGAGCGAGATCAGCAACTGGTACGACAAGCGCGTGACGAACAGCCGGAAGTCGCCGCCGGGCAGCGGCTGCTCCGAGGCCTTGCGCGTCGTCTCCTCCGTCACGACAACTCCATCGCGCGCTTGACGGCCGAGCCGCTCGCCTTGGAACGCTGCAGCGCCGCGGCCACGAAGCCCTTGAAGATCGGTTGCGGCTTGAGCGGCGCGCTCTTGAACTCGGGGTGGAACTGCACGCCGATGAAGAAGGGGTGGTCCTCCAGCTCGACGATCTCCACCAGGTCGCGCTCGGGGTTCACGCCCGACAAGCGCATCTTCGAGGCGGCGAAGGCGGCGCGGTAGTCGTTGTTGAACTCGTAGCGGTGGCGGTGGCGCTCGCTGATCAGGGTCTTCTCGTACAGGCGGTGGGCCAGCGTGCCCGGTTCGACGCGGCACGCGTACGCGCCGAGGCGCATCGTCCCGCCCAGGTCGACGCCCTTCTGGCCTTCCATCAGGGAGATCACCGGGTGCGGCGTGTGCGGCGAATGCTCCAAGGTGTGCGCGCCCTCGAGCCCGAGCACGTCTCGCGCGTATTCGATCACGGCGCATTGCATGCCGAGGCAGATGCCGAAGAAGGGGATGCCGTGCTCGCGCGCGTGCCGGATGGCGGCGATCTTGCCTTCGATGCCGCGCTCGCCGAAGCCGCCCGGCACGAGGATCCCGTCCACGCCCTCGAGCAGCTTCAAGCCCCCGGCGCCGGAGACGTCCTCGGCGCGGATCTTGCGCAGCACGACCTTGCACTTGCTGGCGATGCCGGCGTGCGAAAGCGACTCGTAGATCGACTTGTAGGCGTCGTTGAGCTCGATGTACTTGCCGACGATGGCGATCTCGCAGGCGTCCTTGGTGGCCTTGATGTCGGCCAGCATGGCGCGCCAATCGTCGAGGCGCGTGGCCGAGTCCAGCGGCAGCCCGAGCCGTTCGGCGACGAGGCGGTCGAGTCCGGCCTCCACGAGGTCCTTCGGCACCTCGTAGATCGAGAAGTCCACGTCGCGCTCCTCGATGACCGCCTCGGGCCGCACGTTGCAGAACATGCTGATCTTCTGCGCCATGTCGCGCGTCATCGGCTGTTCCGTGCGGCAGACGAGGATGTCGGGCTGGATGCCGATCTCGCGCAGCTTGCCGACCGATTGCTGCGTGGGCTTGGTCTTCATCTCGCCGCTGGAGCGCAGGTAGGGGAGCAGCGTCAGGTGGATGAAGATCACGTCGCCGCGCGGCTTCTCCAGCGCGAACTGGCGCGCCGCTTCGAGGAAGGGCAGGGACTCGATGTCGCCCACCGTGCCGCCGATCTCGGTGATCGCCACGTCGACGGGCTTGCCGTCCGGGCTCGAGACGCCTTCGTGGATCGCCTCCTTGATGGCGTCGGTGATGTGCGGGATCACCTGCACGGTGCGGCCGAGGTAGTCGCCGCGGCGCTCCTTGTCGATCACCTGCGAATAGATCTTGCCCGTGGTGAAGTTCGAGCTCTTCGTCAGCCTGGCGTTGGTGAAGCGCTCGTAGTGCCCGAGGTCGAGGTCCGTCTCCGCGCCGTCGTCGGTGACGTACACCTCGCCGTGCTGGAACGGGCTCATCGTGCCCGGGTCCACGTTGATGTAGGGGTCGAGCTTCTGCATCGAGACGCGCAGGCCGCGCCGCTCGAGGATCATGCCCACCGCCGCCGAGGTCAGCCCCTTGCCGAGGCTCGACACGACTCCGCCCGTGATGAAGATGTGCTTGGTCATCCTGCCCCGCCTTCCGCCTTCGCCATGTCCAACCCCGCGTCCACGCGCGCGGCTCGCCGGCGCAGGAACGCATCGTAGTCCTCGCGCAGGTCGATGCCGCGCTCGAAGCGCGCGCATTCGACGACGCGCATCCGGCCGCCATGTTCGAGCCAGCGCAGCTGCTCGAGGTTCTCGGCCTGCTCGAGCGCGCCGCGCGGCAGCGCCACGAAGCGCGACAACGCCGACGGCCGCCAGGCGTAGACGCCCACGTGGCGCAGGCGCCGGGGCGCCGCGCCCTCCCCGTGCCCGCGCGAGGGGATCGGGGCGCGCGAGAAGTACAGCGCGTCGCCGCGCGCGTCGCGCACGACCTTGACCACGCTGGGCTCGAGCGCCTCGGCCTCGTCCACGAGCGCGCAGCACAAGGTCGCGGCCTCGACCGAGGGATCGGCGAAGGCCGCCACCAGCGCGCGCAGCGGCTCGTGCGGGATCTCGGGCTCGTCGCCCTGCAGGCCGACCAGCACGTCGGCCCGCGCCCCGCGCGCGGCGAGCAGTTCCCATGCTTCGCGGATGCGGTCGCTGCCGGAGGGATGCGCTGGCGACGTCTCCAGCGCCTCGAAGCCCGCGGCGCGCGCGGCGTCGACCAGCTCCGGCGCATCGCAGGCGGCGGCGACGAGCTCGAAGGCCGCGCTGGCGCGCGCGTTGCGCAGCGTGTGCACGAGCAGCGGCGCGCCGCTCTCCGCCAGCAGGAGCTTGCGCGGCAGGCGCGTGCTCGCGAGCCGCGCGGGCACGAGGGCGACGGCGCGCGGGGGCGCGCTGGGTTGCTCCAACCGGGCCGCCATCAGGGTGACTTGCGGCGCTGCTGTTGGCGCTTCAGCACGGCGTCCTGGGCTTGCCAGTCGGGCGTCTGCTCGACCGCCTGCAACTGGTAGGTCTGGTTGTAGATGGCCGTGAACGCCTGCCAGCACTCACGGAAGCGCTTCTGCTCCTCGAGCGGCGAGGAAGCTCCCACGCCGAACCAGCGCTTGCCGCCCGACTCCTCGATCTCGATCGACTGCGACCAACCTTGGCCCGCCGCGGGCGCGGCGCCGGGTTGCGAGCGCAGGCCCTGGGCGTCGCAATGCTCGATCAAGGCCGCGACCACGTCGTCGGGCGCGATCTTCGTGCTGGCCGCCGCCAACGGCACCGCCTGCGAGTAGGTCGCCGCGCGGTCGAGCAAGCCTTGGCTGGCGAGCGCGAGGTCCTGGGCCGAGGAATACACCTGCCAGCGCACGCGCAGTTGACGCGGCTCGGCGCTGGGGCCGGAGGCTTGCGCACCGCCCGCGCCGGAGCCCGAGCCGGGAGCGCCGCAAGTTGCGAACAGCGCCATGCAGGCCAACGCCGTGCCGATCAAGGCCGAGCGCGACAGGACTCCGCAAGAGAGGGCCGCGCAGGACCGCGCGCCCGCGCGGAGGGACGGGACAGCGCGGAGGGACGGGGCGGAGCGCACAGGCAGTACAGCGCGCACAGACGGTACAGCGCGCACAGGCGGGGCGCCCGAGGTTCCGTTGTCGCGCCCGATGGAGCCGCGGCGCGTCGAATCGTCGCCCGCGCGGCTCGTGTCCATGCCTGAGTGCATGGAACCGAAGCATAGAAGGCGCGGGGTGGGCTCTCAAGCACCGAGGCGACCGCCCGTGCTTCTTCCCGCCAAGTCGCGCCCGGCACGGCGCCCTGCCGCGGCTTGCGCGCGGAGCACGGCGCGACCCATAGTCGATGCTCAGGGTGCTTCCGGCGCGATCCGCAGGCGCCATTGGCCGCGTGCATCGAGCCGCGCGTCCGGGCGCGTCGGCAGCAGGAGACCCCCGACGCGCACCAAGCGGTCGTCCGCCCAGGCCCTGCCCTCGGCGTCGACGCGTTCGCCCTCGGCCGGTTCGGCCCACGGCGCTCCGTCGACCGGCGCCGCCAGCAGGCGATCCAGCACGCGCGCCGCACCCGATCCTTCGGCGGGCGCCAACTTGCGCACGCCCAGCCACAGCTCCAGCGGCAGGCAGGAGCCCGTGCGCCAGATCCCGCCGATCGGGCGCAGGCGTCCGTCCGCGGCGAAGGGCTCGGCGCCGGGAGCGAGCAGGAAGCCCTCGCTCACGAGCTCCCCCGGACGCAGGCTCGCCGCGTCGAGCGCGCCGGCTCCGAGCTTGTGGTCGTTCTGCCACCCGGCGAGCTGGTCGGGATCCGAAAGTCGGTCGACGATGGTCCACTCGCTCGACAAGGGCGTCAGCGGCGTCCAGTGGTAGGTGATCCACCACAAACCGCCGGGTGCCAGCTCGTGCAGCTCGAAGCCGTGGAAGCGCAGGCGCTCGGATCCGTCGGCGGAGACGAAGTCGAGCGCCTCGCCGCGCGTGCGCAAGGTGGCGAGGCGCGCGGCCGCCTCGCCGGGCGCCGCGCGCTCGAGCATGCGGCCGCCGGGCTGCACGTCGCGCCGGGCGTACACGAGCACCGCGCCCAAGTCGCGGTAGCGCGGCTGGTCCCAGAAGGCCGCGACCACGTCGAATTGCGCCGCCACGCGTGCGGCGAGGTCGGCGTCCTGCTGCAGGATCGCCGGGTGCAGGATCAGCGCGTCGAGGTCTTCGAGCGTGGCGAGGATCTCCTCGTGTTCGCGCACGCGGCCGTCCTCGCGCGCCTTGTGCTGCTTCCACATGTTGAGCTGGGCGGGCAGCTTGACCAGCTCGAGGCGCGGCGAGTGCCGCAGGTACACCGCCCAGTTGTAGGCGCTCGCCACCGCGAGCTTGCCCGGCAGCCCGCCGGGATGGTGGCGCGACTCCAGCCCGGGGCCCGCGCGCGCGCTCCACTCGTCGAGCCACTCGATGGCGCGCGCGTAGCCCGAGTACTTCGCCATGTTCAACGCCAGGAGCTCGCGCGTCGACAGGAACAGCGCCGCCGCGACGAGGGCCGCGCGCGCGGCCACGCGCGCTCCGCGCGCCGCGAAGGCGGCGACGACCCACTCGAGGCCGTGGGCCGCCAGCGGCGCCAGGAACGGCAAGAGCGGCAGCCACAGCCGGAAGTCCTTAGAGCCCTTGTGGCTCATCACGTAGGCGTTCAGCAGGAAGGCGAGGAGCAGCACGCCCGCGAAGCGCGAGCGCTCCTTCGCGGCGCGCGCCACGGAGAGCGCCAGTCCGGCGATGAGCGGCCAGGCGAGCATGCGCGGCAACTCGACGGCGTAGTACCAAGGCGACATGAGGGCGCGCGCCTCCGCCGTCACGGGTGCGCTCCACTCGCCGCGTCCTAGGAGGTCCTGCTCGATGTCGTAGATGCGCGCGGCGAGCGTCTTCAGCGGCTCCCAGCCGATCCACAGGTACGCCCGGTAGAGGTTGCTGACGAGCGTGCTGCCGATGTTGGCGGCGAGGTAGTTGACGAGGCTGCCGCCGAAGTCGTCGTACATCAGCCAGTCGATGCACGCCTGCGCGAACAGGCCCAGCCCCACGCCCAGCGCGACGAGGCGCAGTTCGCTCCAGCGACGCCACCCGCCGAACGCAAACAGCGCGAAGCCGAGCGCGAACACCACGAGCAGCGTCTGGTAGGCCATCACGAACGCCGCCGCGAGCCACAGCCCCGCGCGGAACGGGCGCGGGTCGTCGCGCTCGAGGAGCGCGCACAGCGCGAGTCCCACGCACGAGCCGGCGGCCAGTCCGGACACCGGCTGCGTCGAATACTGGAGCAGCAGCGGATTCATCGCCGCCGCGGCTCCAGCGACCAGCCCCGTGGCGCGCCCGCCCAGCAGCCACCCCACGCGCGCGCAAACCAGCACCAGGGCGAGCCCCAGCCCCATCTGCAAGCCGACGATGGTCGGCAAGAGGCCGCGCGCGTCCTCGAGGCCCAGCCATTCCCAAGCGGCGAAGAAGGGCACCAGCAGGAAGGAGAAGCCGAACGGGCGGATGTGCGCCGCGTCGATCATCTCCTCGCCGCGCACGGAGGCGCGCGCGCGCTCCATGAATTCGACCGAATCGGCGAGCTGGTATCCGTCTACCCGCGACAGCGCCAACACCTGCAGCGCCAACGCGCCGAGCAGCAGCCAGCCCAAGGCGCGGTCGCGCCAGCGGAATGGCGCGGACGACAGGGGTGGTGCGGGGCGGGGAGGGTGCATGCGGACGGGTGGCGTTTGGGCGTGGTGCGGGATGCTGGTCCCGTTCGTTGTGCGCGGACCGAACGGGGATCCGGTCGGGGCGCACCTCCTCGTCCAGCGCGAGCGTTCTACATCCATGCGCGCGCATCAAGATGTCAGGCCGGGATCCGAGGTCATGGCGCCCTCCACGACTGCGGGGATAGCCGGCTTCCAATGAGGCAAGCCCCCTTGGGGCTCCCGGGGCGCAAGCCACTAAATGTTGTGGTGTTCGCGGGTACGGGGTACGTCCGGCGGTGTCGCAGCCCCAGGCGCGGGTGGCGGCGCCGCCGTGCGCCAACCTGTCGAGCCCAGGGCATCGGCGCGCGGTCGATCTCCGGCTCGCCGCTCCTCGGGATGCCCGCTGCCTCGCGCCACGTCGAGCCGCGGCGCGGAACATCGCGGCTCCCGCCCGCGGGGCTGCGCCGTCGTGCGCGCATCCTGTCCTCGCCTGGCGCCGTCCACCATGTCCGCGCGCGGCATGCGAAGTGCGCGCGACCGCGAGGACGCTTGCGCTCCATGACGTTCGGAGGAACGAGCATGTTGCAGGTGCGACCAGGATCGACCGCGCTGCCCGCGCGAGTCGCGCACAATGAAAGGGACCAGCATCGCAAGCACGACCGTCCATGGGAGTTGACGCGAATTCCCTTTGACATCGTTTGTACGAGTTCAGATAAGGCAAAGGTCGCGCGCAATGTCGTGCGCGACACTCGCAGTAGAACCTCAGCAGCAAAGCTCGCACTTCCCCGGCGGTCCGCGCCACCCGGGGACACCCACATGGGAAAGGTCGAAAAACTCGTCGTCCTCTCGGTCCTGTTCCTCGTCGCCTTGATCCTCGTGGTCTCGGTCACGATGGATGATCCGCAAGTGGTCTCCGCCGGCGGGGCCTCCGCCGAGGAGCGCCAGATCGCGATGGTGCCGAACGATGCGCCGAGCGGCGCCGCCGCTGGTGCCGCCATGGTGGCGCCGCCCATCGATTCCACGCCGCCCGCCGCCTCCACCTTGAGCGCCGCGGTCGAGACCGCCGCGACCAAGTCGCCCGCGCAGTTGGCGCCCGCCGGTTCGATCCTCGTCACCCTCGAGGGCCTCGAGGATTCGGTGCTGCCCGACTTCAAGCTGTACACCTGGCGCGAGGGCGATTCGTTCCGCCTGCTCGCCAACACCTACTACGGTGACTGGAAGAAGCTGACGCTCCTGCGCCAGGCGAACGCGGGCAACGAGGATGTCAAGGCCGGCGACCGCATCTACGTGCCGGTCTACGACAACCCGAACCTGCCGCAGCCCGAGGGCGCCGGCACCTTGGCCGACGAACCCGCCGCCAAGCCGGCGAACGCGAAGGCGCCCGTCGCGGAGAAGGCCGCCGTCGCGGCCAAGTCCGAGCCCAAGGCCGCCGCCGCGAAGGCTTCCGCCGCCGGCCGCGTGCACGTGGTCAAGTCCGGCGAGTCGCTGTGGATCATCGCCAAGAAGGAACTGGGCGACGGCTCGCGCTGGAAGGAGATCCAGGAGCTCAACGGCCTCAAGAAGCCCGAGGCCATCAAGGTCGGCATGAAGCTCAAGCTGCCCTGATCCGAGCGGATCGTTCGCAGGCGCGGCGGCGCCGGCCCACGCGGCCGGCGCCGCCGCGTTCGTCTTCGCGTTCGTCTTCGCGCCGGCGTTCTCGCGCAGGGCGTTCTCGCGCAGGGCGTCCACGCGCAGGGCGTCCACGCGGGCGTAGCGCCGCGCGGGCGCGCGTCCACGCGCGTTCTGTCAGTTATTCTTGACAGATGCGCGGCGGACGCGATCTGTCAAGAATGATTGACGCAGTCCTCGCGGTCAGCGCAGGCCGTGGCGCTCGATCTTCTTGTAGAGGTGGCTGCGCTGCATGCCGAGGCGCTCGGCGGTGCGCTTGACGTTGCCCTCGTTCTCGGCGAGCTTGCGCGCGAGGTACAAGCGCTCGGAGCGGTCCTTGAACTCCTCGAAGGTCTCGGCGGCGAAGGCTTGCTCCGCCCCGTCGGCCTGGCTGCCGGGGCGCGCGCTCGCGCGGCCCGCGCGCGCCGGAGCCAGCAGCTCCTCCAACTGCGCGCGACCGATCTCCGGCTCGTCGCACAGGACGACCGCCGCCTCCAGCAGGTTCTTCAACTGGCGCACGTTGCCGGGCCATTCCTCCTCGGCGAGCAGGCCAGCCGCCTCGGCGGACAGCGCCTGCGGCAGGCGTCCGTCGCGCGCGGCCACCTGCGCCAGGAAGTGGCGCGCCAGCGCGGGCAGGTCCTCCTTGCGCTCGCGCAGCGGCGGCACGAAGAGCGGCACCACCGCCAGCCTGTAGTACAAGTCCATGCGGAACTGCCCGGCCCGCACGGCCGCCTCGAGGTCGGCGTTGGTGGCGGCGAGCACGCGCAGGTCTACCTTGACCGGTTGCGTGCCGCCGACGCGCACGATCTCGCGCTGCTCGAGCGCGCGCAGCAGCTTCGCCTGCGCCGCGAGCGGCATGTCGCCGATCTCGTCGAGGAACAAGGTGCCGCCCTCGGCGGCCTCGAAGTGCCCGATGCGCCGCTCGTGCGCGCCGGTGTAGGCGCCCTTCTCGTGGCCGTACAGCTCGCTCTCGACGAGCTCGTCGGGGATCGCGGCGCAGTTCACCACGACGAACGGGCCCTCGGCGCGCGGCGAGCCTGCGTGCAGCGCGCGCGCCACGACCTCCTTGCCCGTGCCGTTCTCGCCGCGGATCAGGACCGAGCTTTCCGAGCGCGCCGCTTGCGCCACTTGCGCCGCGAGCCGCGCCATGGCGCTCGAGCCGCCGACGAAGTCGGGCGCGCCCGCGAGGCGCGTCTTGAGCCGACGGTTCTCCTCGGCGAGGCGCCGTTCACGCAGCGCGGCGCGCACGGTGACGAGCACGCGCTGTTCGTCGAGCGGCTTCTCGAGGAAGTTGACGGCGCCCTTCCGGACCGCCTCGACCGCGGTGGCGACATCGCCGTGCCCCGAAACGACCACCACCGGCAAGCCCGAGCCCGACAGGCGCTCGACCAACCCCATCCCGTCGAGCCGCGGCATCTTCAGGTCGGTCAGCACCATCGCGGCCGGCGCGCCCGCCTCCTGCTCCTTCTTCAGGCGCGCCAACGCCTCCTCGCCGTCCTTCGCCACGAGCACCTCGTAGCCGTGGTAGTTGAGGCTCATCTCGAGGGCCAGGCGGATGTCGGGGTCGTCGTCGACCACCAGAATCCGCTCGCGCGACTGCGACTTCCGCATGCGTGGATCCTATCCTCGGCCCCGTCGACCGCGCGCACGCCATGCCGAACGCCGCCTCCATCCGGCCCGAGCTCCTGCAGGAGCTGCATTCCGCGCGCGGCCTGCTCGTCGCCGGACTGCTGTCGGGCACCTCCTGCGACGGCGTCGACGTGGCGCTGTGCCGCATCCGCCTCGCACCCGGGGCCGACGACGTGCAGCCGCCCGAGCTGCTGCGCCACGCCACGCGGCCGTTCGAGGAGCTGCCGGGCGGCGCGGCGCTGCGCACGCGATTGCTGCGCTTGATCGACGGACGCTGCGAATCGCTGGCCGATGTCGCCACCGCGCACCGCGACATGGCGCTCGCTTGCGCGGCCGCCCTCGCCTCGGTCGAGCGCGAGGCCGGCCTGCGCGTCGGGCTGGTCGGCAGCCACGGCCAGACCGTGTGGCACCACGACGGCGTCGCCGAGTTCCGCGGCGCGACCTTGCAACTGGGCGATCCGTCGACGCTCGCGGAACACTGCGCACGAGCGGTGGTGGGGGACTTCCGTTGGCGCGATCTGGCGCGCGGCGGCGAAGGCGCGCCGTTGGTGGCCCTGGTCGACCACCTGATCTTCCCCGACCTGCCGCGGCCAGCCGCCATCCTGAATCTCGGCGGGATCGCCAACCTCACGCTGCTCGGACGCGAGCGCGACGAACTGCTCGCCTTCGATTGCGGACCGGCCAACTGCGTGCTCGACACGCTGGCGCGCATGTTCCTCGGCGCGCCGTGCGACGCGGATGGAGCCGTGGCCGGCGCCGGCGTTGTCGACGAGGCGCTGCTGGCGCGTTGGATGGCCCATCCGTACTTCGCCCTGCCCGCGCCCAAGAGCACGGGGCGCGACACCTTCTCGCGCGCCTGGGTCGAAGGCCTCGTGGCCGCCGAGAGCGCGACGCGCGCGGATGCGCCGCGCCTCTTGGCCACCGCGGTCGAACTCGTGGCGCGCAGCATCGCCCAGGCGCTCCACGCCGCGATCGCGCGCCATCCGCGGCTCGCAGGTCCGGGGCCGCTCGTGGTCGCCGGGGGAGGGGTCGGCAACTTGGCGCTCATGTCCGCCTTGCGCAGGCATGCAGGCGCGCTCGTCGAGGCCGGGGCGGTGGGACCCGCCGCGCGAGCGCGCGAGGGCTTGCTGTTCGCCTTGCTCGCCGCGCGCCATGTCGCCGGCATCCCCTCGACCCATCCGGGCGCCACCAAGGCGCGGGCGGGCGGCGTGCTCGGCGTCTACGCGCCGCCTGCTTGACCGGGGCGGCGCGGGACCGAAGGGGCGCCCAAGCAGGCTCGGATCGCGCCTGCGCGGGATGTATCCGGGCGCTCCGCCGGGGGTAGTAGCCGGCCCCGGGGGGACCTCGGACGGCTTGCCGCGGCTTGAACTCGCGGCATCCGCCGATATCATCCCCGACCTACCCAAGCCGGATCTGGCCTCGGCGCGCGCCGCCCATGCCAGCCTCGGCAGCCCCCCCAGACACGCGCCGCCCGGCCGACGCACGATATGCGTCGGATGAAGCGGGCAGCACAACCGTCGGCACGACAGCCGACGACGCATCACTCGAGAGGATCCCCAGATGACCGGACTGCGCCGGACGATCGCCCTCGCCGCGTTGGCCTTGATGACGGCCCCCGCCCATGCCGCCTTCGACGTGAAGGACGACTTCGCCATGGCGGTCGAGATGCTGCAGCGCGGCAAGAAGGACGAGGCCCTGAAGGCCCTCCAGAAGGTCATCGCGCAAAGCCCCGACCAGGCCACGGCCTACGAGTTGTGGCGTGGCACCGACTACGCCGTCTGGCGCGACATGCTCGTCCAGGGCGGCGACTTCGAGCTCTCCGCCAAGCGCCTGATCGAGCTCGCCCGCCAGGGCCGCGCCGAGCGCAAGAAGGACGATGCCGCCATCGCCGAACTCGTGGCGAAGGTCGTCTCCAGCGAGACCGACGCGCTCGAGCGTCGCAAGGCGCTGCGCGCCCTGTCGGCCGACCACGGCGAGTACGCCGTCCCGGCGCTCCTCGCGGGCCTCGGCGCCGATGGCGACGATGAAGGCCGCGTGCTCGCCATGCACGCCTTGTCGCAGATGGGCGCCGAAGTCGGCGCGCCGTTGTGCGTGGCCCTCGCGGCCGAGGACGCGGTGCTGCGCCGCAACATCTGCTTCGTGCTCGGCAATCTCGGCGATGCCCGCTCGGTGGGCGCGCTGCAGAAGACGGCCATGATGGACGCGGACGAGTCGGTCAAGAAGGCCGCCGCCGAGTCGCTCGCCAAGATGTCGGCCTCCGGCGACGCCGAAGCGAACCTGCTCAAGGCGTCCGACGGCTACTACGCCGGTCGCGACATGTGGATGCGCGAAGCGGGCGACGTGATCTGGGGCTGGTCGGAAGGCCGCCTCGTGGGCACGCCGATCCCGGTCGCTTTGTACGGCGTCGAGTCCTCGCGCCGCGCCGCGCTGCACGCCTTGGCCGTCAACCCGGCTTCCACCGCCGCCCTGGCGCGCGTCGCGCGCGGCTTCGTCGGCTTGCAAGTCAAGTGCGACGCGCTCGCCGCCGCCGGCGTCGATTGCGGCGATTGGAAGGCCAAGGCCGACGCTGGCGTGCTCGCGGTGAACGCCGCCGGTGTCGACGCGCTCGACGCCGCCCTCGCCGACGCCGTGTCGCACCTCGACTCGTCGAGCGGCGGCGCGCTCTGCCGCGTGCTGGCGGGCCTCGCCAAGGCTCCGACCGCGGGCCTCGAGGCGGCCTTGCGCTGCTCGGACGGCGCGCTCTCGTCGGAAGCCGCCGTCGCGTTGGCGCACATCGCCACGCGTTCCGGCGGCTCGGTGGGCGCGGAGGTCGTGACGGTGCTCGGCGCCGCCACGGGCCGCGAGTCCGTGCGCCTCGCGCTGGTCGTCGACGGCGACGAAGCCCGTGGCACGGCCATCGCCGCCGCGCTGACGAAGAACAACGTCCACGCCAACCGCTGGACCAGCGGCGCCAAGGCGCTCGGCATGCTGCATCGCGCGCCGGCGCTCGACGTGATCATCGTCGCCGACAGCCTGCCCGACCTGACGACCGCCCAGGTGATCGACGAAGTCCGCTCGACCGAGCGCTTCGCCAACACCCCGATCCTCGTCGCCACGGCGGACGCGGAAGGCGTCGCCGCGATGTACGAGGACCGCATCAAGGGCACGCTGACCTCGGCCGAGGACATGGCGAGCGTCATGGGGGCCATGGCGAGCGAACTGACCGGCGACCGCGCCCTCGCGGAGACCCTGGCCGCTCGCTCGGCCAGCGCGCTGGCGCATGTCGGCTCGAGCTCCGATCTCAAGCCGGCCTACGCCGGCCTGCACGCCGCCACCAAGCGTGGTGACGCGATCGCCATCCCGGCGCTCCACGCGCTGGGCGCCGGTGGTTGCGCCGCCTGCGTCGACGTGGTCATGGCGGTCCTCGCCGACGACGCGCGCAGCGACGAAGCGCGCATCGCGGCCGGTGGCGCGCTCTCCGACATCCTGGCTCGTGCCGGCGGCACCCTGTCGGCCGACGGCACCAGCGCGCTGCACGGCGTGGTCAACGGCGGTGCCTCGCCGATGGTGAAGGCCGCCGCGGCCCGCGCCTTCGGCAACCTCGCCATCAACGCCGCCACGCGCGCGCAGTTGCTCGGCTCGATCGGCAACTGACTCGGCGCGGAAGCTGTCAAGCAAACTTGCGCGCCGCGGAGCACTTCGCGGCGCGCAACTGTTTCCAGTCGTCCTGGTCGACCCGGCGGACGCTGCGGAGGGCACGAGGCGTGCGCGAGGCACCCGACTTGGGCGACACGCGGGGCGGACTCCGGGGGACCATGCTGGACCCGTGGCGATCGGGTGCGCTTCGTCGAGTCGTGGCCCCCGCGCGCAGGGTGCATCGTCCATCTCGCGGCAGGGCAGGCACCACATGCAACGCGCGCCGAGCCGTTCCCGTCGCCGCGCTCCGAAGGCGGCGCCAACCTGCCGCGCGCACCCATCCAGCAGGGTTGGCGGATCCAAACCCCGCGCCCACTTCACTTTTCGTCGCCGGGCGCTACACTTTTCCACCCGCAAACGACTCGTTTGGGCCCTCAAGGCCTGACGGTCGGGCGGCCGACAACTTGGGTCCGGCGCCTTGGCCAGCCCGAAGCCCCATCGGCGGACGGCGGAGCAAGCGCCCGCAGGCACACGCCACCAGCGTGGGCCGGCCTCACAACCTCGCCAAAGTAGCACAACGGTAGTGCACCGCTTTCGTAAAGCGGGGGTTGCGGGTTCGAATCCCGCCTTTGGCTCCATCCAACCGACCCCTTGGCGAGCCCTGCTGCTCGGCGAGGGGTCGATGCTTTTTTCGTCGACCGCGACGGGGCGCGTCCTGCGGCCGCGCCAGTGCGCCAGACGCAAGCTGGTCGCCATTCTCGCGGCGGTGCGCGTGCCACGCGTCGCGCGCCCCAGTAACCTCGGCGGCGCATGCCGACCTTCCTCCAAGCTCGCCGTCCCGCCCTGATCGGCGTCGTGCACCTCCCCGCGTTGCCGGGCAGTCCCCGCGCCCGCTCGTCGATGGACGCCATCGTGCTGCAAGCGGTGGGCGATGCGCGCGCCTACGAAGCGGGCGGCGCGGACGCGCTCATCGTCGAGAACTTCGGCGATGCGCCTTTCGCTCGCGGCCGGGTGGAGAGCGAGACGGTGGCGGCGATGGCGCTGTGCCTCGCGGCGGTGCGCGCGGCCTGCGCCCTGCCGCTGGGCGTCAATGTGCTGCGCAACGACGCGCGCTCCGCGCTGGGCTTGTGCCTCGCTACGGGCGCGAGCTTCCTGCGCGTCAACGTGCTCGCCGGCGCGGCCGTCACGGACCAGGGGATCGTCGAAGGGGACGCGTACGAACTGCTGCGCGCGCGCGCGCGCCTCGCGCCGCACGTCGCCATCCTCGCCGACGCGCATGTGAAGCACGCCACGCAGTTGTCGCACGAGAGCCTGCACGAGGCGTGCGAGGAGCTGGTCGGGCGCTCGCTGGCCGACGCGGTCGTCGTCAGCGGACGCGCCACTGGCAAGGCCCCGACCCCCGACGAGGTGGCCGAAGCCGCGCGCGGCGCGGCCGGAGCGCCCGTGCTGCTCGGATCCGGGGTGACGCTCGAGAACGCGTCCAACCTGTGCCGCCACGCGCGCGGCGCCATCGTGGGGTCCTCGCTCAAGCGCGGCGGCGAACTCGCCGCTCCCGTCGACCCGGCGCGCGTGCGCGCGCTGCGCGAGTGCTTCGAGCGCCTGGGGAGCGGCGCGTGAGCCTCGAGTCCCATCGTCGGACAGGCGCGCGTCCGCTCGCCTTCGGCATCCTCACGATCAGCGACACGCGCGACGCCGCGACGGACAAGGGTGGTCCGTGGCTCGCCGAGGCGTGCCTCGCCGCCGGGCACTCCGTCGCGCGTCGGGCCATCGTCAAGGACGAGCCCGCGCAGATCGTCGCCGCCGTCGACCTCCTCGTCGACGACGCCGCGGTCGAGTTCGTGCTGTGCACGGGCGGCACGGGGCTCGCTCCGCGCGACTCCACGCCCGAGGCGCTGCGCCCGCGCTTCGACAAGGAGATCCCCGGCTTCGGCGAGTTGTTCCGCTGGCTCAGCTACCAGGAGATCGGATCGGCGGCGATCTTGTCGCGCGCCACGGCGGGCGTCGTGCGCGGCAAGGTGGTCGCGCTCCTGCCCGGTTCGCCCAAGGCCCTGCGGCTCGCGTGGGAGCGCATCCTCGCGCCCGAGTGCGGACACTTGGCGACGCAGGCGCGCGGTGCCGGCTAGCGCGCCGCGCGCGCCTCAGCGGCTCTTCATCAGCGACAGCGTCGCGGTGAAGAAGCGGTCGCGCAGATACGCTTGCGCGATGCCGGGCACCTCGAACTCCACGCTGCAGGTGTTGAAGCCGCGCGTGCAGTAGAACGAGTAGCTCGCGCCCATCACGATCGAGGGCACCGAGATGTTCGACACCTCGCAGTTGGTGCCGACGAGCGCCTCCTTGATGCGGCCGGCGACCATGTTCGCCACTTCGCCGATGGCGTCTAGGTTGTCCTCCGCCACCTCCTTCTGCGGCTCGCCCATCAACGCGCCGGCGATGAAGAGCATCGTGCGTTCGTCGAAGGACAAGGTCAGGGAGCCGTTGCAGCGCCCGACCATGCCGACGACCACCGCGATCGGCCGCGAAGTCGAGACGAGTCGGCTGGCGCCGACCGGCGGCGGCACGATGTCGGTCATGGCGAGTCCTTCGACCACGCCCTTCACGATGGCGGACAGGAGGACGGGATCGATGTCGAGGCACGAGAGCGTCGACTCGGCTGTGGTGGTGGTCACGGGTGGTGCTCCGGGGACGCGGGGTGGTGGAACCGCGGACCTCGCGTCGCTCTTCGGCCATCGCGGGCCGCGCGCTTGATGCCGGTTGCGCCCCTCCGTCCCGTACTTGGCCGCCGGAGCGCCATCGGCGGTCGTGGGCGGGCGCGCCTGCGGCACGCTAGCGCCCGTGCGCGCAAGTACTTGCGGCAATCTAAGAAATGACAACGGGCTGGTATTTCCGGTTGATTATCTTGGGTCGAGTCAGGACACCTCTCTCCATGCTCCATTCGCCCCACTCGACCAGTCTGTCCACCCCCGTCTCCTGCGTCGCCCGCTTGGGCGCCGTCGCGCTCTTCCTCGGGGGCGCCTTGCACGCGCAGTCCGGGCCCGTCGTGCTCGGCGGAGAGAAGGCCAACGATCGCTACGGCGCGTCGCTGCGTCTCGTCGACGACCTGACCGGAGATGGCGTGTCCGACTACATCGTCGGAGCACCCGAGAACGCGCAACCCTTCTCGCAGGGCGAAGGCTACGCGCGCATCTACGACGGGGTGAGCGGCGCGGTCGTGCGCACGCTCAACGGGTCCGCCATCGGCTTCGCGTACGGCGGCACCGTCGGCAACGCCGGCGATGTGAACGGCGATGGACGCGGCGACGTGCTGATCGCCTCCCAACAGGCGGGTGGCCTCGGCGAAGGCGCGGTGGAAGTGCGCTCCGGAGCGAACGGGGGCTTGCTGCGCACGGTGGTGGGCATCGATCCCGACGAGCAGCTCGGCCACGCGCTGGAAGGGTTGGGCGACGTCACGGGCGACGGCGTGCCCGACTTCGCGGCCTCGTCGATCAACTACAACACGCCCGCCAATCCGCGCGGCATCGTGCGCGCCTTCAACGGCGCGAACGGCGCGCCGCTGTGGTCGGTGCAGGGCACCGCCGGCGGCGCGCGCTTCGGCAGCTCGCTCGCCAACATGGGCGACATCAACGGCGACGGCCGCGCCGACTTGCTCGTCGGGTCCTACTTCGGTGGAGCGAAGCTGCTCTCGGGCGCGAACGGCAACGTGCTGTGGAGCGTCGCCAACCCCGTCAGCGGCGACCGGCTGGGCGTGAGCGTGTGCTCGGTGCCCGACGCGAACAACGACGGCATCCGGGACTGCGCCTTGGGGGCCACGCAGGAAGGCAGCTTGTTCGGGCCCGGCGCCGGGTACGTGCAACTGCGCTCGGGCGCCACGGGCGCCTTGCTGCGCACGATCAATGGCGCCCAAGTCGGGGATCGCTTCGGCTCGAGCCTCGCGGGCCTCCCCGATGTCGACGGCGATGGCGTGGGCGACCTCCTGATCGGCGCCGACCAGGCGATCCTCGGCGGCAGCGGCTACGCCAAGCTCGTTTCCGGCGCCACGGGCGTGCTGCTGCACTCGATCGCCGGCCAGGCCGTCAACGAGCGCTACGGACTCGTCGTGGCCTCGCTCGGCGACCGCGATGGCGACGGCAAGCAGGAGTTCGCCGTGGCGGCGCCCTCGGCCTCCACGACCTTCGTGTTCGGCGGCCGCGTCGACATCTGGGAATCGGATGTCGTGCCGTGCCTCGCCCCGACCAGCTACTGCGTGGCCGCGCCCAACTCGACCGGCTCGGGCGCGCAGATCAGCGGGATCGGCACGACCAGCATCGCGGCCAACGACTTCGGCCTGCGCACGACGAACCTGCCGGCGAACGCGGTGGGCTTGTACTTCATGGGCACCACGACCTTGCAGCAGCCCTTCGGCAACGGGTTCCGTTGCGTGGGCGGGAGCATCGTGCGCCTGCCCATCATCAACGCGGACGCCTCGGGGGTGGCGCAGTACATCCTCAACCAGGCTTCCCTGCCCGCGGGCTCGCAGCCGCAGCCGGGCGACGTGCGCCGCTTCCAGTTCTGGTACCGCAACGTGGCCGCCGGCGGCGCGGGCTTCAACCTGTCGAACGGGCTCGAGGCGCGCTTCTGCAACTGAGCCGTCGCCGCGCCACGGCGGCTCGCTCGCGGCGCGGGCCTGTCAAGAATATTTGACGAGCCTCCGCCCGGCCCCGCACTGCGTGCAATTCGCCCTGCGCCAGCCCGCCCTGCGCGCCCGCCCGCCCTGCGCCTTTGCGCAGGTAGCGGGTCGCGCACACGGCGCCTGTCAGCCGCCGGCCTTGGCGGGCTTCGAACCGGAAGCGGGCTGCGGCCCGGCCAGCGTCCATGCCGAGGGCGCGTGCGACACCGCCCGGAAGCCCTCGCCCGACGCGGCCACGTGCCCTTCGAACCACACCAGGTTCTGGTGGTAGTCCTCGGCCAGGTCGGCCAGACGCAGCGACTCGTGCGCCTCGCGGTCCTCCTTGCGGACCACGATGCGCAACGCCTGCTTGCGCGCTCCGGTGCGCATCAGCACCGTCAAGTCGCCGTTCTGCTCCTCGAACAGGCGTTCGACCTCGCCGTGCACGCGGTCCTTCGCCTCGCTCTTCGCCGCGCGCTCCAACTCCTCGGGGGCCGCGGCGTCGGCGCAGGACTCCGGCGCCTGCTTGCGCGCGGCGGCGATGTTGGCGTACGCCACGGCGCGCGCCTCCCACCACGGCAGCAACTGGTCGTACGGGCGTCGCGCCGAGGGCGCGCCGTCCGCCTTCGGCTGGTTCGTCGCCGGGTCCCAGATGCCGCGCCGCGCGCGTCGCGCCGCATCCTGCGCGGCGACGAAGGCCTCGTGGGCGTGGCTGGACCAGCCGTACTTCTGGAAGTAGGGGCTCTTGCCCAGTTCCACGAGCAGCAGGTTGTAGTCGGTGCCGTCCGGCTGGATGACATGGCACAAAAGGCGCCCGTACACGTCGCGCTCCTCCTTGCCGCCGGGGAAGAGCAATCCGACGCGCGGCGCGGCGCCGTCCCGCGCCAACGCCTGGAAGTGCTCCTGCGCCCAGAGCGCGCATTCGCTGCCGAAGACGGTGCCGGGCTTGCTCGCGCTGCCCTGGCCGTTCGAGAGGGTCTCCTCCGTGTCCACGTGCAGCAGGCGCAACTTCTCCAGCTTGCCGTCGCGCTGGATGTGGAGCGTGTCGCCGTCGACGACCTTGACCACTTCGTAGGTCGTGGCGGGCGGCGTGGGCTTCGGACGCGCGCCCTTCTCGGGCGCCGTGGCGGGCCGGGTCGCCGGGGGCGCGTCCTGCGGCGCGACCAGCGCATCGGCCGCGTGGGCGCAAGCGGCCGGCGGCACGGCCGGGAACAACCCGGCGAAGAGGAGGGCCGTGCGGAGCGTGGCGGAGAGCGGGCGCGCCTTTGGCGCGGGGACCGTGGAGGGGAGTTGGCGGAGCGCGCGCATGCGGATGGGGGAGGCGAGTTGGCGACTCGCGCTCGGCGGGATCGTACCATCGCCGCGATGAGTTCGGAGGAAGCAGCCCCGCCGCCGGAGGGCGCGGATGCGCGCACACTGCGCGGCGCGACGGTCGTCGGCGGGTTGGCCATCGGCCGCGCCCGCAAGAGCCTGCACGACAGCCTCGGCGCGACGCCGGTGCGCGTGCCGCTGGACGCGGTGGAGCACGAGTTGAACCGCTTCCACGCGGCGCTCTCGGCGTCGAAGGAGGAGCTGCGCTCGCTCAAGGAGCACCTGCGCGGCGAGGTCGACGAGCAGACCGCGCGCATCCTCGACGTCCACGCCGCGCTGCTCGTCGACAGCGCCTTCCTCGCCGACGTCGAGAACCTCGTGATGAACGAGCAGTTGGCGCTGGAGGGCGCCATCGCCAAGGTCGTCTCCGACTTCGACCGCATCTTCAAGCTGGTGGGCGACGCCTCGCTGCGCGAGCGCGCGCTCGACCTGCGCGACGCGGGCCTGCGCGTGCTGCGCCGGTTGCGGCCTGCGCGCGACGGAGCCGAGGGCGAGGGACTCGACGAACCCGCGATCCTCGTGGCGCGCGAGTTGTCGATCGTCGACATGTTCGGCGAGCGGAACCAGCAGGTGGCCGGCATCGTGGCCGAGTTGGGCTCGCCCGACAGCCACGCGGCGCAGATCGCGCGCTCGATGCGCATCCCCACCATCGTCGGCGTGCCGAACCTACTCGCCGAAGTGGAGGACGGCGACCTGCTCGTGCTCGACGCGTCCGAAGGCGTGCTGCGCGCGCGCCCCGACGCGCAGCTCGTCGAGCAGTACGGCGCCGTCGCGGGCTCGGGAGCGCGCGACATCCCGCGCGCGGCGCGGCGCAGCCGTCGCGCCCCACGCACGCGCGACGGGGCGACGCTCGAATGGTCGGCCGCCTGCGGTTCGCTGCCGGAGGTGGCCGAGGCCATCGAGTCGGGCTTCGATCGCGTCGGCCTCTATCGCAGCGAACTGGTGCATCTCGTCGATCGCGATCCGCCCGGCGTCGACGCGCAGGCGGCGCACTACTCGGCGCTGCACGAGTTGTGCGAGAACGTCGTCGTGCGCCTGCTCGACGTCGACTCCTCGCTGCGCGTGCCTTGGCTGCACGACTCGCGCGAGGCGGAGCCGCGACTGGGCCTCGTCGGCGTGCGCGCGCTGCTCGCGAAGGAGCACATCCTGCGGCGCCAACTGGCCGCGTTGCTGAAGGCCTGCGACGCGCCCGTGCGACGCTTGTCGCTGCTCGTGCCCTTCGTCGTCGATTGCGGCGAGTTGCGGCGCGTCAAGGAGGCCTTGTTCGACGAGCGTCGCGAGCTGCGTCGCGCCGGATTGTCGTGCGCGGGCGAGGTCGAGGTCGGCGTGGTGGTGGAGACGCCCGCCGCGGCGCTGGGCGCGGCGGAACTCGCCAAGGAGGCCGACTTCCTCGTCGTCTCGCTCGACTCGCTGCAGGAGCTCGTGCTCGCCGCCGATCGCTCGAACCCCGGCGTGCAGTGGCTGCACGAGGCCGTGCATCCCGCCACGCTGCGCGCGCTCGACCTGGTGTTGCGCGCCGCCGACGCCGCCGGGCGTCCCGTGCATGTCGCCGGCGCCTCGGCGATCCTCCCGCAGAACCTGCCCTTCGTGCTGGGCTTGTCCGCGCGGCGCTTCATCCTGCCGACCGCCGCGATGGACGACTTCGTGGAGGCCGCGCGCCGCGTCGACGCGCGCGAGGCGCGCAAGGCCGCCCAAGCCGCGCTGCGCGCAGCTTCCGCCGGCGAGATCCGCACCATCGTCGAGGCTTGGCGCCACGCCGAGGGCGGCGGTTGGGGGTCTGTCAAAACTACTTGACGAAAGCCGCCGCGTCCGGCCGCTGTTGTCAAGTTCATTTGACAGAGGCGCCGCGTGCCGCCGCGCTGCCGGGAGGGGGAGCGGCGCGCCGGCGGGCGCTCCCTCCCGCCGGTCCAGCTTCGACCGGGGGCGGCGCTGGGCCGCTCCCTCCAGGCGCCTGGGCCAGGATCATGCAATTTGCGGCCAGCGCGCGGGCCTCTGCTCGGCGTCGTGCTTCGAGTGTTATGCGCATTCGGGAGTGCGAGCTCCGCATGTCCAATTTCAGGATACGGCTGCATCTAGTGCTTGCATGACCTGCAGACGCTAGATAGTGTGCCCCTTACCTGAAGGGTCGGAGGGCGATGTTCCGCCGGCCTGCTGCACCGGGAGGGGGTCCCGGCGGCAGGTCGATCGTCGTCCAGCCAGCATTCCAGCCGGAATGCGGCCTGCTGCAGGCTTTCGGGAAGGAAGCCTCCTTTGATTTCGAGGGGGGCGGAGGGGCGGATGATCGAGGAAAAAGACCGGTTCACCTCCCGGCTCGCCATGATCCCTGGAGTGCGTCCGATGCCGTCCGTAGGCCATTGGATCCTCCTGCAGGTCGACCACCCGCAGGAAATCGCACGTCGGGTCAACCGGCGGCTGGCTCCGGGTGTGTTGAGCGTGCCGCGCGGCATCGATGGCGCGGTGCGCGTGCAAGTCGCCGATCCCAAGAGCAACGAAATGGTGCTCAAGGCTCTGCGCGATTCCGTCTGAAGCACAGGCGGCTTCCGCGGACGGATTCTCCTTGGGGGTGCGTGGCGCGGAAGGGCCGGGCGCGGACGGTCCATCGCGTACGGCTCGGCGAGGACAGCTCGGCGAGGAAGGTCCTGCGCGAGGCATGGGCAGGATGGGAGGGCGCGAGGCCTGCAAGGGCAGGACTGGCGCCCTCTCCCTGTCCGTCGTCCAGTCGCAGCAACACCTCGGGTTCCTTGGAATTCCCGGGCCGCTCCTGCGCATCGCGGCCGCCCGCGCCGGCGCCGCGCCTGGTTCGCAACCGCCCCTCCGGTCCGCCGAGGTGGCGTGGCTCCCGCCCGCGGTCGCGACGCTCGTGCAGGCCAAGTCCCACCCGCACGCTCGAACCACCCTCGGCGCCTCGCGCGGGCCTCGCTCTCGTTAGGCTTGTTGCATGGCCTTCACTCCGCTCCTGTTCGCGACCGCCTTGGCGCTGGTCGCCGTTCACGACCAAGGCGCGTCCGGCGTCGGCAAGGGCGACTCCACATCCGCGCGCGCGGTGCACCGCGAGGCGCCGCCGAGCCGGGCGGAGATCACGCGCGAGGAGCTGGAGCATGTGCTCGCGAGCCTCGCCGCCGACGAACTGGAAGGGCGCGCGACGGCCAGCCAGGGGATTCGGGCGGCTGGCGACCTGCTGGCCGAGCGGCTGCGCTTGGCGGGAGTCGCCCCGGGCGGCGACGAAGGCACGTACTTCCAAGCGGTGCCGATGGTGCGCGCGCGTTCAAGCGCGGCGCCCGAACTGGCCTTGCGCCAAGGCGAGACCCGACGCGCCTTCCAACTCGGGGTCGACTACGACATCGTGGCCGAGCCATTGGTCCACAAGGGTCTCGTCGTGCGCTTCGTGGATGCGCTCGAGCGCATGCCCGATGCAGCCGACGCCGGCATGGCGCTCGTGCTCGACGGGACCGCCGCCCAGCGCCGCGAATGGCTGGCGGCCAAGGGCCTGGGCGACGGCAGGGGCTTCGGCCTGATCGTCGCGCGCGGCCAGGCGAAGGCCGGCGCCGCGCGCGAGCGATTGATGTCGCGCCTGGAGCGCGTCGACAAGCCCTCCTCGCGCGCCGACCAGCCCGTCGTGCTGCGCGCGAACGCGTCGCTGCTCGAAGCGCTGCGCCAAGCGGAGGGGGCGCTGCTCGAGATCGACACGAAGGTCGAGAAGGTGCGCGAGGATTGCCGCAACGTCGTCGGCCTGGTCGAGGGCGTCGGCTCCAAGGACGATCCCAAGCTCGCCGACACGGCGCTGGTGCTGTCGGCCCACTACGACCATGTCGGCCTCGACGACCGCGCGCCGCCCGGCGCGGACCGCGTGATGAACGGCGCCGACGACGACGCCTCGGGCTGCGCCATGCTGGCCGAGATCGCCGGCGCCATCGCCGGCGGCCCCGCTCCGGCGCGCGACGTGGTGTTCCTCTTCGCCACGGCCGAGGAGATCGGCCTCGTGGGCACGGAGTACCACCTCGACCATCCGCTCGCGCCTCTGGAGCGCACGGTCGCCAACCTCAACTTCGAGATGGTGGGCCGCCCGGACGCGAAGGCCGGCGGCGCCGGATGGCTGTGGTTCACCGGCCACGACCGCACGAACCTGCACGAGGCCTTCGCCGCCGCCGCGCTCGCCATCGCGCCCGATCCCTATCCGGACCAGATGTTCTTCGAGCGCTCCGACAACTACGCCTTCGTCAAGCGCGGCGTCGTCGGGCAGACCTTCTCCTCCTACAACCTGCACAAGGACTACCACCGCGTCACCGACGAAACGGCCTTGATCGACTTCGCCCACCTGTTCGAGGCCACCAAGGCGGCGCTGGCGGCCGTGCGCCTCGTGGCCGACGGCAAGGTCGAGCCGCTGTGGAAGCCCGGTCGAGTGCCGCTGCGCCCGCGTTGAACGACGCTGCTGCCTTCCTCCTGCGCGCCGGATAGACTCGCGCGCAGCGTCGGCGGCGACTCGGCGCGCACACTACATGGCGAAGACCACCAAGAAGGCGCGCGGCGCGGCGCGTACCGCGCGCGCACGGCGCTTCACGAAGAAGGGCGCCGACCGCTACGAGCTCTACCAGTTGGCCGTGCAGTCGGCCGAGCACGACGTGAAGCTCGTCTCGCGCATCTACCGCCGCCTGCGCGGTCGCGACCCCGTCGGCTTGCGCGAGGACTTCTGCGGCACCGCTCAGCTGTCGGCCGAGTGGGTCAAGCTCGGCAAGCAGCGCTGGGCCGAGGGCTACGACCTCGACCCGGAACCGCTGGCTTGGGGGCGCAAGCACAACCTCGAACCGCTGGGCCCCGCCAAGGAGCGGGTGGTCCTGCACCAGGACGACGTGCGCGCGCGCTCGCGCCGGCGCCACGACGTGCGCCTCGCGCAGAACTTCTCGTGGTGGTACCTGAAGGAGCGCGCCGAGCTGCTCGACTACTTGAAGCGCGTGCGGCGCGAGCTCGCCGACGACGGCATCTTCTGCATGGACATCTACGGCGGCCTCGAGGCGCCCGAGGAGATGATCGAGCGTCGCAAGATCGACGCCGGCTTCACCTACATCTGGGAGCAGGAGCGCTACCTGCCAGGCGAGGCCGAGTACCGCTGCCACATCAGCTTCGAGTTCAAGGACGGCACGAAGCTCAAGCGCGCCTTCACCTACGACTGGCGGCTTTGGACGATGGCCGAGGCCAAGGACGTGCTGCGCGACGCCGGGTTCTCCGAGGTGCAATCGTGGTTCGAGGGCACCGACCACTCGTCGAAGGACCTCTCGGGCAGCGGGATCTACTACCCCGACGCCAAGGGGCGCCTCGGGCGCGATTGCGCCGGCTGGCTCGCCTACCTCGTGGCGCTCAAGTAGCGGCCGCGCGACGCGTTCAGCGCGTCTCGGTCGCCGTCTGCACCACGCCGCCGGCGACCACGATGTCCCAGGGCGTCGTCAGCACGATGTCGACGCCCGCCGGCGTCTGGAATCGCGACACGTGCGCGCCTTCGGGCAGCGCCTCGACCACGCGCGACGACTTCAAGTCGTCCTGCAGTTGCAGCAGCACGATCTGGCGGTCGGCCTTGTCGGCGCCGCGCATCTCCTCGAGGTGCTTCTTGCAGTGGTCGCAGCTCTGGCGCCACAGGACGACCACGCCGTCGACGGGCAGGCCCGCCTCGCCGACGTGCGCGGCGAGCTCGGGGATGTCGTACACCATCTGGCCGACCCAGCGCTCGGGTTGCCAGACCTCGTATCTCGCCGCAGGCGCGCCCGCCGCGGCTCCATCGCCCGCCGCCGTGCTCGTCGCCGGCGCGGAGCCGGGGATCACCAGCCAAGGCGCGATCGCACCGAGCAGGCCCAGCGCACCGACCAGCGCGGCGGAGGGCTTGGTGAACCACGGCACGCCGCTCCAGTGCTTCCACGGACGCGACAAGAGGACGAACGCGAGCAGCACGCCGTCGATCGCCATCATCGTCGTCGGCGACATCTTCACCGCGTCGCCGAGGCAGCCGCACGACTCGGCTCCGCGCGAGGCCTGGTCGACGAGGATCACCTCGAAGAAGGCGAAGATCAGCACGATGAACGGCCAACCTGCGCGCGGGCGCAGCATGGCGAGCGCCACCAGGGCCAACTCCGCCGCCACGGCCAGACGGAAGGTCAAGTCGAGGTCGAAGGGCGTCTGCTCGACGATCAGCGGCGGCAGCAACTTGGGGCTGCCGGCGAAGAGCTTGAACAAGGCGCCGGTGGCGAGCCACAGGGCGGCGAGGCGGGTGGCGTGGGGGGCGAAGCTGGTCGGCATGTCTGGTCCCTAGCTTGGCGGGGGCGCGGCCGCGCTGTCCAGCGCTCGTCGCCCGTCGCCCGCCACGGTCCTACGCACTCCCCGCGCGCGGGTTGGCCTCATTGGCAAAGGACTTCGAGGCCCGACGAAAGCCTCGCTCGGCCGTCGCCATGCCGTTCGATGCCGCACAACACCTCGTGGCGCGGCCTGAGCGTCCGCAGGCGCGCCCAATCGGCCAGGGACCGACGGGGAGCGTCCGCCGCGAGCACCCCGCCAGGCGCGTCGGCGCCTTGCATCGCGGCCACGAGGCCTTGCGCCCATTCTTCCCGGCAGCCGCGCCGCACGTGGATGGGATCGAGGCCGTACCAACGCTCGGCCGGCGCGATGTAGGGGAGTCCGCGTCGCGCGCAGGCGGAGGCGAGTCCCGCGTCGAGTTCCGCGATGCCGCGCAGGGCGTCGTCGCGCGACAAGGCGTGGAAGGGGAACAGGATGCCCTTCGCCAGCGCGTAGCCCGCGGGCGTCAGGCGCGCGAGGGAGGCGAGCGGCGGTCCGAGCACGACCACGCGCGCGCCGCGGGCCATGAGGCGTTCGATGCACTCTTCGACCCATGCGAGGATGCGCGCGGGCTCCACGCCGTACACGAGGTCGTTGCCCGCGTCCGCCACGAGCGCCGCGTCGAGCGGCTCGCGCTCGGCGAGCAAGGGCGCCTCGCGCAGCGCGTCCAGGGTGCGCAGCGGAACGGAGCTGCGCATTCCGTAGCTGCGACCGTGTCCGCAGGCGAAGGTGCAGCGTTCGCAACCGGCGCGCTCGAGCGCGCGCGCCAATTGCGGCATGCCCAGCGCGATGTTGCTCGCGCCGAGCAGCGCCACGGAGCGCGCGGACGTGCTCGAGTTCGCGCCCTTCATGGCGACAACTCCTCGAGCATGCGCCACAAACGCCGCGATGGGGCCCTGCGCGGATCGACGAGCACGACATAGGCTTGTCGCGCGAGCTCGCGTCGCGCTCCCGCGCCGACTCGGGCGAACAAGCGCAGCTCTTCCGCGCGCGCGTCCGCGCCCACGACCAGCACCGCGCGTCCGCCTTCCCAGCCGACCTCGAGCACCTCGTCGTCGCGTCGCGCTCGCGCCGCCGAACGCCGGGTCGCGCCCGCATGCACGATGCACGAGAGCTTGCGCCGCGCCGCCTCGCGCGCGATCAGCCGCGCGAGGCGCGGCGCCGCGAAGCCGAGCACGAACGCGCGGCGTCGCGGGCCGCCTTGCTGCGAGGCCAAGGGCAGGAAGCCGGCGCGGCAAGCAGCCACCAAGGCTGCTTGGAGCGCATCCGTCTCGGGATCCGTGTCCGGCGCGCCCCAACCCGGGAAGCTGCGCAGGCGCCCGGAGAGGAACTGCTCCGCCAAGGCGCACAGGTCGGCATGGCTGCGGGCCACGCGCCAGGTCAGGTTCGTGGTCGAGGTGGGCACGGTGTCGTCGCGGTCGCGACCGGAGATTGTGCGCGCCGGACGGGCACGGCGAGCGCCTCGCGTCGGAATTGGCGAACGGTCCGCGGCGAGCGCCACCAAACGCCACCGATCGCAGCGCCCTTGCCGACCACACCGGCCGTGGTGGGCGGCCGCGGGTCGCTGCGAGCCGCTTCGGGTCGCGTGCCCGCGCGCCTTCCCGCTTGCGCGTCCCGCCTGCGGCCTCCACTCTGTGCCCACCCCATGCAGCACACGAGCGCCCGTTGGATGCTGGTCGCGGCCCCGCTCCTGGTCTCGACCGGCGGCGCGGCCATCAAGTGGACCGAACTCGGCGGATGGCAAGTGGCCGCGGGGCGCTCGGCGGTGGCGGTCGTGGCGCTGCTGTTGTTCCTGCGCGAGGCGCGGTGCTGGCCCGGCAGGGCCCAATGGTTGGTCGGGGCCGCGCAAGCCGCCGCGCTGGTGCTGTTCGCGCTGGCCAACAAGCTGACGACTTCGGCGAACTCGATCTTCCTGCAGTCGACGGCGCCCATCTGGATCGTGCTCGCAGCTCCCCTGCTGCTTAAGGAGCGCGCGAAGTGGCGCGACCTCGCCTTCCTGCTGGTCATGGCCGCGGGCTTGTGCGTCGTCTTCCTCGGCGAGCAGTCCGCGCAGAAGACGGCGCCCGACCCGGCCACGGGGAACCTGCTCGCGAGCCTCTCCGGCGTGGCGTGGGCCGGCGCGGTGCTCGGCCTGCGCAAGCTCGCCACGAGCGGGGCGGCGCAAGGCTCCTCGACGACGAACCCCGCGATCGGAGCGCTGGTCGCCGGCAACCTGCTGGCCGCCGCGCTGGGCTGCGCCATGGCGGACGCGCCGTCTTCCGTCTCCGTCGCCGACTTGGCGGTCGTGGCCTACCTGGGCGTGTTCCAGATCGGCCTGGCGTACGTGTGCGTCGTGCGCGGATTGGCGCGCGTGGGCGCGCTCGAGGCCGCGCTGATCCTGCTGCTCGAGCCCGTGCTCAACCCCGTCTTCGCCTTCCTCGTGCACGGCGAGCGCTTGTCGCAGGCGACCTGGATCGGCGGCGGCGTGCTGCTCTGCGCCATGGCGGGCAAGGCGATGGTGGACGCGCGCGCCCCCGGGCGCTTGGATTGAAGGCCGGCGCGCGGGCGCGCCGATGAAGGACGATCCTTTCCGATGGACCTCTCCACGATCATCGACATCTTCCTGCACCTCGACCAGCACCTCAACCAATGGGCGGCCGAGATGGGGGCGTGGCTCTACGCCCTGCTCTTCGCCATCGTCTTCGCGGAGACGGGGTTGGTCGTCACGCCCTTCCTGCCGGGCGACTCGCTCTTGTTCGCGGTCGGCGCGCTTTCGGCCACGGAGGGCTCGCCCATCGATCCTTGGCTGGTGTCGGGACTGCTGATCGTGGCCGCCATCCTCGGGGACGCCGTGAACTACGCCATCGGCGCGCGCCTCGGTCCCAAGGTGTTCACGCAGGGCTCGCGCTTCTTCAAGCAGGAGCACCTCGAGCGCACGCAGCGCTTCTACGAGAAGCACGGCGGCAAGACGATCATCCTCGCGCGCTTCGTGCCCATCGTGCGCACCTTCGCGCCCTTCGTCGCCGGCATCGGACGCATGACCTACGCGCGCTTCGCGCTGTTCAACGTGGTGGGCGCGGTGGTCTGGGTGGTGCTGTTCGTGGCGCTCGGCCACGCCTTCGGCAACCTCCCGGTGGTCAAGCGCAACTTCCAGTACGTGATCCTCGGCATCATCGTGGTGTCGGTGCTGCCGATCGCCGTCGAATGGTGGCGCGCCCGTCGCGAGGCGAAGCGCGCCTGACGCGCGGCGACTTGCGCGTGGCGACCGGCTGCGCGCGCCGCCAGGAATGCCGAGGGCCGGGAGGCGCGCGTCTCCCGGCCCTCGGCGTGCCTGGCTGCGGCGTGCGGCTCAGCTCTTGATGCGCATGCCGTAGAACGAGCGGTACACGAAGTAGTTCGCCACCACGAAGCAGCCGAGCGCCAGCCAGCCGAGGATCGGCTGGCCCGCGAGCGACAGGGCCAGTTCCACGGCCAGCAGGCCGAGGAGCGTCGTGAACTTGATGACCGGGTTCATGGCCACCGAGCTCGTGTCCTTGAAGGGGTCGCCGACGGTGTCGCCGACGACGGTCGCCGCGTGCAGCGGCGTGTTCTTGGCCTTCAAGCTGACTTCGACGACCTTCTTCGCGTTGTCCCACGCGCCGCCGGCGTTCGCCATGAACAGCGCCTGGAACAGGCCGAAGAGGGCGATCGCGATCAGGTACCCGATGAAGAAGTACGGGTCGTAGAAGGCGAAGCTCAGGGCCAGGAAGAACACCGCGAGGAAGATGTTGAACATGCCCTTCTGCGCGTACTCCGTGCAGATGGCCACGACCTTCTTCGAGTCCTCGATCGAGGCCTTGCCCGAGTTGTTGTCGAGCTTGATGTTGGCCTTGATGAACTCGACCGCGCGGTAGGCGCCGGTGGCGACCGCCTGCGTCGAGGCGCCCGAGAACCAGTAGATCACCGAGCCGCCGAGGATCAGCCCCAGCAGGAAGTTCGGGTTCAGCAGCGACATGCTGCTGAGGAACGCCTCCTGGCTGGCGGCCGTGCCCTTCAGCGCCATGATCGTGGCGAAGATCATGGTCGTGGCGCCCACCACGGCCGTGCCGATCAGCACGGGCTTGGCGGTGGCCTTGAAGGTGTTGCCGGCGCCGTCGTTCTCCTCGAGGTAGTGCTTGGCCTTCTCGAAGTCGGGCGTGAAGCCGAACTCCTTCTGGATCGAGCCCTTGGCGTCCTTGATCTCCTCGATCAACGACAGCTCGTAGACCGACTGCGCGTTGTCCGTCACCGGACCGTACGAGTCGACGGCGATGGTCACCGGGCCCATGCCCAGGAAGCCGAAGGCCACGAGACCGAAGGCGAAGATCGCCTCGTACTGCATGATGGCCGAGAGGCTCGGGGAGAAGTACACGGCCGAACCCATCAGGATGGCGAGGATCACACCCATCCAATAGGCGCTGAAGTTGCCGGCGGTCAAACCAGCCAGCACGTTCAGGCTCGCGCCGCCTTCCTTCGAGGCTTCCACGCACTCCAGCACGTGGCCGGACTTGGGCGAGGTGAAGACCTTGATCAGCTCGGGGATGATCGCGCCGGCGAGCGTGCCGCAGGTGATGATCGTCGAGAGCTTCCACCACAAGGTGGTGTCGCCGTTGAGGTCGGGGATCAGCAGGTACGAGGCGGCGTAGGTCACGCCGATCGACACGAACGAAGTCAGCCAGACCAGGAAGGTCAGAGGGGCTTCGAAGTCGAAGTGGCTGGAGGCGCCGTAGCGGGCCTTGGAGATGGCCTCGTTGATCCAGTACGACACGGCCGAAGCCACGACCATCAGCACGCGCATGACGAACAGCCACACGATCAGCTGGACCTGGATGACGGGGTTCGCCACCGCCAGCAGGATGAAGCTGATCAGCGCCACGCCCGTCACGCCGTAGGTCTCGAAGCCGTCGGCCGTCGGGCCCACCGAGTCGCCGGCGTTGTCGCCGGTGCAGTCGGCGATCACGCCCGGGTTGCGCGCGTCGTCCTCCTTGATGTTGAAGACGATCTTCATCAGGTCCGAGCCGATGTCGGCGATCTTGGTGAAGATGCCGCCCGCGATGCGCAGCGCCGAGGCGCCCAGCGACTCGCCGATGGCGAAGCCGAGGAAGCACTTGTAGGCGATGTTCTCCGGCACGAAGAGCAGCACGACCAGCATCAGGAGCAGCTCGACGCTGATGAGCAGCATGCCGATCGACATGCCGGCCTTGAGCGGGATCTGGTAGACCGGGTAGGGCTTGCCCGCGAGCGCCGCGAAGGCCGTGCGCGAGTTGGCGAAGGTGTTGACCCGGATGCCGAAGGCCGCGACGAGCACCGAGCCCGCGATGCCGATCAAGCTGAAGGCCAGGATGATCAGGACCTCGGAGAACGGCTTGCCGAGCACCAGGCCGAAGTAGGCCCAGATCACGGCGCCGATGAAGACCTGCAGGATGATGATGAACTTGACCTGCGTGTAGAGGTACGTCTTGCAGGTCTCGTAGATCAGCTCCGACACTTCGCGCATGGCGGAGTGGACCGGCAGGTTCTTCAGCTGGCTGAAGGAGACCAGGCCGAAGACGATGCCGAGGAGGCAGATCAGGATGCCTCCGAGGAGCAGGTCGTGCCCGGTGTACTTGCCGAGGAAGGTGACCGCCTGGTTGGCCAGGTCGGGCATGGCGAGGTCGAACTCGCTCTTGTGGGCGCCCTCGGGGAGGGCGGCGGTCGTGGCGTTCAGGAGCAGGGGGAGCATCGTCTCTTTGGTTCTCCGTTGTCCGGTTCGGGGACAGCAGCAGAAACGAAGGTTGTACCGTCCCTGAAAGGGCCGTGCAAAACGGCAGTCGCCCGAAGTGGGTGGGAAGATTGGAATTCCGATGGGGGACTCCCCAATGGCAGGTGGCCCCCTGCGGATCCCGCGCGCCATCAAGGCGGCTGGGACAGGTGCATCGGCCTGCTCGCGGCCTTGGCGGAACGAAATGCAATTTCGAGTGATTGGTGCGCGCAGGGCCTTCGGCATGTCCAAGGGTGTGGCTTGGCCAGCCAGCCGCGGTCGAGGAATTCGCAGGCGCTGCGGGGCGCGGCGCGGCAAGCGCGAGTGCCAGTGGCGAGCGCCGGTGCCCGGCGCCGGCGCCTGGCGCGACAAGCCAGCCGCCCGCGCCGCGGTGTGCGCGGCGCGGGCGGCTGGGATGCGCGGTGGAGGGCCGACCGGGGCGAGTCGCCTCGGCGGTCCGTCCGCGGCTGGCGTCACTGGGTCGGGCGCATCAAGCGCAGGCGCATCTTCGTGATCTTGATCTCGCTGCCTTGCGGCACGACCACGCCGAACGCGCCCTTGCGGCTGCGACGCCAGTCGAGCTGCGACTCGCGCGGCTCCTGGTTGGCGTTGTCGCTGAACTCGAGCTTCATAGTCGATCCGATCAGGGTCGCCTTGCAGGTGTAGGACTCGCCCGCATTCCAATCCTCCGTGCCGCTGTTGGCTTGGAAGCCCTCGGCGGCGCTGATCTGCTTGCCGAGGCGGAAGTAGAACTGCGCTTCGCCCTTCACCAGCGTGAAGTCGAACTCCAGCTCGAAGTCGCGCCACTTCTCGAGGTCGCCCACCGAGAAGACGCCGTCCTTCTTGCTGCCGGGATCGAGGCCGATCGCCTGCAGCGTGCCGTTCTCGATGCGGAAGCCCTTCAAGCCGTCTTGGCCCCACTTCGCGGGTTCGACGGTCTTCAGGATGTCGCGCGCGTCGATCTTGGCGATGTAGTCGGCGGTGAAGGTCGCCACCGCGAGCTTGTCCGACTCGTCGATGACCGACTGGTACTTCGGCGTGACGAAGGCGATCGCCTCCTGGTTGCGCTTGGTGTACGCCTCGTCGAGCAGCGTGGTGAACTCGTCCTCCGCCTTGGCGAAGGCCATGAGCGCCGCGCGCGCCTCGCCCGGGCCCTTGGAGGCGAGGCTCTGCGCCTCGTCGAACAAGCGGTCCGCGTAGGAGCGACCGATCTTGACCTTGGCCGCCGACACGCGCGCTTCGAATTCGGCGCCCATGCCCGCCTGCATCTCGTACTCGCCGAGGCGGCGCTTCAGAGCCTGCAGCTCCTCGGGCTTCTTGCTGGCGGCGTTGTTCACGTCGTTCTCGATCGCGGCGAGGCCCGCGACGAGCTCGCGCTGGCGCTTGGCGCCGTCGATCGTGCTCTGGGCGCGGCCGACGAGCGCTTGCACGCGTCCGGGAACCTCCTTGCCTTCGACGAGCACCCACGTGTCCTTCCAACCCGGCGTCTGGACTCCGTCGAGGTTGGGCCCGAAGGTCTCGCGCTTCGACTCCGCGAGCTTGATGAGCTCCTGCGCCTGCGACTCGACGTTGGGGTCGAGTTTGAGCATGTCCTTCATGAAGCCCTCGACCGTGCCCACGTATTGCTGGCGCACGTTGGCCTCGTGCTTCTTCTTGCCTTCGACGGTGAAGTACGTGATGCCCGCGGCGGCCATCAGGATGCCGGCGACGATCCAGCCGTAGGTGATCCACTTGTCTTGCTTCTTGCGCAGTTCCTGGATCTCGCGCTTCACGTCCGCGCTGGCTTCGCGGCGCACGACGGAGGAGGAAGGACCGGAGCTGCGCGCGCTCGCGGCGGCAGCGGGCTTGGCGGCCGCCGAGGCCGCGGGCTTCTGCGCCGCGGGGGCGACGGGCTTCTGCGCCGCCGGCTTGGCGCTCGGCGCCGGACTCGCGGGCTTCTGCGCGGCGGACGCGCCAGCGGGAGCAGCGGCGGCCGAGGCGCCAGCGGAGGGAGCGGCGGTGGCGGCGGGCTTCGCGCTCTGCGCGGTCGGCGCGGGGGCGGCGGCCTTCTCGGCCTCGGCGCGCCGCTGGGCCAGCAGCTTCTCCTTCATCGACATCGGGCGGTCGCCCGCGTTCGGTTGGTTCTCGCTCATCGTCGGCTTGGACTGGTGGGATCCGGGGGGTGATCGGGCGCAACAGCGCGCCCAGCGGGAGTTCGTTGGCGAAGGAAGATCAGGGTCCAGGCTCGCCCTTCGTGGAGGACGGGCTGCGTGACGGAGGCCTGATGCCCGCGCGTCGCCGGTTGGCCTCGAGCACCTCGCGGATGGTCTGCGGAGATGCGATCGTGGCGGCGGCCCGACGACGACTGCGAGCCGCAGAGAATAGCACGCGGCCCGCGAGCACGGCAAAGGCCAGCAGGGCGAGGATCAGGAGCGTGTTGTCGGCCAAACTCGCCTTGTAGGCGGACTCGGCGGCCGCCGGCACCACGGACAGGTTCTTGGCGAGGATCCACGGCGCGGTGCGCTCGGTCCCGTTCTCGGCCGTGTAGGCGACATTGCGGTAGTAGATGCCTTCCAGGTCGACGGCCTCGCGGCGCAGCGCATCCGCGTTCGACGGGCGCTCGAGGAGGTCGAACACCACGCCGTTGTCGCCATCGGCGTCCGTCAACATGCCGCGCCAGACATCCTTGTGTTCGAACACCGGCGACTCGAGCCGTTCGGCCCAGACCTCGGCCACGATGCCGCGAACGCGCACGTACTCGCCGCGCCACGGATCGGGGTCGGTGGTCAAGCTGCTCCAATCCAGCCTCAGCTTGGCCCGCTCGGCCACCTGCTCAGGACGAATGCGCTTCAGCGAGTCGAGCATCTTGCCGTAGCCGCTCGTTTGCTCGAATCCCCGCGCCACCGCGGGCTCGCGCAGCGCGCCTTCGAACAGCGTGCCCTGCGCCGCGATTCGCGCCGCGCGCTCTTCGCTTGTCAGCGGCGGCCAATTGGCCTTGGCCGCCTCCTCCGCGCGCCGCGCGGACTCCGATTGGCGCAGGCCGAAGTAGGCGAAGAGGAGCAGCGCGAGGATGGCGATGCCGGCGAGGCTCGCGAAGCGCGCGAACTCCTTGGAGCGCCAGAAGGGTTCGCTGGGCGGCGGCTGCAGGAACGGCCGGTCGTGGTGCGATTGGCTCATCGGTTCGGTCTCCGCCTTGCTTGTATAGTCCGCCGGCGTGCCGCGGGAACTGGGCGAAATGCGCAGCCGGCGCGTCTCGCCGCGCGGCTTGGTCCAGGCGGCGATGGACCTCGTGGCGGAGGACCTCGTGGTGCGGGCGGCCCATCAAGCCCCGCGGGCGCCGCTAGTGGGACACCACCTGCGTCGCCCGCGGCGAGCCTGCCGTTTCGTTGTTCCGGTCCGGGCGGCAACCCTCGATGCACGCGCCCGAGCGGTGCGCGCGTCGAGGGGCCGCGGAACCGTCACTTGCCGGCGTTGGCGCCCATGGCGAACTCGATCTTCTCGATCTCGAGCCCCTTGCAGATGTTCACCACCGTGTAGATCTCCTGCCACGGCACCTCGACCGCGCCGTCGATGATGACGGGCGTGTCGGGCTTGCCCTGCTTGATGAAATCCTGGTGCGCGCCGTCGAGGATGCGACGCAACTCGTCGTCCTCCGGCACTTCGCGGTGTCCGTACTGACGGCGCGTCTTCTGGGCGTCCTTGTCCCAGAACAACGCCACGCGCATCTCCCGGATCTCGCCCGGGTCGGAGGCGCCGCCGACGCCCTTGTCCTTGGGAAGCCACGAGGCGAACTTGCCCTCGAGCTGCTTGATCTTGAACGAGCACATGAAGAACACGCACAAGCAGAAGATCACGTCGACCATCGGCACGACGTTGATGTTCACCGGGTTGTCTTCAGCTTCTCCGCCACCAGCCATGTCAAATCCTCTTGTCTATCGCCGCGTGTGTGTGTGGATGGCGCTCAGGGCGAATTGGCAGGCTTGGCGCCGCCGACTTCGACCTTGTACATGCCGACTGTGCCGCCGATCTCGATGACCCGCTGCACCTCGCCGTAGGGCGCCTTGCCGTCGGCGCGAACCAGGAGCTTCTTGGCCGAGAGGCGCTTGGGCGGGTTGGTGCCCGGCACGACCTCGTCCTCGAGGAACTCGTCCGCGTCGATCTGCAACTGCGTCTTCAACGTCTCGGCGGTGTGCGTGATGCCGCGCACGGACCAGATCCAGTGGCCCTTCTCGCGGCACACGCCCGTGTCGTTGATCTTGCAGTCCAGGTCCTTGTCGTGGTGGACGTTGACCGTGGTGGTGGGAACCTCCTCGTTCTCCTTCTGCTCCTTGATCTGGTCGGCCAGCGGCAGAACCATGTCGACCGACTCGCGCTGGGCCATGTCGGCCCCCAGCATGAAGAAGAGCAGCAGAAGGAACATGATGTCGATCATCGGCACCACGTTGGGGGAGATGTCTTCCTTCAGCTTCGGTTGTTCCTTGCTCACAGTCTCGTCTCCTTGACAGTCGTGCCGGAGCTCCTCGCTCCGGGCGCGGTCCGCCCGGGATCACTACGGATCCCGGGCCCCCGCGGCAGGCCCAATTCGTCACCCGCCCGGATTCCCCGGCGCTCGCGGCGCCGGGATCCGAGGCGCGGGCATCAGTGGCGGGTGCCGCCGGCGTTTCCGCCGGCGAACGGCGCGATCAGGCGCGAGGCCTGCAGGTTGATCTCGAGCGACAGCTTGGTGACGAGGTTCTTGTAGAAGAAGAACGCCGTCAGCCAGACGATGCCGATGAACAGGCCCATGGTCGTGTTCACGAGCGACTCGTACACGCCCGTGGCGAGGTCCTTCGGCGTCGGCGCCTTGAGGTTCTCGATGACCTGGAAGGAGGCGATCATGCCCGTCACGGTGCCCAGCAGGCCCAGCAGGGGTCCGATGTTGCCGATCAGCGACAGGTAGCTGATCTTCGTGGTCATGCGGAACTGCTCCTGCGTGGCGGCCGCCTCCATGGCGTTGACCATCTCGCCGAAGCCGGCGTGGCGCATGCGCAGCGCGGCGCCGACGAGGTTCGAGAGGTAGCCCTTCTCCTC
>JBKDQQ010000084.1:0-83462 GCA_046341775.1 Planctomycetia bacterium
GCCGCGCGAAGACTTGCGCTGACCCCGGCTCGACCGCGCGCTGGAGCGCGGATGCTCGCCGCCCCGAGGTGGTCGGCGGTTTCGTGCGTCGGCCCGCGAACGGCAGCGGATGCTCCCGCGTGTCGCTCCCCTGCGAGGGGGTCGTGCAGCGCCGTGCACACCTGGTGGCTCGCGCTCGTCCCCATCACGATTCAAGGGGAGCGCTCCGATGTCGGGCAGCGGCGCGGATCGCGCGCGCAATGCACCCCCTAGGCGCCCGCGCCACGTCGCGCGGGCGAGCGCAGCCAGCCTGTCGCTCGGGCACCTGGGAACGCGCGCAACGCGCCGTTGCATGCGTGATCCAGGCGCGCGTCCCTAGGCGCCTTCGGCCAAGCTGCTCGCAGGAGGAATCGCGGGGCGCAGAACGGCTCGAATCGCTGTTGCCGCTCGGCGGCGCTGCGCGGTTCTGCGCCATGCACGGAATCGAGGTGGATCCGCTCCACCATGCAGGGCCGGCCCCGTGGTCGGGATGCCGCGCAAGCGTCAAAGAGTTCCTGCCAAGAGCGCGGCATCGGCCTCCTTGGGCGCCTTGTCGGCGTTGCTTCCCGACGCGTGGCGCTGCGCCGCAACCTTCGAGTACGTTCAGCCTTGGCCCACGTCGAAGCCACGACGCTGGAGTTCCCCGGCGAGCTTGAGGAGCGCGCGACGGAGGATTTGACGGCATGCCTCTTCGGTGCGCCCCGTCTGCACGGCGATCTCCGCGTGGCTCAACCCCACCATGCGGGCGAGCACCAGCACCTCCCGTTGTTCGTCGGAGAGCTGGTCGAGCGCCGCGTCGAGTTGCTCGACCGATTCCCGGCCTCGGGCGACCATGCTGGGCGTCACCATCGAAGCAAGGGCGTCCAGCGGACCGGCCTCGTCGTCCGTCCCACCGTCCAAAGGCCGCTCGCGCGCGATGTCGCGCTTGTCGGCCGTCAGTCGGCGCTTCTTCTCGACCAACTTGCGCAGGGCCGCGGTGTACAGCCAACCGCGGAAGGCCGCATCGTTGGGGAAATGGGCCCGCGGCGCGTCCTCGAGCACTTCGCGGCATACGGACTGCACCAAGTCCGAGTCTCCGAGGCGGGCGCGCACGGCCGGTCCCGCGCGTGCGCGCAGGAACGCGCGGAGGCCGGCGAGATGCAGTTCCAAGGCCCGCTGGATGTCGAGGGGCCGACTCGCGGGATCCTGCGGAGTGCCGTGCGGCGACGGCTGGCCGGAAGCTGCCATGCGCCCAATCTAGCGGAAATGCGGGAAATTCACCGCGGTAGTCGTCACGCCGAGGCGGGGGCCTGCCATTCCTCCTGCAGTACCGGTCCCGGACTGGACCGCCCCCCCCATCCCCACGCCACGAAGAGGACGAACCGTGAAGCACCTGAACAAGATCGGCATCTGCGCCTGCCTCGCCACCCTGACCGCATCCGCCGCCCGGGCCGAGGGAGTGTCGGCCAACTACAACAAGAACTACGGCGGCTCGCTCCTCGGCGGCTCCGTGGTCGTCAACACCTACGCCGAGGCCGAAATCAACGTGGAGGAGGACCTGCACACGGCCTACGCCGATGGCGACTTCCGCAAGCGCGTGAAGCTCCTGGGCGGCACCTTCGACGTGCTCCACGTCGAAGCCTGGGCGGAAGCCGAGCGGCATGCCGGCCAGACGGCACACGACCAGAACTTCCGCGTCTCGATGCTCGCAGGCATCGCCGTCTGGGACAGCCAGGATGGCGACCTCGCGCTCAACCTGCCCACCATCAACGTCTTCCCGGGGAACGGCCAGAACATCCCGGTGCCCTGCGGCCCCTTCACCGTGAAGGTCAAGGTGAATGCCGGGGTGGACGGCGCCGTGAATCTCGGCGCCAGCGCCGACCCCTCGACCGGCGCCGTGGCCCTCTTCGGCACGGCTCAGGGCTGGGCGCAAGGCGCGGCGAGCGCCTCGGCCAGCATCGGCGGGGTCGCGGAGGTGGGCGTCAAGGCCAAGCTCAAGCTGGCGAACCTGAACGCGAACCTGGAGCTGACCCCGGGGCCCGGCGCGGTCGAGGGCACCTTGGGGATCGCCCTGAACCCGATCAGCATCGACTTGGACGCGTACGTCAAGCTCATCCTGCCCTTCGTGCCCGACCCGAAGTACACGGTCAACGTCTTCGAGTGGTCGGCCGCGCAAGTCACGCAGACCTACCAGTTGAACTGACCTGCCTGGCCGCGCCACGGCGAGACGGGTCGCCTCCCGCACTGTTCTCCACCACCCTGCGTCACCACCACGCTTGGCTCCTGCAAGGGCCGGCGAGGTGGAGACCAGGGTGGGCGCATTTTCCGCGATTCATCTCCCGATTCGCCGTCACGCCGAGCGGTGTCCCTGCCATTCGCCAGGGGAGGTCATCCCATGCACGCCCACCGCCGCAAGTCGAACCTTCCCAAGCAACTGCTCGTCCTCCTGCTCCTGATGTGCGCCGGATTCGGCGGTTGGGGCCTCACCGGTGCGCCGAGCCGCTCCGAAGTGCCCCCCTCGCGGATTGCCGGGCCGCAGGTCGAAGCCCGCACGGCCCCCGTCGTCATCGAACTCGACCAGCGCGGCGAGGTCCAGCGGGACGCCATCCGCCCGGGCAGCGAACGGCCGGTGGGCCAATACCACGTGCTCTACCATTCGCGGACGGACCTGATCCAGGGCGGCCAGACGCAAGGCATGGAGCTCGAGTTCGAGGGCCCCTGCCACCTGACCCTGCTCGACCACCGCGATGAGCGGAGCATCGTCGCCTTGCACCTGCCGGGCCTGGCGACCCGCGTGCGCACGCCGCAAGGACAGGCCGATTGCTCCGCGCTCGACGCCGGGTTGCGGGAACCGGTGCTCGTCCTGCTCGGTGCCGACGGGCGGATCCTCGGCTACCGGTTCTCGCCCCAGCTGCGCCGCGATGGGCGCAACATCGTCCGCGACCTCTACAGCTCGCTGCGTGCTCCGCGGAACGGATCGAGTTGGGAAGGAACGGAGGGCGATGCCGGCGGCATGGCGCGCCTGAGCGTCACTTGCCCCCCCGCGGACGGTCCCGGTGCGGAACGCGAGGTGCGCTGGACGCGCAGCGGCTACGACACCGCTTCGGCGCACGGCATCCGAGCCTCGATGCAGGGGAAAGGCAGCAGCCGCCACGCGGATTCGCCCTGGGCCATCAGCAGCAGCTACCACGGAACGCACTCGATCCTCGTGCCCTTCAGCGAGGTGCGCTTCGAGTTGGCCTTGACCGTGGAGTCGCGCCTCGAGCGCGAGTCGATCGAGCAGGTGGTGATCCCCGGCGACCTTTGGGAGGGAACTTGGGAGCCCGCCAGCGGCGAAGGCGACCACGTCCTCGGCGAGGACGAGGACGATGCCGGTCCGCGCTTCGCCAGCCTCGCCGCGCACATGCGCCTGCTCGAGCAGTTGGTGCTGGAAGGCCGCAAGAACTCGCCCGAATTCTACGAGGCCTTCCAACGACTCGTGGCCGACCTGCTCGCGGGCAAGCTCGGCGCCGAGGAGGTCCGCGCGCTCCTGATGGACCCGGGCCTCGATCCGGAGCTGGCACGCATCCTCGCGGGCGCCGCCGGCGCGGCGGGCACCCCCGAACTCCAAGTCGTGCTCTCCGATGTCGCCAGCGCCGGCCAATTGCCCCTCGAGCGCCGTTCGTGCGCGCTCGTGGCCTTGGTGCAGGTGGCGCAACCCGACGATCAGGCGGCCCAAACCCTGCTCGCGCTGCTCATGGATCCGATTGCCGATGCACGTCTGCGCAATGCAAGCCTCTACATGCTGGGCACCTTCGCCGGCAAGCCCGGCGCTGATCCGGCGCTCCTGCAGCAACTGCTCGCACTGGAATCGCATGCGATCCAGACGGGGGCAGTCGCGCAGTTCCTGACCGCCCTGGGCAACGTGGGCACGAGCGCGATCCTGCCCACCATCGAGCGCTATCTCGAGCACACCGACGCCAACCTGCGGGCGCAGGCGCTCGACGCCCTGCGGCGGCTCGATAGTCCGGAAGCCTTCGCCATCCTGAGCCAGTACGCGGCCAACGATCCTTCGCCCAAGGTGCGCGCGGAGGCGATTGGATCACTGGAACACCAACCCGCGGCCCTGGCGCTGCCTCTGCTCGCCAGCGCCCTCGACGACGCCAGCATCGTCGTGCGCAAGGCCGTGGTGACCGCCCTTGGCGTGCGCGAGGGTGCGGACGCGCGGAACTTGCTGATCGAGGCGCGCGACAACGATCCGGCGGCGACGGTCCGGGCGTTGGCGCAATCGTTCCTGAACTGATGCTGGTCCCGTTCGTTGTGCGCACCTCGAAAGTGGTCGCCACTGAATTCGCGGCCCAAATGCCACGCGCCCGGCACGGCGCGCGTCCAATCTGATGGAGCGGCTCGAGTTGGGCCCTCCGCCGGGCCGCCCGGCCGAGGGCTGGCGGCCCTGCAAGGGCCTTCGAGGCGCCACGAACCTGCGGCCAGCGAACATTGGACGATGGGCAGGAGGTTCGACTGGAGGCATCTCCTGCAGCACCAGGCGCGAGTCGCGCCGACACGCGAGGCGAGACGACCCAAGGATCCCATCCACAGCAAAGCCCCAAGACCGCGCGCGGTGTCCGCGCAGGCATCGCATCCGACGCACGCAGGCTGGGAGGCGACCGCAGAAGACGACTTCCGCGACGCCTTGCCCCATCCAAGCGCCCCGTCGTACGAGGATCGCTGTCCAACGCAAGGGTCAGGAAGCGCGAGCCTCGACGCAGGCGCGCACAATGAACGGGGCCAGCATCCCCTTCAGGGCGCGAGACTCTCCTTCGCCTCCCGCAGCACCTCGAACCGCACCCCCGCCGGCGCGCCCCTGCGCAAGTTCCCCAAGGCCCCGTCGGTCAACATGACGCGCAGGGTGCGCACGCCCCCGAGTTCGTCGTAGCGTTCCTCGAGCGGACGGCACAGCTTGCGCACGGCGGCGTCGAGGCGACCCTCGGCGGCGGGCATGTGGATCTCGACCAGGACGCTGCGCCGATCGAGGCGGCTCGCCACGAGAGCGTCCAGGCGATCGAGGCCTTGGCGGGTGGCTGCGCTCGTCCACACCGAGTCTTCGGTGCGGTCCGCCACCAACCAGTGGAGCTGCAGCGGGTCGGCGACGCGGTCGATCTTGTTCAGCACGAGCACGTCCGCGCGCGTGTGGGCCGACAGCTGGCGCAGCACGCTGTCGACCGCCTGCATCTGCAGGTGCGCCTCCGGGTGCGAGGCGTCGACCACATGCAGCAACAGGTCCGCCTCCAAGGTCTCCTCCAACGTCGCGTGGAAGGACGCCACGAGGTGGTGCGGCAGGCGGCGCAGGAATCCGACCGTGTCCGACAGCAGCACCGTGCGCCCGTCCGCCAGCCGCCACTGGCGGGTGCGCGTGTCCAGCGTGGCGAACAACATGTCGGCCACGAGTTCCTGCGACCCGGTCAGCGCGTTCAGCAGCGTCGACTTGCCGGCGTTCGTGTATCCCACGAGTCCCACCGTGTAGATGTCGCTGCGCGTGCGCACTTCGCGCTGCTTGCGCCGCTCGATCTCGGCCAGTTCCTCGCGCAGGTCCTGGATGCGGCGCTTGACGAGGCGCTTGTCGGACTCGAGCTGCGTCTCGCCGGGACCGCGCGCGCCGACGGCGCCTTCCATGCGCTCTAGGTGCGTCCACATGCGGCGCAGGCGCGGCGCCAAGTACTCGTTCTGCGCCAGCTCGACCTGGAGGCGCGCCTGCCGCGTGCGGGCGCGGCGCGCGAAGATGTCGAGGATCAGTTCGCTGCGATCGATGATGCGCACGCCCCACGCCTTCTCGAGGTTGCGTCCCTGGGCCGGCGTGAGGTCGTTGTCGACGACCACGGCGTCCGGGGACAAGCGCTCGAGTTCGTGCTTGATCTCCGCGACCTTGCCGCTGCCGAACAACGTGGCGGGATCGGGCCGCTGCTTCTTCTGCAGGATGCCATCGCCGACGACATCGGCCTCCGCCGCGGCCACGAGACCCTCCGCCTCGGACAAGTCCTCGTCCATGTCACCGGCCTCCGGATGGCGCACGCCCACGCACAAGATGCGTTCGCGCGGACGGGCGGTGGGACGGGGCGGACGGCTCATGCGGTGGTGTGCAAGGGTGCGGGAAGCTTCTCGGCGGCGCGATTCCGCGCGAGTCCGAAGCGGCGAGTGATCGAGTCCGATCGCGATGGGCCGCGACGGGCTCGACGAGGGGCGTCGGCGGTCAAGGGTAGGGCGCGCCGGTGGCCAGGCGCACGGGCTCGTGGGTCAAATAGAGGCGCGCGAGCACGCCTTGCTCGATGGCGGGACGCAACAGCGTGTGGCACGGCTCCGCGCGCGACGGATGGTCGCGACGGTGGTGCGTGCCGCGCGACTCGCGCCTGTGCAGGGCCGACAACACGATGGCGCGCGCGACGGTGAGCATGTTGACGAGCTCGAGCGCGCGCGCGCCACCGTCCCCGGCGCGCGAAGCGGCCTGCCCCCAGAAGTGCAACTTGGCGAGCGCGTCGGCGAGCTCCGCCCCGTCGCGCTCCACGCCGACTTGGCGCCACATCAACGACTTGAGCGCGTAGACGACGTCCTGCGTGTTGAACTGCACGCCGGGCGGCACGCCGATGCTGCGCTCGGGGCCGCTCGAGACCAGCGTGCGCGGGTCGACATCGCGCGACGACTCGCTGGCCGCCGCGCGTCCCGCCTGCAGTCCGAGCACCAACCCCTCGAGCAGCGAGTTGCTGCCCATGCGGTTGGCGCCGTGCAGACCAGTGCTGGCGCACTCGCCCACCGCCCACAGACCACGCACGCCGGTGCGGCCATCGAGGTCCGTCGCGACGCCGCCGACGAGGTAGTGGCAACCGGGCCGCACGGGCACGGGATCCCTGGCGATGTCGATGCCGAAGAAGCGGCAGATGCGCGAGATGCCCGGGAACAACTCGTGCGCGTCGCCATCGACCTGCGACAGATCCAGGTAGGCGCTGGTATCCCCGGTCTGCGCCATGCGCGCCGCCACGGCGCGCGACACGACATCGCGCGGCGCGAGCTCCGCGTCGGGATGGTACTCGCGCATGAAGCGCACGCCGTGCCGATCGACGAGCTGGCCGCCGTGTCCGCGCACGACTTCGCTGACCAAGGCGCGCGCCGCGCCGGCGATGTAGAGGCAGGTCGGGTGGAATTGCACGAACTCCATGTCGCGCAAGGCCGCGCCGGCGCGCAGCGCCATGGCCACCCCGTCACCCGTGGCGATGTCGGGGTTGGTCGTCTCGCGGTACAGCTGCCCGGCGCCTCCCGTGGCAAGCACCACCTGCGCCGCGCAGAAGGCGATGCGGCGACCACGCGCGTCCAGCGCCAACACACCCCCCGCTCGTCCATCGCGCTCGGTGAGCACGTCGACGGCGAAGGTCTGCGGAAAGACCTCCACGAGCGGATGCGAGGCGAGCGCCGCGGCCAGTGTGCGCTGGATCTCCATGCCGGTGGCATCGCCATTGGCGTGCGCCACCCGTGCATGGCTGTGACCGCCTTCGAGTGAGACCGCCAAGGACCCGTCGGCGGCTCGATCGAATCGTGCGCCCAGGGCGAGCAACCATTCCATCGCCCCAGGCCCGCCACGCACGACTCGCTCCACGGCCTCGCGGTCGGACAAGCCGCAACCGACGGCCAGTGTGTCCTCCACGTGCGAGTCGAAGGAGTCCGAGGCTTGCAGGACCGCCGCGATCCCGCCGGCCGCCCAATGCGTGTTGCTGTCCTTGGTGTCGCCCTTGAGGACGACCGCGACGGTGGCGCCGGCGTTGGCCGCGGCCAAAGCCGCCGCACCCCCGGCGACCCCACCACCGACCACGACCACGTCGAAGCGGAAGAAAGGCACCTGCCTCAGGCCGAACGGCAACTGGTGGCGAGGCAGGTCAAGCGTGTCGACGGCACCGTGCAACAGGGTTGGAGTGTAGTCGATGCAGCACCCGTGGAAGAGTTGTGCTGGGGCGGCGCTCGCCCCGAATCGACGGCACCCGCTCATCCGTCCACGGTGCCGGCGCGCCGAAGGCGTTCCGCATGTGCCAACCCGAACAGCGCCCCTATCGACCCTGCATCAACCTGACTGAGCCGAACCGCGCCGTCGTGTTCTAAATGTCGATTGCCTAACTACTTTCGACAAAACTAGCCCCGTCCCTCTTTGGCCCTTGTTAGGGCTGGCCCCGCCGACTATAGTTTGCCCGTCGTTCGGGTCGGGCGCCGCAGGCCGACATCACCTGGATCAAGCAACGACCGAGCATCCTCCCCAGGCCCAAGCCTGGCATGGCGCGCTCGGAACCGGCGCCCGACACGAAAGACACCTGCAAGCGACTCTGGCGCTCAAGCCTCGGCCGCGCAGGTCCCTCTCCACCGCCCTCCCCCAGACCCCCCCCCTCACTGAGAAATCGAGGTAGCCGTAGTCGAGCTCGCGACACCCGCCATCGGACCTCTCCCTGTGAGTCGACCCTCCTAGTCCAGCACGGCCCTCCTAGTCCAACGCCGCCCTCCTAGTCCAGCGCAGCGCGCGAACCACAACCTCGCCATCCAACACCCTTCACCCGAACACGACAAGGAACCCAACATGACCCGCATCATCGAGACCTTCCGCACCGACTTCTTCGCCGTGTTCGCCGCCACCGTGGCGGTGGTGTCTACCTTTCTCTTTTGAGCTCCGGGTCGCCGAGATCCAACGCCAATGGGCTCAACCACACACGGCTTGCTGCAAGGCGACTGGCTGTGGTGCGAACCAAGGGCAAGCGCTCCTGAATGCGGCGGTCCCACTGAATGTGGCGGTACCCCTGAATGTGGGGAGCCCAGTGAATGCCGGACGCGTAGTGAACACTGCGTATCCCCCCGGTGCGTCCTCTGTGAGCACTCATGGATCCGCATCTTGGACGGCCGGACATTCATTCGAGTCACATCCGACTCCGTCCCCACTGCCTCTCGCTATCGCTTCAGCGAGCGCCCGCCGGTTGAACCCGATCCAAGTGGAGCGCGAACAGCAGACACCTGCACCCGAGGCGGCCATCGCGGGTGGGTCACAGGAGAGCGCCAGCAAGCTACTGGTCTGCTCTCCGGTTCCCTCCACCGCACCGGAGAATCGGCCCTCCATTCTTCCCGCGCCGGTCGCCGCAGCGGAGGAGACAAGTCATTCCGCGAATCTGGGCTCGCAACCACCCGAAAGGACTTCGGCAATCTCGAAGCGGCTAGCATCCATGCTGGCCCCCGCGGTGCCGGCTCATGCGGTGCCGGCTCATGCGGTGCCGGTACATGCAAAGCCGGTTCCTGCAAAGCCGGTCCCCGCAACGCCGGATCTTCCAGCTCCGGAGGTTCAAGCACCTGCAAGACCCGTCGCGGCGATATCAACGCCGGTCGCATCAGCCGCGCTCCCGCGGGACTCCGACAACGCCGGTCAACGTGGAGACACGGGCCAACTTGCCACACCTCTCCAATCGCACAACGCTGCTTGGCATGATCGAACTGCAGCGCACCAGCTTGGAACCGCTCCATCGCCCCAAGCCGCCAATCTGGTGGGCGCAGCGTGCGCCACTTGGGGGATCTGCACGCACAAGGCCAACACGATCGCACTGGAAAGAAGCATGACCAACGCCCCTCTTACGCGCCGCCAAAGGGACATCCTCGACTTCTACGAGCAGTACGCGAAGGCCCACAAGGTCTCCCCGACCCTCGAGGAAGTGGCTTCGCACTTCGGGATCAACAAGGTGACCGTGTTCGGCCACATCGAAGAGCTGCGGAAGAAGGGGGTGATGGAACGGTTCGCCAAGAACAAGAGTCGCGGCATGCAGATTCGCGCCTCCGCCATGGCGAGCTCCACGCGAGTGCCACTACTTGGACGCATCGCTGCCGGCAACCCCATCGAGGCGCTCGAGACTCCCGAAGAGATCGACCTCGCGGACCTCGTACCGCCTGGCCGCGACTGCTATGCACTGCGCGTGAAAGGCCTGTCCATGATCGAGGATGGCATCCGCGACGGCGACATCGTCTTGGTCGAGCGACGCGACACAGCGCGCAACGGCGAAACCGTCGTGGCGGTCCTCCCCGACGAAGAAGCGACCCTCAAGCGCTATTACCAAGAGGCGGGACGAGTGCGCCTGCAACCCGCCAACGCCAGCATGCAGCCGATCTACCCGGACTCCTTGGAAATCCGAGGGGTCGTGGTCGGCGTCGTGCGCCGCTACTAGGTCCACTGGATCCACTCGGCACGAGCTCTCGATTGGATCCACAAATAGCAGGCCGACGATCGCTTCGGCACCGAGGCGTCGCACAAGGTTGATCGCCAGCCTTCTGGACCGACCAATCCCGGCGTGCAATCGAAACTCGGTCGGACTCCCTCGCAGCCCACTGGGCCGACTGGAGAGGTGACTTTCGTCCTCGCCATGTCGCGGCCGCGTACCAATGCGGGCCTACCACGGTGTTCACGGCTAGGCTCGTGGGCCTCTCCTGATGAAACAGACTCGATTCGATGGCGTCCGAGCACGACCGCCGACGGGCGATCGCCGAGGATGCCGCTACACGAACCACTCCCCACTCACGACTGCACTCATCGTGGATGGCGCCAGCGAAACCGGTCGGCCGGGGTGCACGAGCGGCCATGTATTCAGGACAACCCGACTTCCCAGGGTGATGAGCAAGTGGTCCGCGTCCGAAGCGTTGGAAAGAGAACTGGCCCCTTGCGCACGGAAGTACACCGGCTCCATTCCCGTGTCCTCCTACAAGGTGGACATGCCTGGGAACCCGATGCGCTTGGCGGACACGAACTTCCAGTCCTGCGCCCGGTGTGTTGCGACCTGCCTCGAGGTCGCAGTCGGCCTGCAAGAATCGCCACCGTCTGGAATCGAACCGCACTAGTCAGCAAGGATCCAAACGTGACCAGGACGGTGACCGGGGACGCGACTTCCGATGCGCTCGGCACACCGAGAGTTGCAGTCCACCAACCTGCCACAGTGCCTTCATCTCGCAGTCGCAGCCGGAGTCGAAGGAAGTGCTTCTCCTTGGAGCGAGAGCGCTCTCGTCCGCCGATCATCCGCCGCCGGCATGATTGGGCCTGCAGGCGCGTTGTGCGAGGTGTGTGGCGCGTCATGCCCCGAGTTCGAACATGCTTGCACGGCGCGCCCACCCCGAGGTCCAAGCTGCTGACGCCGGAGTCAACGCCACCAGTGGACTGGCCGAATTCATCCCGCCCCGACTCCCTGCGGGCTTCAACTCCCAGCTGCTACATCCAAAGTTATGGTGAGCAGGTTGCATGCTCCAACCAGGGCACAGGGGGCGCTGGCACCCGGTTCTGCACCGTCGTCCCTTTCCTTATGCGCAACAGGACTTGGCTGGAGCCCGGCAGACGGCCCAGCGCGTGTGACTACGCGGAGAGCGCGCAGCCGTGCAGGAGGGGGAAGGCCGCTCGCGAAGTGCATTCGCTGGGCGTTGCGTAAGTAGGCGAAGAAACCCGCCTCCAGAGGGGGCATCAGCCACACGATTTTCCGGCGCTCGCATCAGGCGCTCGCATCAGGCGCATGAATTCGGCGCTTGCATCGGGCCTTTGGACCCGGCGGCCGCATCCGGCAGTCGAATTCGGCGACAGGAACCGGCTGTCCCAACCGGTTGTGCGGTCCGGCGGTCAGATCCGGTGGTCGCATCCGGTGGTCGCATCCGGGGGTGCCGCATCGGGCGGTTGGCGCATCGGGCGGTTGGCGCATCGGGCGGGCGCATCGGGCGGGCGCATCGGGCGGGCGCATCGGGCGGGGGCATCAGGCGGGCGCATCCGACGGTCGCGCCCGGGGGTCGAATTCGGCGGTCGCACCTGGCGGTCGAATTCGGCGGTAGCAAGCGGCGGTAGCAACAGGCTGTCGCAACCGGCGGTCACATCCGACGTCCACCTCAGGAGTCCACGTCAGTATTACTCGTTCTCAGTCTTACGCGTTCGGCGTTCGACTCCGGCACTCGAAGCCAGCGCCCGAAGTCGACACTGGCGTCGTGCACTTGCAGCAGCCACCCGCAACAGCCACCCGGAATTGCAACCCGGGATTGATGACGGATGAATACACCCCGCGGCTCCTAGCCGTGGGTGTGAAAAGGAATAGCCGCCCGAAGCACGGCATTACTCCCTCGACCCCACACCCCAGTGGAAGAGCGTGATCTGGACGCAGCAACTAGGGCATTAAAAACAGCAGCCCGCCCCCTGGGAGGGAGCGGGCTGCTTGTGAGGCCCGGGCGATGACCTACTTTCTCGCGTAGCAATATCATCGGCGATTCCTGCTTGACGACCGTGTTCGGAATGGGAACGGGTATGGCCAGGAATCTATGATCACCCGGAGTTCGATTCTCGCTTGCGTTCGAGGACAGGCGAGTGTGCGTGTCCCACCGAAGCGGGGCCGCCTCGGTAGGTGGAGCACAGGTGAATGGCATGAGAACGGGACTTGGATCAGGAGTACCCTCTCCCGATCGTCGCGTCGCGCAAGCGCGACCGCCGATTGGAGGAAGGTGATCAAGCCGATGGTCCGATTAGTACCGGTAAGCTAAACGTGTTGCCACGCTTACACCGCCGGCCTATCAACCTGGTGGTCTACCAGGGGACTCGTTGGGATGACTAGTTTTGGAGAAGGCTTCGCGCTTAGATGCATTCAGCGCTTATCCGTTCCGGTCTTAGCTACCCAGCGCTGCAACTAGCGTTACAACTGGAACACCAGAGGACCGTCCACCCCAATCCTCTCGTACTAGGGGCAAACCTCCGCAATCATCCTACACCCACATCAGATAGGGACCGACCTGTCTCACGACGGTCTAAACCCAGCTCGCGTACCGCTTTAAATGGCGAACAGCCATACCCTTGGGACCTCCTTCAGCCCCAGGATGCGATGAGCCGACATCGAGGTGCCAAACCTCCCCGTCGATATGAACTCTTGGGGGAGATCAGCCTGTTATCCCCGGAGTACCTTTTATCTGATGAGCGACGGCCCTTCCACTCGGAATCCGCCGGATCACTAGGACCTACTTTCGTACCTGCTTGTGCTATATCACTTGCAGTCAGGCGCACTTATACCCTTACGCTCTACGTGCGATTGCTAACCGCACTGAGTGCACCATCGTGCTCCTCCGTTACCTTTTTGGAGGAGACCGCCCCAGCCAAACTACCCACCTGACACTGTCTACGACCAGGATTACTGCGTCGTGTTAGAGACCTATCCAGCAGAGAGTGGTATTTCACTGATGACTCCACCCGACCCGAAAGCCGGGCATCGACGTCTCCCACCTATGCTACGCACTACAGAACAAGCCTCAATATCAGGCTATAGTAAAGGTTCACGGGGTCTTTCCGTCTTGATGTGGGAACGTGGCATCTTCACCACAGCTACAAGTTCGCCGAGCATGCTGTTGAGACAGTGCCCATATCATTACGCCTTTCGTGCGGGTCGGAACTTACCCGACAAGGAATTTCGCTACCTTAGGACCGTCATAGTTACGGCCGCCATTCACTGGGGCTTCAACTCGGAGCTTCGCTTGCGCTAACCCCTCCTCTTGACCTTCCAGCATTGGGCAGGCGTCAGTCTGTATACGTCCTCGTTTGGAGTTTGCACAGACCTGTGTTTTTAATAAACAGTTGCATGGGCCATTTCTCTGCGGCCCCCCTCAGCTTGTGACCAAAGGGGGCGTCCCTTTTCCCGAAGTTACGGGACTAATTTGCCGAGTTCCTTAACAGCATTTCTCTCGAGCGCCTTAGGATATTCACCTCACCCACCTGTGTCGGTTTTGGTACGGACACCAGGACCACTTCCTAGAAGATTTTCTCGGCGGTCAGTCCTGCGACTTACGTCATCACTCTCGGCGTTACGCTGGTGGATTTACCTGCCAGCCGGCCTCAAGCTTGAACACACACTGTCAGTGTGATCGCATTTCCTCCCGCGTCCCTCCATCGGTATAACGCGGCCTAGTGGTACGGGAATATTAACCCGTCTTCCATCGACTACGCCTTTCGGCCTCGTCTTAGGGTCCGACTAACCCTGGGCGGATTTACCGTGCCCAGGAACCCTTGGGTTTACGGCGAGCGGGATTCTCACCCGCTTTCTCGCTACTAATTCCTGCATAATCACTTCCAAGTCGTCCAGCAGTCGTCGCCGTCTGCCTTCACTCGACCGGAACGCTCCCCTACCAGACCAGAGTCAACAAGACTCTGGAATCCGCGGCCTCGGTTACATGCTTAGCCCCGTTCATTTTCGGCGCAAGACTTCTCGACCAGTGAGCTATTACGCACTCTTTAAATGATGGCTGCTTCTAAGCCAACATCCTGGCTGTCTTAGAAATCTCACTTCCTTTTCTGCACTTAGCATGTATTGGGGACCTTAGCCGGCGGTCTGGGTTGTTTCCCTCTCGACCACGAACCTTATCGCTCGTAGACTGATTCCCTGGATACGGTCAACGGTATTCGGAGTTTGATTAGGTAGGGTACCCCGAAAGGCCCCTATCCCATTCAGTAGCTCTACCCCCGTCGACTATGACCAAAGACTAGCCCGAAAGCTATTTCGGGGAGAACCAGCTATTTGCCAGCTTGATTAGCCTTTCACTCCTATCCACAAGTCATCGAAACGGTTTTCAACCCATACTCGTTCGGCCCTCCACGGACTGTTACATCCGCTTCAGCCTGCTCATGGATAGATCGCTGGCTTTCGGGTCTACTCCACCTGACTTGTATCGCGCTATTCACACTCGCTTTCGCTTCGGCTCCGGGCCTGAGACCCTTAACCTTGCCAGATAGAGTAACTCGCAGGATCATTATGCAAAAGGCACGCCGTCAGCCGTTACTCCGAAGAGTCATAGGCCTCCGACAGCTTGTATGCGTACGGTTTCAGGTTCTTTTCACTCCCCTAACCGGGGTTCTTTTCGCCTTTCGCTCGCGCTACTATTGCACTATCGGTCGTCCAGTAGTAATTAGCCTTAGGGGGTGGTCCCCCCAGATTCACGCCAGGTTTCCCGTGTCTGGCGATACTTGGGATGACTGCGGGAGGCACATCGATTTCGCTTACGGGGCTGTCACCCTCTGCGGCCGGCTTTTCCACGCCGTTCTGCTATCGATGCACTTTGTAACTCCCTGAACCCTTGCGGAGGGTCCTGCAGGTCCCACGACACCGGTGCCGCAACGGCCGCGACCTTGGCACGGCACCGGTTTAGGCTGGTCCCCGTTCGCTCGCCGCTACTAGGGGATTCGAGTTTTCTTTCTCTTCCTGTGGGTACTGAGATGTTTCAGTTCTCCACGTTCCCGACTTTCGTCTCACGAGTATGACCTCGTGACCGTTTCCGGATCTCGGAGATCCCCGGATCAAAGCCTGCTAGCGGCTCCCCGAGGCTTATCGCAGCTGTGCTACGTCCTTCAAAGGCTCTGGACGCCAAGGCATCCACCATACGCACTTCATAGCTTGAACACTTTCTTGATCATTCTGCCACGTTCTCAGCCATTCACCTGGTTGTCAAAGATCTCATCCTTCCAGCACGACCGCGGAGCGGCTTTGCCATCGTTAGGATGTGAAGGGTGACCTGGTGTCGCGCTATGCGCTGAACACCGATTGGCACAACAGATGGTGGAGGCGACGGGACTCGAACCCACGACCCCCTGCTTGCAAAGCAGGTGCTCTACCAACTGAGCTACGCCCCCATCGGAGTGGGGCCGGCGTAGCGGAGATCTCCATCAGAGAGACCTACAACCCTCGCAGACAAGCACCTCGGGGTGACCCGGATGTTGCCCGGCAGAGGGCGCTTTCAGCGTTGGGAGCCCGATCCTCGAGCTCAACCGCCAGACAGGCTGGTCGGCCTGGGTGGAATTGAACCACCGACCTTCCGCTTATCAGGCGGACGCTCTAACCGGTGAGCTACAGGCCGCTTGCAGGCCCGCAGACGGAACCACCAGGGCATCGTATCGGCGCTTTCACGCCGACATAGAACGCCTGGCTGAGTCCAGCCTGTTTTCTGCTGTACCAATGTTTGGTCAGGGTGACCCTTGTCTCCGTGCGACTTGGCTCTCGCGCAAGTCCTGTGCTCATTACTACGCCTTCCTCTTGCGAGGGGGCGGAGCATCTAACTTATCCGTTAGAAAGGAGGTGATCCAGCCGCAGGTTCCCCTACGGCTACCTTGTTACGACTTAGTCCCAATCACGAGTCTTGCTTTAGGTGCCGACCTCCTTACGGTTGGGCAAACAACTTCGAGCACTCCCCGCTTTCGTGGCTTGACGGGCGGTGTGTACAAGGCTCAGGAACATATTCACCGCGGCATGGCTGATCCGCGATTACTAGCGATTCCAGCTTCATGAAGGCGAATTGCAGCCTTCAATCCGAACTGAGGCGTACTTTTAGGATTGCCTCCACCTCGCGGTCTTGGAACCCTCTGTATACGCCATTGTAGCACGTGTGTCGCCCTGGGCATAAGGGCCATGATGACTTGACGTCGTCCCCACCCTCCTCCGTTTTAACAACGGCAGTCTCCCTAGAGTTCCCGGCTTTACCCGATGGCAACTAAGGATAGGGGTTTCGCTCGTTACGGGACTTAACCCAACATCTCACGACACGAGCTGACGACAGCCATGCAACACCTGTGCAGGTTCCGATCCCGAAGGACTGTCGCCACCATCTCTGGCAGCTAATCCCTGCATGTCAAACCCAGGTAAGGTTCTTCGCGTTGCTTCGAATTAAACCACATGCTCCACCGCTTGTGTGAGCCCCCGTCAATTTCTTTGAGTTTTACCCTTGCGAGCGTACTCCCCAGGCGGGGCACTTAACACATTTGCTCCAGCAAAGAGGGCACAGGTCCCCCCTTGCTCAGTGCCCATCGTTTACGGCTAGGACTACCGGGGTATCTAATCCCGTTTGCTACCCTAGCTTTCGCACCTCAGCGTCAGTGTCGGTCCAGTGAGCCGCTTTCGCCACCGGTGTTCCTCCAGATATCTACGCATTTCACCGCTCCACCTGGAGTTCCACTCACCCCTACCGATCTCTAGCCGACCAGTATCGGATGCAGTTCTCGGGTTGAGCCCGAGCATTTCACATCCGACTTAGTCAACCGCCTACGTGCTCTTTATGCCCAGTAATTCCGAACAACGTTTGCAACCTCTGTCTTACCGCGGCTGCTGGCACAGAGTTAGCCGTTGCTTCCTTTGGTCTTAGTCAGTCTTCATGCTGTTCACATGAAGCGGTTCCTAGAACCTGACAGCAGTTTACAACCCGAAGGCCTTCATCCTGCACGCGGTGTCGCTCCGTCAGGCTTTCGCCCATTGCGGAAAATTCACGACTGCAGCCTCCCGTAGGAGTCTGGGCAGTGTCTCAGTCCCAGTGTGCCGGTCCGTCCTCTCAGACCCGGTAGCCGTCATCGCCTTGGTAGGCCGTTACCCCACCAACTAGCTGATAGCCCGCAACCTCCTCCCTGGGCAGCAGCTTACGCCACCGTTTACCGACCAAGAGATGCCTCTCGGGCGGGCCATTCGGTCTTAGCAGCCGTTTCCAGCTGTTATCCCGATCCTAGGGGTAGATTGGTTACGTGTTACGCACCCTTTCGCCACTTTACTCGTCTTGCGACTTTCACGTACGACTTGCATGCCTAAGTCACACCGCTAACGTTCGTTCTGAGCCAGAATCAAACCCTTCATAGTGTTTGGTTCTTGCTGTCTATGGAGTTGAGCCGCGCCACTCAGGCGCCGGCTCGACTTGCTCGCACGGTTTCAAGGGCCACCCTTGTTTTCAAAGAGCACGCGTCACTGCTGGCGCTGTCGCGCCTGCCGGCATCGCGTCCTGCCGCCCCTCGCGAACCCGACCCGGAGGCGGTCGGAGCTGCCCGCGAGGGCTTTTCCTTCCGTCCAACCGCTGTCGCTTTCGCGCTGTTGGGAGGCGAAATGTTAGTGGCGCACGGCCGCCGTTCAATCCCCCACCCTGATTTTTTCGTCGGCCACGAGCCTGTGCCACCTAAGTAGCTTCCCGGCATGGACTTAGCGTCCAACCAGGTTTCGCACTTTGGGGCGCCAGGGCCTTCGTGGAGGGCCCTGGACGAGGCATTTGCCTACTGCTCGCGTTCTTGGAGGCCCTTTGTCGACCGTTGAGTGGGCGTACTGAAGGTCGGCGTCCCTTTCCCGCCATCCTGCCGCCCTTCCCGCGGCACGCGGGTGGATCTCCGGCGCCGGGACTTGCATGGCGCGTGCGACATGCCTGCAGGCCAGGCCATCCGTCCCCACTCGCGCCACAGCCTCCGCCCCTCGGCCCTTCTGTCAAGTTTTCCGGACAGCCCACCCATCCCGCTCCGCCAGCCGGCGAGCCGTCAAACCTGTTTGACAGCGCCCGACTGGGCTCCGCTCGAAGCGAGGAGGCCCGGATTCCTCGGGGAATCCGGGCCTCCTCGATCTCGGCGACGAGCGGCGACGTTCAGGCTCGCACTTCCACCAGCGCGCCCTTGGGGGCGATCTCGAAAAGCTCTTCCACGTCGGCGTCGCGCATGCGGATGCAACCTTGCGAGCCCGCTCCACCGATGCTGGCTGGTTCGTTCGTCCCGTGGAACCCGAAGCCGGAGGAACGCCCCTTCTCGTCCACCCACTCGATCCAGCGCGTGCCGAGGGGATTCTCCGGATCGCCGTACGGCACGGGCGCCGCACCAGGTCGGAACCACATCGGCTCCCGCGTCTTCTCCCCCACCGTGTAGCGACCCGCCTTCGTGGGGGAACGATCCGCGCCGATCCCGCAGGGCCACAGGCAGACGAGCTCGTCTCCGAGGTAGTACAGGACCAGATGCGCGTCGAGATCGACCACCAGCTTGGCGCGATCGAGCGGGATCTTGAGCTTCTGGCCGGGATGGATGCGCTCCCCCTTGAGCCCGTTGGCGCGCGCGATCTGGCCGGTGCACACCAGCAGTTGCGGATCCAGCTCGAGGGCGCGCTTGCGCACGCCGATCAGGCTGTCGCCGGCCACCACGGCGATGTCGCGCGCCGCCCAACCGCCCTCGGGGCTCCACCTACGGCGGCGCTGCGTCTCCGCGAGGCTGCGGGACCATTGGTCCGTCTCCGCGATCGAGAGCTTCCAAGGGGCCCGCAACTGCACTTCGACCGCCTCGGTCCAAAGCGCCGCGGCCTCCCCGCTCTTGCCGGCGCGGGCCGCTTCCTGGGCGCGACGAGCCAATGAGCCGATCACGGCCCCCAGCACGAGCGCAGGCTCCCCTTCGGCCGCCGCGGCAGGCACGGCCAAGGCGCCCGGCCCCTCGGTCAGCCGCCGCAGGGCGGTGGTTTCCGCGCTGCGCACGGAGTCCGCGCCATCCACGAGAGACAGCATCGCCAGCGCCTTCTGCCTGTCGCCGCGCACCCCCGCGGCGAGGCCCAAGGCAAGGTCGCGACGGGCACCCGCCAAGGCCTGCGGCCGTTGGGCCAACCAGGCCTCGAATCCCTCGGGGCGCAAGGCGAGTTCCTTGGCCACGGAGACTTCGCCGTCCGCCGAAACGGTCGCATCGGCGTTGGTGGCCGTGGGTTCCCCGGCCGCGGCACCAGCCATGGGCTGTTCCGAGCGCGCCAAGGGACGGCTCGCGGCCTCCGACGCGGGAGGGACCGACGCGACCGGGACCGACGCGGGGCTTTCCGCGGGCGGGTCCTCGCAGGGCGGAGGGGCCGCCTCGGTCGTCATCGCGGTCGCGCTGCCCTCCGCGGCCGTGTGGCCTCGACTGGGCTTGGCGCTCGCGTCGACCTGCGCGTCGTCCGCCTCGTCGGGCGCGGACTCGGCGGCCAACTCCTCGCGCGTCAGCATCGCGCCCGGTTCGCCGGAAGAAGCGGCGGCATCCACGTCGCCTTGGGAGCAAGCCGCGGCCAGGAGCGCGAGTGATGCGCAGGCCGCGAGGCCGAGCCGCGCCACGACGAGCGGGCTGCCGTCGAGGGAATCCGGACACGAGGCGGAGTGGCGGGCGTGCGGCGCTTGCGCGCGAGACGACTCGGGGGCGTGCGTCATGGAGCGGTGCAGAGTGCGGTTGTGCGGAGGCGGTGATTGCGGGAGCGCCAGCCGGACCGTGCCCGTTCGGATCCCGGAACCTTCTAAGGTTCCAGGGGGGCCCGAACACGACGCGGGTTTGCCGCGCCAGCCATATTGGGCCCGTTGGTGTGGTTGTTCGGCTCCGGGGGTCGGAACGGGTGCACGAGGACGCCAGCCACTCCCGCGGGGTCGAGACTAGCCTGCCCGGGTGGCGGCCACAATGCGCCGCAAGCGGCGTGATCGCGACGGCGGACAACATCGCGCCCCGCGCGCCTCGTGGAGGCGAGCGGGGCGCGAGGCGCGTCGCGTAGGGACGCAGGTGCGCTCAGCCGAGCTTGGCGAAGGCCACCTCGACGCGGCCCTCGGCCCCGAACTCGAAGGTCGACCGCGTCGCGCCCGCCGGGGCGGAGCCCAACGCGCCCAAGGTGGAGGCCATCGTCTCGGCCTGGATCAAGGCCGCGTGCCGCTGCAAGGCGGCGGCGAGGCGCGCTCCGCCGGCCTCGAGGTGCAGCGCGATGCGGTCCTCCACGCCCAGTCCCGAGTCCTTGCGCAACGCATTCACGCGCGAGTTGAACTCGCGCGCGAGACCCTCGGCCACGAGTTCCTCGTCCAGGTCGGCGTCGAGCCACGCCACGAGTCGCCCGTCCGTCTCGACATCGAAGGCGCCATTGGTCTCGACGCGGATCTCCACGTCCTCGGGCGCCAACTCGACCATGCGCCCATCGACCTCCACCGCGACGGAAGCGCCGGCGCGCAACCGGGCGGCGGCCGCGGCGGGGAGCGCGTCGATGGCCGCGGCGACGGCCTTCATCAGTCCGCCGACCTTCTTGCCCAGCACGCGGAAGTTCGCCTTGGCCTTCAGGCTGCAGACGGCGCCGTCGTCGGCGGCGAGGCTGCCGAACGACTTGATGTTGAGCTCGCCCAGCACCTGTTCGGCGGCGAATCCCGTGCGCAGGAGCTCGAGCGCGCGCGCGTCCGAGGCGCGCACGTGGATGGCGCGCAACGGTTGCCGGATGCCGAGCTTGGCGCGCTCGCGCAACGCCCTTCCCATCTCGACGAGGCGCACGACGAGGCGCATGGCGCCCTCGAGTTCCTCGTCGACCAGTTCCGCGCGCGGCTCGGGAAGGAGCTGTGCGTGCACCGAGCCCGAGCCGGGCGACAGGCGCGACCAGATCGCGTCGGACAGGAAGGGCGCCAAGGGCGCCATGAGGAGCGAAGCCGCGCGCAGCGCGTCGTGCAAGGTGTGGAAGCAAGCGTCGCGGTCGGCCGTCCACTCGCCCTTCCAGAAGCGCGCGCGGTTGCGGCGGATGTACCAGTTGGAGAGGTCGTCGCCGACGAACTCCTCCAGCGAGCGGCAGGCGCCGGCCAGGTCGTAGTCGTCGAGGCGCGCGCGCACCTCGGCGATGGTCGACTGCGTGCGCGACGCGAGCCAGCGATCGATCTCCGGACGCGCCTCGTGCGGCGCGGGACGCGCGGGATCGAAGCCCTTGCCGAGGCGCGCGTAGTCGGAGAAGAACTTCCACGAGTTGACCAGCGTGCCGAAGTGCTTGCGGCGCACCTCGAGGATGCCCGCCGGATCGAAGCGCTTCGGCAGGTGCGTCGCGCCGCTCGACAGCAGGTACCACCGCACCGCGTCGGCGCCGTGCTCGGACACCGCTTGCCATGGATCGACGATGTTGCCGAGGCGCTTGCTCATCTTGACCCCGTCCTTGTCGAGGACGAGCCCGTTGACGAGGCAGGCCTTGTAGGGCGGTCCCGGCGGCAGCCCGGAATCCGGCAGCGATTGCAGGAACGCGCCGATGGCGTGCAGCGTGTAGAACCAACCGCGCGTCTGGTCGAGGCCCTCGGCGATGAAGTCCGCCGGATACTGCGCCTCGGCCTTGGCGCGGCCGTCGCCGAAGGGCCAGTGCCATTGCGCGTAGGGCATCGCCCCCGAGTCGAACCAGCAGTCGAGCACGCTCTTCGTGCGGCGCATGGTCCCGCCGCACTTGGCGCACGGCCAAGTCGGTTCGTCGATCGACGGCTTGTGGAAGTCGAAGGCCTCGGGCAAGCGACCGCACTTGGCGGCGAGCTCGTCCTTGCTCCCGATGCCCTCCTCCGCGTCGCAGCCGTCGCACGTCCAATACGGCAGCGGCGTGCCCCAGTACCGGTCGCGCGAGATGTTCCAGTCGATGTTGTTCTCGAGCCACTCGCCGAACCGCCCGGACCCGATCTCGGGCGGGATCCAGCGCACCTGCCGGTTGAGCTCGATCATGCGCTCCTTCATCGCGCTGGTGCGCAGGTACCAGGCCGGGGCGGCGTAGTAGAAGAGCGGCGTGTCGCAGCGCCAGCAGTGCGGATAACTGTGCGGATCCTTGGCCTTCCTGAACAGCAGGCCGCGACGCTTGAGGTCCTCGGCGAGACCTTCGTCCGCGTCCTTGAAGAAGGTGCCGGCGGGCACCCCCGCCACGTCGACGACCAGGCGACCCTCGGCTCCCACGGCTTGCTTGACCGGCAGGCGGTTGCGGCGCGCGACATCCCAGTCGTCCACGCCGTACGCGGCGGCCTGGTGCACGATGCCTGTGCCGTCGGTCGTGGTGACGTAGTCCGCCGTCCACACCTTGTGCATGCCCGCGGGATCGGGCTTCCACGCGCCGGGCTCGACGAAGGGCACGGCCGCGTCGAAGAGCGGCTGGTACTCCATGCCCTCGAGCTCCCGGCCCTGGCGCTCCTCGACGACCTCGTGGGCGCCGAGCACGGCATGCGCGCGCGCCTTGGCGATCCACACGAGCTCCGCGCCGGCGGAGCCCTTCTCCGCGCCCTTGGCGACCGGCAGGTCGACCTTGGCGAGCACGTACTGCTCGCGCGGATGCACCGCCAGCGCGATGTTCGAAGGCAGGGTCCAGGGCGTGGTGGTCCACGCCAGCAGCGACTCGCCGCGCGCCGAGCCGACCACCTTGAAGCGCACGTGCACGCTGGGGTCCAGCACCTCCTTGTACGCGCCGGGCTGTCCGAGCTCGTGGGAGGACAAGCCCGTGCCGCAGCGGCCGCAGTACGGCAGCACCTTCTTGCCGCGGTAGGCGAAGCCCGCGCGATGCAGGCGCGCGAGGATGTTCCAGACGCTCTCGACGTAGGAGTCGTCGTAGGTCACGTAGGGGTCGGCGTAGTCCAGCCAGTACCCGATGCGCTCGGAAAGCCGCTCCCAGTCCTGCTTGTACCTCCAGACCGAGTCCTTGCAGCGCGCGTTGAAGCGCGCGACTCCGTAGGCTTCGATTTGCGGCTTGCCGCTGATGCCCAACTCCTTCTCGACGCCGAGCTCGACCGGCAGCCCGTGCGTGTCCCAGCCCGCCTTGCGCACCACGAGCCGGCCGAGCATCGTGCGGTGGCGGCACACGGCGTCCTTGATGGCGCGCGCGAAGACATGGTGGATGCCGGGCTTGCCGTTGGCCGTGGGCGGGCCCTCCCAGAACACGAACCGCGGCGCGTCCCGGCGCGACGCCTGCAGCGACTCGAACACGCGCTCCGCCCGCCACGAGGCGACGAGCGCCTCCTCCAACTCGGCGGGGCGTGAGGCGGCGGACTCGGGCAGCGGCGCGAAGCGTTCGTGGACGGCCATGCGGCCGACTGTTCTACCAAGGCCGCGCGCGGCTCTACCAACCCTGCGCGCGGATGTCGGCGACGATGCGGTCGGCCAGTTCGAGCGCCGCCCGGCCGTCCTCGCCGGTCACCTCGGCCTCCTCGCCCGTCTGCACGGCGGCGAGGAACGAATCGATCTCCGCCTGCAAGGGCCGATCGTGGCCGGACAGGTCCAGCTCCTGCAGCGACAGCACGCGCGAGGCGATCCACTCCTGCCGCTGCGCGATGGTGGCGGCGTCCATCGTGGCGAGGTCGACGCGCCCGCTCTCCCACTCCGGACCCGGCGTGATCACGAGGCCGTAGTTCTTGCCGAAGTCGAGGCTGGCGTAGCCCTCCCCCGAGAACAGGCGCAGCTTGCGCGTGGGCTGCAGGCTGGCGCGCGAAGCGGTGATGTTGGCGCGCGCGCCGTTCTCGAAGACGAGCCGCACCGAAGCGACGTCCTCCTGCTTCGTCAGGATCGCGCCGCCCACGGCGTCGAGCGAGCGCACCGGAGAACCGACGAGGTCGAGCACGAGGTCGAGGTCGTGGATCATCAGGTCGTGGACGACGCCGATGTCGCGGCTCCTGCCGGTGAACGGCGCGAGGCGATGGCATTCGACGAAGCGCGGCTTGAAGCCGCGCGCCTTGACGGCGCGCACGGCGGGCTGGAAGCGCTCGACGTGCCCGACCGCGAGCAGCGCGCCGCCGCGCGCGGCCGCCGCCAGCAGCCTGTCCGCCTCGGCGATGTTGGCGGCGAGCGGCTTCTCCACGAGGCAGTGCACGCCGCGCTCGAGCAAGGGACGCGCGAGCGCCTCGTGCAGCACGGTGGGCGCGGCCACCGACACGGCCTCGACTTCCGGCGGCAGCTCGTCGATGCCGGCGCAGGCGGCGCAGCCCAGTTCCGCGGCGAGGGCGCGCGCGCGATCGAGGTCCGGATCGACCAGCGCCAGGAGCTCCGCGCGCGGGTTCTCCTTGTGGATGCGCGCGTGGAACTTGCCGAGGTGGCCGGTGCCCACGACCGCCGTGCGCACGCGGCGCGCGCCGACGGGAACGCGCGCCTTCATCGCGCCGCCCCGGCGAGGATGCGCTCCTGGCCCAGCTTGAGGAACTGCTCGCGCAGCGACTCGCGGTACCGGCCCTTCGCCCCCAGCTCCGTCTGCTCGAGCTGGCGCACGAGCTGCTGGACGAGCTGGGAGTCGGGGTGCTCCTGCTTGAGCTCCTCGAGCACGCTCTTGCGCGTGGTCTCCGAGCGCCAGATGCGGCGGTAGGCTCCGCGCAGCGCCTCGATCTCGGGCTCGGACATGCCGCCGCGCTGCAGGCCGATGATGTTCACGCCGCGCACGCGCGACGGATGCCCCTCGAGGATCATGAACGGCGGCACGTCCATGACCATGCGCGTCATGCCGCCCACGTAGGCGAAGGCGCCGATGGTGACGAAGTGGTGCGCCGCCGCGCCGCCCGAGATGTTGGCGTTGCGCCCGACCAGCACGTGCCCGGCGAGCAGCGCGTTGTTGCCCATGATGATGCGGTCGGCGAGGTCGCAATCGTGGGCCACGTGGCAGCATGCCATCAGCAGGCAGTCGTTGCCGATCGAAGTCATGCCGCCGCCCTTGACGGTGCCGCGGTTGATCGTGACGAACTCGCGGATCGTGTTGCGCGCGCCGATCGACAGGCGCGTGGGCTCGCCCTTGTACGACAGGTCCTGCGGCGGGCCGCCGAGGTTGGCCTGGCCGGCGATCGTGTTGTCCTCGCCGATGTCCGTCACGCCGTCGACGACGACATGCGGGCCGAGGCGCGTGCGCGCGCCGATGCGCACGTCCGGGCCGATGACGCAGTAGGGGCCGATCTCGACGTCGTCGCCGAGGCGCGCGCCGGGCGACACGAGGGCCGTGGGATGGATCTTGGTGGACATGTGTTCGCTGCCGGCGGTCGGGCTCAGGAATCGACGAGGGTGAACATCAAGGTCGCTTCGCACACGACGCGGCCGGCGACCGTGCCCACGCCGCGCACCTGCGCCACCTGGTCCTTCGACTTGAGGGTCTCGACCTCCAGTCGCAGCTGGTCGCCGGGAGTGACGGCCCCGCGCAACTTGACCTTGTCGATGGCCCACAGGACGGCGAGCTTGCCGGTGTTCTCGAGGCGGCGCAGCAGCAACACGCCCGCCAGCTGGGCCATGGCCTCGAGCTGCAGCACGCCCGGCATCAGCGGCGCGGCGGGGAAGTGGCCTTGGAAGAACGGCTCGTTGATCGTCACGTTCTTGATGGCGACGGCGCGGCGCGCGCCCTCGACCTCGACCACGCGGTCGATCAGCAGGAACGGATAGCGATGCGGCAGCATGCGCAGGATCTCGCGCGCGTCCAGGCCCGAGTCGCGCCGCACCAGGCCCGCCGTCTCCGCCAGCTGCATCTGGTCGACGAGCAGGCGCACCAGTTCGGCGTTGGTGGCGTGGCCCGAGCGCGTGGCGATCACGTGCGCGTGCAGATCCGCGCCCAGGAGCCGCAAGTCCCCGAGGAGGTCGAGCATCTTGTGGCGCACCGCCTCGGCCGGCAGGCGCATGCGCGTCTCGGGATCGCCGAGCACGAGCGTGTTCTCGCGCGTCGCGCCCTTGCCGAAGCCCGCCTTCTTGAGCGTCTCGACCTCGGAGGCGAGGCAGAACGTGCGCGCCGGGGCCAACTCCTGCTCGAAGCTCTGCGGGCTGAGGTCAAGCTGGAAGGTCCCGCCCTCGACGCCGGGTTCGTCGAAGGCCGCGGCGTACTGCACGGTGAGCGAAGGCTTGTCGCTCGGCAGCGCCACGAGGGTCGCCGCGCCCTGCTTGACGTACACCGGCTGCTCGAGCTTGAAGTGCTTGGCCTCCGCCGGCTGGTCGACGAGTCCGGCGCGCTGCACGAGGCGCACGATCTCCAGCGCGCTGCCGTCGAGCCCGGGGAACTCCGCGCCGGACATCTCCACCACGAGGTTGTCGAGTCCGAGGCCCGAACACGCGGCCAGCATGTGTTCGACCGTCTCGACCTCGGCCCCGTCGCGCGCGAGGCGCGTGCGACGGTCCTTCTGCGAGTGGTAGGCGATGGTCGCCGGGATGGGCGGCGCGTCGGTCAAGTCCGTGCGCTGGAACACGACGCCGTGGTCGACCGGCGCCGGCAGCAGGCGCGCGCGCACGACCGCGCCGGAATGCAGGCCGGGACCGGAGAACTCGACGGGGGTGCGCAGGGTGCGCTGGCGACGGATCATCGGGGTTCCTCCTCCGCGCGCGGCGCGGCTCGTTCCAGGGCGGCGAGGCGCGCCTCTAGGACGCGCAGGCGCTCCGCCAACTCGGGCAGGCGCGCCACCAGCGCCGCGGAGCGCAGCGTCGCCCCCTTCGGACGCGCGGGCCAGCCCGCCCAGTCCTCGCCGGGCGGGACGTCGCCGAACACGCCGGCCTGGCCGCCGATGCGCGCGCCCGCGCCGATCTCGGCGTGCCCTTGCACGCCGACCTGTCCGGCGAGGATGGCGCGTTCACCGACCTTGGCCGAACCGGCGACGCCGACCTGCGCCACGAGCAGCGCGGCGCGGCCCACGACCACGTTGTGCGCGACATGCACGAGGTTGTCGAGCTTGGCGCCGCGTCCGATGCGGGTCGCGCCGAAGCGCGCGCGATCGATGGCGCAGTTGGCGCCGATCTCGACCTCGTCCTCGACCACGACGGTGCCGCACTGCGGGATCTTCTCCCATCCCTCGCGCGTCGGCTCCCAACCGAACCCGTCGGAGCCGAGCACGCTGCCCGCGTGCACGACGACCTTGTTCCCCACCACGACGCGCTCGTGGAGCACGACCATCGGCTGCAGGACGCACTCCGCGCCCACCACGACATCGGCGCCCAGATGCACCTGCGCCACGAGCCACGAGCCCGGACCGACGCCGGCGCGCGCGCCCACCACGCAACCCGGACCGATGCAGGCCGATGGATCGACGCGCGCCGACGGATCGACGCAGGCCGACGGGTGCACGCCGGGCGCCGGACGCGCCACGGCGGCGGCGAAGCGCTGCACGACGCGCGTGAAGGCGCGATTGGGGTCCTTGACGCGCAGCAGCGCGGCCGTGGTGGCGCCGCGCGGTTCGTCGAGCCCCACGACCACCGCCGCCGCGCGCGTGGCTTCGAGCTGCGGGCGATAGCGCGGATTGGCGAGGAAGGACACCTCGCGCGGGCCGGCTTCCGCCAAGGTCGCCGGTCCGTCGACCACGAGCGCGCCGTCGCCATCGACGACGGCGCCGAGTTCGGCTGCGAGCGTGGAAAGGAGGATGCCGGAGGGATGTGACACGAGGACGCGGCTCCAGAGGCTGGACCAGCTGTCGCGGCCCTACTGGGCGGGCCCGACTGCCGTCCAGAGTGCGTCCTGCGAGGCGCCGCGTCAACTCGCGCCGCCGGGCCGCGCCCGACGCGGCCCGATTCGAGGACGCGGCGGGCCGCGCGCCGCTCAGAACGACAGGTTCATCAAGGAGAAGGAGAACACTTGGCGTCGATCGCCTTCGCCGTCGAGCAGGGGGAAGCCGAAGTTCAAGGAGATCGGGAAGGGAGTGACCATGCCGAGGCCGAAGCCGGCGGTGGCGCGCGTCTCGTCCCAGTCGAGCTCGAACGCGTCGGGGTCGAGCTGGCCCCAGTCGGTGAACAACGTGAGGCGGAAGGTCTCGACCTCGCGGTAGGTGCCCGGCTGGACGACCGAGTACAGCGGATGGCGGTACTCGAAGGTCATGTCCCAGGTGGTCTCGCCACCCAAGGTGTTGTCGCCGTTGTTCGGTCCCACGCCACGGAAGGCGAAGCCGCGCAGGATGCGCGTTCCGCCGAGCTGGAACCGCTCGGTGTAGGGAGTCTCCTCGGTGTCGCCGTAGGGCGCCGCGACGCCGAGCCCGAAGCCGAGGTGGAAGCTCGGCACGACGTCCATCAGCTCCGAGCGGCCGAGCTTCCAGTACAAGTCGCCGTCGAAGCGCGAGCGCACGAACTCGAAGTCGCCGCCCAGCGGCCCGTGGATCGTGTTGCGCAGGACGCCCTTCACGCCCTCGCGCGGATTGAGCGTCACGTCGAGGTCGGTCCACGACGCGTCGAGCGTCAATCCGTACAGCTCGGTCTCCCCGACCTGCTGGTAGATCGAGCTCGGCAGCGGCGTGCCTTCCGGGGCGAAGATCCCCGTGGGCGGATAGTCGTCGAGATTGCGCACGTCGAGGCTGGTCGCCACGAGCCCCGCGGCGACGTCGAGCTCGCGGCCGAACTCGCGCGCGAAGCGGATGCGCTGCTCGAGGCGCTCCTCGTCGTAGAAGCGGTAGCCGCGCTCGCGGTGGTCGAGGCGCAGCTCGAGGCTCGTGCGGTCGAAGTGCGTGCGGAAGATGTCGGGCTCGAGGAAGCGGAACGAGTACGCGTCCAGGATCGTGCCCGGCATGTACTCGATCTCGAGCACCTGCCCCGCGCCGTGGAAGGCCTCCTTGTCGTACAGCTCGCCGAAGGCCGATCCGACGCTCGACGGCAGCGCGGTGATGTCGAAGTTGCGCATCGAGAGCGAGATGCGCCCGAACAGTCCGTTGTTCGAATCGACCCCGCCCTGCACCTGCAGGTTGACCACGCGCCCCTCGTCGACCTCGAACTCGACGTCGACGAAGTCGGGGTTGGGCGTGCTCTTGAAGCCGAAGACCGGATCCTTGTGCGTCAGCGGGGAGAACTCGTCGCTGAACCAACCCGACGAGTAGAGGCGCGACAGGCTGCGCCGGATCTCCTTGATGTCGACCACCTCGCCGGGCATGGCGTCGGATGTGCGGCGCAGCACGCGGTCGCGGGTGTGCGTGGCGCCCGCGAACAACATCTCGCGGAGCCAGCGCTTGCGTCCCTGCCGCAGCTTGTACACGACGCGCACGGAACCGGATCCGGGGTCGGCCACCACGTCCGGATCGAGCACGCGGAACGAGTCCTCCCCGAGCGAAGGATGCGCGATGTGGCCGCGCTCGCCGTAGTGGTCGCGCAGCGCCTCCTCGTCCTGCTGGCGACGCGCGCGATCCCAGGGCCCGCCGGGCTTCGAGGCGCACAGCGCCAGCAGCTCCGCTTCGCCGAAGAGCAACGGCACCTCGACCTCGACGGACTGCCCCGTCACCGCGTCGGGGCGCTCCTCGACGGCCTTGATCGAGAGGCTCTCGATCGCGTACTGGCGGCCCTCGTCCACCTTGATGTGCACGACCACGGAATCGCGCAGCGGCGAGAACTCGAGCTTCTCCACGGCGACGACGGCGTCGAGATAGCCGCGGTCGCGGTAGACCTCGCGCATCGCGAGCAGGTCCGCGTCGAGCACCTCCTGCACGAAGGGCTCGCCGTTCCAGTCGAACAGCCACGGGCCGTCGAGCTTGCGATCGGAGAACTTCGACAGGCCGTCGCGCCAGAACCACATGCCGCGGTCGGGCATGGCCTCGTTGCCGACGATCACCACGTCGGAGACGTTGAGCTGCGGACCTTCCTTGATCTCGAAGATCACGTCCGCCGCGCCGCCCTCGACTTCGCCTTCGGCCTCGCCGCGGCGACGGATCTCGATCTCGATCCAGTGGTACCCCTCGCGCCGGTAGCCCTCGAGCAGGCGCTGGCGCACGCGCTCGGCCTGGAAGAGGAACAACTCGCCGCGGTCCTCGAGCAGCGCCCACTTCCGCAGCTGTTCCTTGTCGATGGCGTCGTTGCCCACGAAGCGCGGCTCGAGGTCGACGTTCATCTCCGCCACGACGAGCACGATCTCCAGCCCGCCCTGCGCCTGCCGCAGGTCGACCGAGGCGCGCACCTTGAAGGCCTCCCACAGGACCTCGACGCCCTTGGAGACGCGCGCCTCGTCGAAGGGCTGCCCCACCGGCTGCCCCAGCGCCGCGGCCAACTGCTCGGGGCGGTAACGCCGCGCGCCCTCCACCACGATCCCGACGACGGGCGGCGCGGACTGCGCGGCGCCGCGCGCCTCGCCGGATCGCTCCGGCGCGGTCGCGTCCTGCGCCGCGGCCTGCGCCGCGGCCTGCGCCGCGGCCTGCGTCGCGTCCTGCGCCGCGGCCGGCGCGCCGGCGAGGGCCAGCACGGCCAGCAGCGCGCGCGCGCGCCATGCTTCACCCACGCGGCACCTCAGGCACCGAAGGGCTCCGCCACGGAGATGGCGCGGTTCTCGAAGCGCATCAACGATCCATTGAAGTTGAGCACGACGTCGCCCGTGGGCCCGTTGCGCTGCTTGGCGCAGATGACCTCGGCCAGCCCCTTGTTCTCCGGATTGTCGCGGTTGTAGTACTCGTCGCGGTAGAGGAGCAGCACCACGTCGGCGTCCTGCTCGATGGAGCCGGATTCGCGCAGGTCCGCCAGCTGCGGACGCTTGTTGTCGCGCGACTCGACGGCGCGCGAAAGCTGCGACAGGGCGATCACCGGCACCTCGAGCTCGCGCGCCAGCTCCTTCAAGGAGCGCGAAATCTGGCTGATCTCCTGCTGGCGGCTCTCCGCCTTGGGGTGCGTCATCAGTTGCAGGTAGTCGACCACGATCATGTCGAGACCGTGCTCGCTCTTGACGCGCTTGGAGCGGCTGCGCATGGTCGACACGGTGATGCCGGGCGTGTCGTCGATGAAGAGCTTCATGCGCCCGAGCTCGCCCGCGGCGCGCGTCAGCTCGGAGTAGTCCTCGCCGGCCACGCGGCCGGTGCGCAACTTGTGCGCGTCGACGCGCGCGCGCGCGCACAACATGCGTCGCACGATCGACTGGTTGCCCATCTCGAGGCTGAAGAACAGCACGCTCGCCTGCCGCCCGAGCCAATCGGGGGCGTGGTCGGGATCCGCGGCGTGGTCCATGCAGTTCAGGATGAAGGCCGTCTTGCCCATCGAGGGGCGCGCGGCGACCACGATCATCTCGCCCGCGTTGAAGCCGCACAGCAGCTCGTCGAGGTCGTAGAAGCCGCTCGGCAGGCCGGTCAGCCCCGTGCGATGCGTGCTCGAGTCGATGCGCTTGAAGGCCTCGACCACGGCGCTGCCGACGGAGACGACGGCGCTGGTCGTGCCGCCCGCGCCGACCTTGAACATGCGCGACTCGGACTCCGACACCAGTTCGCGCACCGCTTCGCCGTCGGGACGCGTCTCGTAGGCCTTGGCGATGATCTCGCCCGACTCGCGGATCAACCGGCGCAGCAGCGCGGTCTCCTGCACGATCTTGGCGTTGTGGCGCAGGTGCGCCGCCGACGACACGAGGCTGGACAGCTCGGCCAGGAAGGCCATGCCACCCACCTGCGCCTGCTTGCCGGCGGCGGCGAGTTGCTCGGCGAGCGCCACGAGGTCGATGGCCACGCCGCGCATCGACAACGCGCACAGCGCCTCGTACACGGCGGAGTGCCGCTGGTCGAACCAATCCTCGGCGGAGAGCTTCTCCATCGCCTCCGGCACGCGATCGGGCTCGGCCAGCAGGGCCGCGAGGACCGCGCGTTCGGCGTCGAGGTTGTGCGGAGGGACGCGGTTCGTCATGGCTCGGTGCGCAGGATACGCAGCACCGGGTCCGATGGCGAGGATGGCGGTCCACATCGCCCGGGACGCGCGCGGGCCGCGGCGGATGGTCCGCCGCGGCCCGCACTTGCGATTTCCGGACTCTTGGCCCGAAGAGGAGCGGGCCCGAAGAGGAGCGGGCCCGACGAGGAGCGCGTCTCAGGAGGCGGCGGCCTCGACGACCACCTCGATCGTGGCTTCCATGTCGCCGTGGACGTGGATGCGCACCGAGTGGGTGCCGACGGACTTGATGGGCGCCTCGAGGCGCACATCCTTCTCCTCCACCTTGCGGCCCTGCTTCTGCAGCAGCTCCGCGATCTGGCCGGCGTTGACCGAGCCGTACAGGTGTCCGCCCTCGTCGGCGCGCTCGGTCGTCTTGACCGTGGCGCCCTGCAAGGCGGCGACGCGCGCGGCGAGGTCGGCCGCGCGGGCCGCCTCCTCCGCGTCCAGGCGCGCGCGACGGCGGGCCATCACGCGCTTGTTGTCCTCGTTGGCCTCCACCGCGAGCTTGCGCGGCAGGAGGAAGTTGCGGGCGTAGCCCGGCGACACCTTGACGATGTCCCCGACCTTGCCGACGTTCACGACCGACTCCCGCAGGAGCACTTCGACGTTACGTGCCATGGTGCTTGTCTCCTTCCGTTCAGCCCACGAAGGGCAGGAGCGCCATGTGGCGGGCGCGCTTGATGGCCAGCTTGAGCGCCTTCTGGCACTGCGTGCAGTATCCCGAGCGCTTGCGCGACACGATCTGCCCGTGGGCCGAGAGGAACTTCTTGATGTGCTCGACGTCCTTGTAGTCGGGCATGTGGTCTTCGCAGTACTTGCCCGAGATCGGCGGGGCCGGGGCGCGGCGTTGTTGTGCCATGTGCTTCTTGCTCCGTTGATCAGCCCTTCGAGGGCAGGTCGATGTCGTTCAGGTCGGGAACCATGATCTCGTCGGCGGGGGCCGCCTCGGCGACCGGCTCCTCCTCCTCGACCATGTCGTCCGGCGGCGGGGCCGGCACCACGAAGTCCGCGCTGTCCTCGGCGGCGGCGAGCTCGTGCTCCTTGGCGGGCACCTCCTCGACGCGCAGGATCAGGCTGCGCAGCACCTTCTCGTTGAGTTCCCAGTCGCGGCGGATGTCCGCCATGGTCTCCTTCTCGAGCGAGAAGTAGCACAGCACGAAGGTGCCGCGGTTGCGGCCCTTCACCGGGTAGGCCAGCTTCTTCTCGTCGAAGCGCCGGCAGGTGAGGACGGTCGCGCCATGCTTCGCCAGCGTGTCCGTCACGGCCGCCTTGGCCTTCTTCCAGTCCTCCCGCACCAAGGCGTTGTCCAGGAGCACCATCGATTCGTATGTCTTGGTCTTCATCAGGTCCTTCTTCTCCTCTTGGGCCGGTGCGGAGGCTTCCACGCGAAAGCTCCCTCAGTTCCAGCGGCTGTGGAACCGCGTCATGACGCGCTCCAGCGGCTCCCCGTCGAGCCACGCTTCGATGGCCTCGCTCGCTTCCACGATCGAGATCTCCACCTCCGCGCGTTCGCGCTCGGAGAACCGCGCGAGCACATGGCGCGCCGCGTCGGTCGGGGGCGGCCCGATCCCCACGCGCAGGCGCGGGAAGCGGTCGGTCCCCAGTCCAGTGACGATGGAACGCATGCCGTTGTGCGTGCCGGGCCCGCCGTGCGCGCGGATGCGCAGCTTCCCGAGGTCGAGGTCGAAGTCGTCGTAGACGACCATGACCGACTCGCTCGGCAAGCCGCCGTGCCGCAGCAGGGCGGAGACGGCCTCGCCCGAAAGGTTCATCCAGGTCGTCGGCTTGGCGAGCAGCGCTTGCTTGCGCAGGCACCACTCGAAGCACTTCTTCCCGGCGTACCCTTCCAGTCGGGACGCGCTCGCAAAGATCGCTCCGCACCTCGCGGCCAGCTTGTCGAGCACCTGGAAGCCGACGTTGTGCCGAGTCCAGTCGTACTCGGGACCGGGATTGCCCAGTCCGACCACGATGCGCTCGATCACCACGCCTGCCTCCGGTCGCCTTCCCAAAGCTGTGCCCTTGGGCACGAAGGGGCGAAGATGATAGCGAGCGCGCGGCTCGGCGGGGAGTTCACCCCGCGCGAACCGCGCGCAAATCGTTTCCGGATCGGAGATTGCGAACATCGCCCACCTGCGCCCCCGGCGCGAGCCGCGGGCGGGAGGGCGCGAGGCCGCATCAAGCGCCCGGCTTGGCCTCGGCGGCCGGAGCAGCCGCGTCGGCGGCCGGGGCGGCGGGCTTCTCCTCGACGGCGCCCACGACGACGGCGATCTTCTGCTCCGCCCCGACGAGGATCTCGACGCCCTTCGGCGCCTTGAGGTCCTTGCCGAGGATCGCGCCGCCGAGCTCGAGGCTGGCGACCGGCACTTCGATGCTGTCGGGGATGTCGAGCGGCAAGCAGCGCACGGTGACCGCGGTCAGGATGTGGTTCAGGATGCCGCCCTTCGGCTGGCCGACGAACACGAGTTCGACTTCCGACTCGGTGGCGACGTCGCGCTGCACGCGCTTGAAGTCGACGTGGATGATCTTCTCGCCGAAGACGTCCCACGCGAGTTCGCGCACGACGGCGAGCGTCTTCGTGCCTCCGCAGTCGAGCTCGTAGAGGTGCGCGTGGCGGCGGCGCGCGGTCAGGAACTCGTGCTCGTCGATGGAGATGTCGGCGCGGGCTTCCTGGCCGACCGCGCCGAGCGCGCACGGGATCTTGCCGTTCGCGCGCAGGTTGCGGGAGTGGCGCGTGCCGACCTTGGCGCGCGTCTCGGCCTTCAGGGGTGCGATTTCCTTGCTCATGTCGTCTTTCCTCGCCCGGATGGTTCTGTCGTCCGTCCCTCGAGCGGACCGATCGGGCGTCTGCCTTTCTGCTTGGTTCAGGGTTCCAGGACGAGGGAGCTCACCGATTCGTTGCGGTGGATGTTGGCGATGGCGCGCGCGAGCAGCGGCGCCACCGTCACGATCTCGATCTTCGCCGGAAGCTTCTGCTTCTGGGGCACCGAGTCGGTGATCAGGATCTTGTCGACCGGAGCGGCCTCGAGTCGCTCGACGGCCGGCCCGCACAGGACGCCGTGCGTGGCGGCGATGCAGATCGTCTTCGCGCCGTGGTCGCGCACGATGCGCGCCGCCTCGGAGATCGATCCGCCGGTGGAGATCATGTCGTCGACGATCAGGACGTTCCTGCCTTCGACCTCGCCGATGACGTGTTCGACGGCGATCTGCGAGCCGCTGATGCGGCGCTTGTCGACGATGGCGAGGTCGGCGTTGTCCAGCGACTTGGCGTAGGCGCGGGCCATCTTGATGCCGCCCACGTCGGGACTGACGACCATCGGGTGCTCGAGACCCACGCGGCGCACCGCCTCGAGCAGCGGCGGCTTGGCGTAGAGGTGGTCGACGGGGATGTCGAAGAAGCCCTGGATCTGCGCGGCGTGCATGTCGAGCGCCAGCACGCGATCCGCGCCCGCCCCCACCAGGGTGTTCGCCACGACCTTGGCGCTGATGGGCACGCGGCCCTCGTCCTTCCTGTCCTTGCGCGCGTAGCCGTAGTACGGCATCACGGCCGTGACGCGGCCGGCGGAGGCGCGGCGCAGCGAATCGAGGAGCAGCAGCAGCTCGACCCAGTTCTCCTGCACGGGCGGGCAGGTGGGCTGCAGCACGAAGCAGTCCGTGCCGCGCAGGTCGTCCATGATCTTGATGTCGATCTCGCCGTCGGGGAACCGGCCGACATGGGCCTTGGCGAGCGGGATCGAGAGGTGCGAGGAGATGCCCTGCGCCAGCGCCGCGTGCGCCGTGCCGGTGATGAGCGTGATCTTGTCGCTGTAGATCGACATGGTCCTCAACCGCCTTCCTTGCGCTGCTTCTCGTGCTTCCTCGCCGGCAGGCCGACCCAGGTCTCGCCGGGGCGCATGGCCGCGTTCTTCGCCACCACCGCCCCCGCGCCCGTCGTGGCTCCCTCGGGGATGGAGTTGGGGGCGACGACGACGGTGCCCGAGCCGATGAACGCGCCCGCGCCGACGACGCTCTTGTGCTTCTGCTTGCCGTCGTAGTTGGCGAAGATCGTGCCGGCGCCGATGTTGGCCTTGGCTCCGATCGTCGCGTCGCCGAGGTAGGCGAGGTGCTTGGCCTTGGCGTGTTCGCCGAGGTCGGTGTTCTTCGCCTCGCAGAAGTTGCCGATCTCGGCGCCGTCGCGCAGCACGGTGCCCGCGCGCAGGTGCGCGAACGGCCCCACCTCGCAACCCGCGCCGATCCTGACGCCGGCGCGCAGCACCACGAAGGGCAGCAGCTTCGTGCCCACGCCGATCTCGACCCCGTGCTCGACCACCGCCGTGGCGGGGTCCTCGATCTGCACGCCGCGCGCCATGTGGCCCTCGAGGATGCGCGCCTGCAGCGCCCAGCGCGCCTCGGCCAGATGCTGCAGCGTGTTCACGCCGAGCGACTCCTCGAGATCCTCGAGCTCGACGCCGTCGACCGGCAGTCCGCGCCGCGCGAAGGCGGACAGGATGTCGGTCAGGTAGTACTCCTTCTGCGCGTTGCGGTTCGACAGCTTCGGCAGCTCGTCGACCAGCACGCGTCCGTCGAAGGCGTACACGCCCATGTTGACCTCGTCGATGGCGCGGATCGCCTCGTCGGCGTCCTTCTCCTCGACGATGCGCTCCACCCGGCCATCCGCGTCGCGCACGATGCGGCCGAAGCCGCGCGGCTCGTCGGGCACCGCCGTCAGGAGGCTCATGCCGCCCGGGCTGCGCGCGGCGGCGAGCCGCGCCACGGTCGAGCCCTTCAGGCAAGGCATGTCGCCATACAAGACGACCGTCGGGCCGGGATCGGCGCCGAGCACCGGCAGGCAGACCTGCAGCGCGTGGCCGGTGCCGAGCTGCGGTTCCTGCACGACGAAGGCGATGTCGGCCGCGCCGCCGCAGTGCTTGTCGACGGCCGCGCGCACAAGATCGGCGCCGTGGCCGACGACCACGACGATGCGCTTCGGGCCCAACTCGCGCGCCGCGTCGAGCACCCACGCGAGCATCGGTCGTCCGCAGGCTTCGTGCAGCACCTTCGGGCGCTGGCTGAGCATGCGCTTGCCCATGCCCGCGGCCAGCACCACGACGGTGCCGACGCCGGACGCGCCGCTATCTGGATGCAGGGGGCCGGGGCTGGACATGGCGACGAGGCGCAGGCCTCGAAAACGGGCGAACATCCTACCGCGCAGCGCGCCAAGCGTCCACGCCACCGCACGGGGAAGCCGCGAGCGAGGCCGGTTCGGACGGCGCGGCGCAGCGCCCCTATGCTCGGACGGGCCCACCCCCTACACTCGCTCTCGGGGATGCCGTGCCCGCGACCAGCCGGCCGGCCTCCCACGCGCCCCGCGGCGCGGCCACACCATCGAAGGAACCTCGATGCGCCTCGCGACCAACCTCCACGCTTCGCGTCCGTCCCTCCTCCGCTCGTCCGCCATGGCGCTCCTCGCGTGCCTGGCGTTCGTGCTGGCCGGCCCGAGCGCCTCCGCCCTCGGCGACAAGGAGGACTGGGCCACGGTCGAGGACATCAACGCGCCGCCGCCCGCCCGCGAGACCGCCGCGCGCGCCATCTGCACCCGCGCCAAGGCCGCCGGCAACTGCCACGAGGCCGCGGGCAAGTTGCTCGACATCGCCATGAAGGCGACGACGCCGCCGGAGCTCGGCCGGCGCATCGCGGACGCCGTCGGAGGCTGCGGCGACGAGAAGACCGGCAAGCTCGTCGCGGCGGGCATGCTCAAGGGCCAGACCGACGAGCGGCTGCTGTACGTGCGCGCCGCGCGCAACCTCAAGACGACCGCCGTGGCCGACGCGGCGCTCAAGATGCTCGCGGACAAGGAACCCCGCCTGCGCGGCGAAGCGCTCGAGATCGTCGTGGCGCACAAGGTCGAAGCCGCGACGCCCAAGCTCGAGGAGATCGTCGCCAAGGGCAAGGACCTCGAGCTCGCGGGTCCCGCCGTGCGCGGCGTGTCGGAACTGCTGAAGGGCGGTCCACGCTGGGCGGAATGGGAAGCGAAGCTCGTGGGCTTCGGCAATTCGCCGGTCGACGAGCTGCGCCGCAGCGCGTTGGCCGTCTTGTCGCAGAACAAGGACTCCTCGCGCTTCGACTATTGGCTCGCGCTGCTCGACCACGCGGACTGGAGCACGCGCTCCATCGCCAGCGGCTGGATGGAGCGCGCCAAGACCAAGCGCGCCATCGGCGCCCTGATCGAGCGCCTCGCCAAGGAGCAGCAAGGCACGCGCGTCTTCGCCGACATCGACGACGCGCTCGGCCGCATGACCGCCATGGGGCGCTGGGAGACGGCCGAGGAATGGGCCACCTGGTGGAAGAACTCCGAGGCCGCCTTCGAGTTCCCGAAGAACTCCGGCGCCGTCGGCACCAAGCCCAAGGAGGAGGAGCCCGCGCTCGGCACCGGCGGCGTGCACGCGAAGTTCTACGGCATCGAGGTCGAGACCAAGCGCGCCATCTTCGTCATCGACATCTCGGGCTCGATGAACGAGGCCACGAAGAACCCCGACTACGGCGGCCGGGCGCGCATCGAGGTCGCCAAGGACGAGCTGATCAAGCTCGTCGACGAGCTGCCGCAGGGCTCGTGGTTCAACATCGTCACCTTCTCGACCGGCGTCGAGCAGTGGCTCGAGGGCCTGACCGAGGCCTCGGGCGAGAAGCCCGGCAAGAAGCCCAAGAAGGGTCCCGCCACGGGCGCGGGCGCGGGCGACAAGCCCAAGGACGAGAAGGAAGCGAAGAAGGACGAGGAGAAGCAGAAGAAGCACGACGCGGAACTGCGCGAGAAGGCCAAGGACTACGTCTCGCGCCTCGGCGCGAACGGCGCCACGAACATCTACGACGCGCTCGAGCTGGCCTTCGAGGACCCCGACGTCGACACGATCTTCTTCCTCACGGACGGCGAGCCCACCGCCGGCAAGGAGGTCGAGCCCACCGCCATCCGCGAGGCGGTCAAGCGCTGGAACTCCGGTCGCGGCGTGCGCATCCACACGGTGGCGGTCGGACAGAACTTCCCGCTCCTGCAGGGCATCTCGCAGGACAACGGCGGCGAGCACCGCTTCATCGAGTGAGCCGCGGCCGCTAGCGAAGCTGAACCGCGCATGCCTGGCCGCTCGAGGAGGATCGCGGCGGCGTGGCTCGCCTGCCTGGCGGTCGCGTCGTCGCCGACCCTGCCCGGCGCGGCTCCCGCGCCGCGCGCCGGCGGCGTCGTCGCGCAGGCGGATGCCGAGGACGCGCGCGACCTCGCCGTGGTCGCGGACGGCAAGCAGAAGGGCGATGCGCGCGCCGCCGCGATCCGCGCCTTCATGGCGCGCGCCAAGGCCCGCGGACGGTGCGTCGAAGGCGCGCGCGCCCTCGACGCCGTGATCCTCGAGGAGGGCTTCCCCGCGTGGTTGCGCCGCGTGGGCGCCGAGGCGATCGCCACGTGCGGCGACGAGGCCACCGCGCGCTACTTGGCGCCCCTCATGCTGCGCGGAGGGACGCAGGAGCGGCTGCACGCGCTGCGCGCGGCGCGCGGCCACGCGCACCAGGCGGTGTTCGACGCGGCGCTGAAGGCGCTCTCCGACAAGGAACCGCGCCTCTCGTGCGAGGCGGCCGAGTTGCTCGAGCGGCACGCGCACCGGCCGGCCTTCGCGCGCCTCGCCGAACTCGCGCGCAAGGGGCGCGAGCGGGTGCTCTTCGAGCCCGCGTTGCGCGCCGCGACCTCGCTCGCCAAGGACGCGCCCGAGTGGCCGGCGTGGGAGCAGGAGCTCGTCGCGTTCGCCGCGGACGACGAAGCGTGGCGGCGGCGCGCGGCCTGCGCCTTGCTGCTGGCGAGCGACGACGCGCGCCGCCTCGACCTGGCGCGGGCGGCCCTCGCCGACGAGGACTGGTCGATCCGCGCGCAAGGCGTGCGTTGGCTGGCGCGCAATCCGACGCGCGCGGCCGTGGCGGCGCTCGTCGAGCGCCTCGCGCTCGAATCCGCCGACGGGCGCGTGGCGGCGGACATCGATGCCGCGCTCGCGCGGCTGGCGGGATTCGACTTCGACACGCCGGCGGCGTGGGCAGGCTGGTGGGCGAACCATGAATCGACTTGGCGCCCGCCGGCGACGACCGGCAAGCCCGCGACCGGCCCGAAGCCCGCCACGCCGACCGCGCTCGGCACCAACCAGGCGCGCGCGAGCTTCTACGGCGTGGAGGTCGCCTCCGCGCGCGCGATCTACATCGTCGATCTCTCCGGTTCGATGGCCGAGAAGTCGAAGAGCGCCGGCAGCGAAGGCGCGACGCGGCTCGAGGTCGCCAAGGGCGAGTTGCTGCAGCTCGTGGACGGGATGCCTGCCGGGTCGTGGTTCAACATCGTCGGCTTCCACGACACCGTGCATCCCTGGCTCGAGCGGCTCGCGGATTGCTCGCTCGACAAGAAGCCGCGCACCGCCGCGCCCGCGGGCGAGTTGTCGGCGCGCGCACGCAAGCACGACGAGGACCTGCGCGAGCGGGCGCGCACGCACGTGCGGCGCCTCGCCACCGGCGGCAGCACGAACATCTACGACGCCTTCGCGCGCGCCTTCGCCGACCCCGACGTCGACACGATCTGCTTCCTCACCGACGGCACGCCCACGATCGGGACCGAGACCGAGGCCATCGCCATCCGCGAGGAACTTGCGCGCTGGAACCGCTCGCGCCTCGTGCGCATCCACTGCATCGCCGTGGGCGAGGACAACTCGCTGCCCAAGTGGATCGCCGCCGACCACGACGGCGAGCACCGGTTCCTGCCGTAGCGCCGGCCGGGGCGGCGAGCGCGACCCTCGGACGGACTTCAGCGGGACTTCAGGGACCGATGGGCGGCCAGCCGGTTCAATGACGCCCATGCACCCCTCGCCCGCCCGATCCGGCGCCCCCGCGGCGCGTCGCCTTCCGCATCCGGCTTCCTTGGCGCTCCTCGTCGCGCTCGCCGCTCCGGCACAAGCCCAGGACCAGCCCTCGCCCCGCGAAGACCAACGCCCGCCGGCCGAAGCACCTGCGGCCGCGACGCGCGGCTTGCGCACGAAGACGGAGGCCTGCTCCCCGGGCTACACGCTGTACGCGCCGCTGCGCTCGCATTCGACCTGGCTGGTCGACCTCGACGGGGCCGTCGTGCACGAATGGAAGGCGGCGCAGGTGCCGGGCCAGTCGGTGCACTTGCTCGACGACGGCAGCTTGCTGCGCTGCGAACGCGTCGAGAGCGCGATCTTCCACGGTGGAGGCCAAGGCGGCGCCGTGCGGCGCTACGCGCCCGACGGTTCCTTGCTGTGGGAGTACGTCTGCGCCGACGAGACGAGGCTGCAGCACCACGACGTCGAACCGCTGCCGAACGGCAACGTGCTGCTCGTCGCGTGGGAGCGCAAGCTCGGCGACGAGTGCTTCGCGCTCGGGCGCGACGAAGAGTCGCTGCAATCCGGCGAGCTGTGGCCGGACATGGTCCTCGAGATCAAGCCGACGGGCGCCAAGGGCGGCGAGATCGCGTGGGAGTGGCATGCGTGGGACCACCTCGTGCAGGACCGCGATCCTGCGCGCCCCAACCACGGCAAGATCGCCGAGCACCCGCGCAGGATCGACATCAACGCGGGCCTCGCGCGTTCCTCGCCGGCCGAGGACGCGCGGCTGCGGGCCCTGGGATACGCCGGCGACGCGCCGCGCGGCCGGCCGCCGGAAGGCGGCGATTGGACGCACGTCAACGCCATCGACCACCACGCCGAGCTCGACTTGATCGTGCTGTCGGTGCACACGCTGAACGAGCTGTGGATCATCGACCACTCGACCACCACCGCCGAGGCGCGGACCGGCGAAGGCGGCAAGCGCGGCGTCGGCGGCGACCTCGTCGCGCGCGTCGGCGGCACGGTGCACTCGCGTCCGGGCGAACCGGTCCTGTTCGGCCAGCACACGGCGCATTGGATCGAGGCCGGCAAGCCCGGAGCCGGCAACCTGCTCCTGTTCAACAACGGACTGGGCTCGACGCGCGGCTATTCTTCGGTGGACGAGATCGCCTTCGACCTGTCCCCGGAGGCGCTGGCCAAGGGCTCCCGACCGAGCCTGGCGTGGACTTGGAGTTCGCCCGACATCAAGAGCGACAGGATCAGCGGCGCGCAGCGGCTTTCGAACGGCAACACCTTGGTGTGCGCCGGAGAAGGCGGACGCGTCGTCGAAGTCGATCCGCAAGGCGAGGTGGCCTGGGACTACCTGCAACCGCACGGCGGCGAGATCGCGCCGCCCGGGCGCGGCCCGGGTGGACGCGGCGGCGAGGGACGCGGTCCCGCGCGACGCGCTGGCGAGGAGCGCGGCCCGGGTGGCCCCCCGCCCGCCGGCGATGCACCCGGCTTCGCGCAAGGTCCCTCGCGCCAAGGCGAGGGCGAGGCGGGCCGCGGGGACGCTCCCCGGCGCGGTGCCGGCCGCGGCCCGGACGGTCGCGCTGGTCGCGGCCCCGGAGGCGGCCCCATGAGCCCCAACGCGGTGTTCCGCGCCGAACGCTACGCCCCGGACCATCCGGGCATCGTGGCCTTGTTCAAGGCCAAGGCGTCGGCCGGCAAGTAGCGCGCGACAAGCGGTCCGGGGCGGCGCGGAAGAAGTCGCATGCAGGATGCGACTTTTGTCCACCGCCGTCCGTCAGAAGCCCTTCTTGAGCACGTCGCGCGCGATGACGAGGCGCTGCACTTCGCTCGTGCCCTCGTAGATGCGCGTCACGCGGGCGTCGCGGTAGAGCTGTTCGATCTTGTACTCGGCGGAGTATCCCATGCCGCCGTGGATCTGCACGGCGCGGTCGACGACGCGATCGAGCGCCTCGCTGCAGAACAGCTTGGTCGCGGCCGACTCGCGCGAGAACGGCTCGTGCGCGTCGCACATCGCGGCCGTGCGGTAGACGAGCGACTCCATGGCGTAGATGTCGACGGCGCTGTCCGCGAGCATCGCCGACACCATCTGGTGCTCGCCGATCGGCTTGCCGAACGCCACGCGCGTCCTGGCGTAGTCCACCGACAGGCGGTGCGCCTCCTTGGCCGCGCCCAGGCAGTTGGCCCCGAGCGCCAGCCGGCCGCGGTCCAGCGTCGCCATGGCGACCTTGAAGCCCTCCCCCACCGCGCCGAGGCGCGCCTCGTCGCCGACGACGCAGCCGTCGAAGTACAAGGTCACGGTCGAACTGCCGCGTTGGCCCATCTTCTCCTCGCGCTTGCCCACGACGAGGCCCTTGGTCGTGCTCGGCACGAGGAAGGCGGTCACGCCGCGCGCGCCCTCGCCCGGATTCGTCACGGCGAACACGGTCACGAGGTCCGCGGTGTCTCCCGCGGTGATCCAGACCTTCTCGCCGTCGATGCGCCAACCACCTTCGACGCGCGTGGCGCGCGTCTTCATCGCGGCCGGGTCCGAACCCGCATTGGCCTCCGACAACGCGTAGCAGCCCAGCACTTCGCCGGCCGCCATCTTCGGCAACCATCGGCGCTTCTGCTCTTCGCTGCCGCCGACCAGCACGCTCATCGTGCCGATGGAAGCGTGCGCGCCGTAGGTCACCGCGCTGGCGAAGCACGCCTGGGTCAGCTCCTCCATCACGACGCACAAGCCGGTCTCGCCCAGGCCGGCGCCGCCGAACTCGGCCGGGACGGCGACCGCGGTCAAGCCGCTTTCGGCCATGCGCGCCAGCAACTCGCGCGGCACGCGGTGCTCGCGCTCGATCTGGGCGGCCAGAGGGCGCACGACCTGGTCGGCGAAGTCGCGCGCGAGCTCGCGCAGGAGGGTCAGTTCCTCGGTTCGTGTGGTGGTCGACATGGCTCCGCTTCCTATTTCGGCGCTTTGGGGTCGCGGGACAAGTGGTGCCCTTCGGATGGCGTGGCGAGCACCAGGAATCCGTCCATCGGCCGGCCTTGCGCCCGCCTGGCCGCCACGCCGTGCGTCGCCCCGCAAGTGCTCCGCGGACGCCAGGCACCCCGGAACCGGCGAAGTTGCAGGAACCCCGGCGGCCGGGCGTGGTTCCAGTCCCTTGCGCTTTCCGCCCCTTGGCACGGCCGCATGGCCTGGAGCATCATGGAGGGGTTGCCTGCGCTGCAACAGACACCATGAAGCCCTTCCACATCCTCGGCGTGCTCGTCCTCTCCCTCCTCGGCGGATTCATCGGCGCCAAGCTCGCCACGCCCTCCGGGGCCACCGCTCCCCAAGCGGCCCCCGTGACCGGGCCCGTGGCCGCGGTCGAGGCCGTCGCCGCGCCCGACAAGGGGGTGGCCACCCGCCTCGATGCGCTCGACATGCAACTCGCCTTGCTGCAGCGCAAGATCGAAGACGCCGCCGGATCGGCCAGCAGCCGCTCCGAGGCGCCGGAGGCGGTCGCGGCCCAGGTCGAGGCGGCGGTCGCCAATGCCGCGCCCTCGCGCGACACGATCCTGCGCGTGATCGAGGAAGACCGCTTGATGCAGGAGCAGAAGCGCGAGACGGAGCGCAAGGAGCGCGAGGCGCTGCAAGCCAAGCAGCGCGCCGAGCGCACCGCCCAACGTCTGGGCATGGACGCGCTCCAGACCCAGACGCTGGCCGACTTCTACGTCTCGGAACGCGCCAAGTTCGACGAACTGCGCCAAGGTTGGCAGAACGGCGGCGATCCCGAAGGCATGCGCGAACAGATGCGCGTCGCGCGCGAATGGCGCGACGCGGAACTCAACCGCCTCTTCGGCCCGACGCTCGGCCCGCAACTCGCCGAACAGGGCTTCGAAGGCATGGGCCGCGGCAATCGCGGCAACAACAACAACACCGGTGGTGGTGGTGGCGGTGGTGGTGGTGGCGGCGGCGGCAATCGTCGCGGCGGTGGCGCTGGTGGTGGAGGCAATGGCAATGGCGGCGGGAATGCCAATGGCGGCGGGAATGGAGCCGGAGGCTTCTGACCGAGACTTCCTTCGTCCTTCGCCCCTCGCGCAAAGCGGCGCCATCTGCGCGGTCTATGCAAGGGCCGCGCAGTGCGTTTGGGCGCAAGTCGGGTCGCCGCGAAGTCGCACGACGGCCCTGATGTGGTAGATAGTCCGCCACGATGAAGTTCCTGCGCCGCGGCTTGTCGCACCTCGTGGGAGCGCTGGCGGATCTGCCCTTGCCGCGACCACTGCGTGGCCCGGTGCATCGCGCCTTCGCCGCCTACGCGGGCGCGGACTTGGACGAGGTCGATCTGCCGCTCGTCGAGTACCCTTCGCTCGGCGCCTTCTTCGTGCGTCGCTTGAAGCCGGGCGCCCGCGTCCTGCCTGCGGATCCGCGCGCGCTCGCTTCGCCGGTGGACGGCCGCGTCCAAGCCCTGCACGTCGCCTCGGCGGGCCTGACCTTGCAAGCCAAGGGACGCAGCTATCGCCTCGGGGACTTGCTGGGGCCGCTCGGCGCAGGCGCCGACTTGGAGGGCGCCGACTGCCTGACCATCTACCTCTCGCCGCGCGACTACCACCGCATCCACGCGCCCTTCGCGGCGCGGCTCGAGCGTGCGCACTGGATCGACGGCGAGCGCCACTCCGTCGCGCCGCGCGTCCTGGAGCGGCGCGCGGTGCTGGATGTGAACGAACGCTGCGTGCTCGAGTTCTCGCTGGCGGGGCGCAGGGCGTGGATGGTGCTGGTCGGCGCGCTCAACGTGGGCCGCATGAAGGTCGTCGGCGTGGCGCAGGACCATGCCGCCCCGACCGTGGTCGGACGCGAAATCGCGCGCGGCGAGGAACTCGCGCGCTTCGAGATGGGATCGACCATCGTGCTCGTGCTGCCGCGCGGGATGGCGCGCTGCTCGAACGGACTGCGGCAGGGCGATGTGGTGCGGCTGCACCAGTCGCTGGGGACTCTGTCGTGAACTCCGACTCCCCGCGTCCTGCTCCGAGCGAGTCGCGCTTGGCGGACCGGGAAGTGCGCCTGCTGCGCTTGTTCGCCTGCGCCGTGCTGGGCCGTTGGGACGATCTGGCGCATGCGCGGCGGTCGGCCCCGCCCGGCGAACCCGACCGCGCCTGGCGCGAAACGCTGCTCATGGTGCACGTCTACGCCGGCGCCCCACGCGCCGTGGAATGCCACGCGGTGCTCGTCCGCGCCGGTGGCCTCGGCACGCTCGATCCCGAGGAGGTCGAGGGCGAATCCGTCCCGCGCGAACGCGGCGAAGCGCTCTTCGACGCCATCTACGCGCGGCAGGCGCCGGAGGTGCGCGCGCTCGTGGGCGGATTCCATCCCGACTTCGCGCGCGTCGTCTTCCACGATTGCTACGCGCGCATCCTGGCGCGTCCGGGACTCGAGGCGCGCCTACGCGAGTTGCTGGCCGTGGTGGCGCTCGCGGCCACGGGCCAGCCGCGCCAATTGGCCTCGCACGCGCGTGGCGCGCTGCGCTGCGGCGCCACGCCGAGCGAAGTCCGCGCGGCGCTCCTCGCCGTGGCCGACCTGCTCGACGCGGATCGGCTGGCGGAGGCGCAGGCGGTCGTCGCGCTGCACGCGCGCTGAGGGCCGCTCGGCGCGCGGCGGCGCGGCTCAGCGCGTGCGCGCCTCGAGCAGCAACTCCCGCGCGCGCGCCGGGCGGGTCGACCGCAATTGCACGGCCTGGCGCGCCGCGCCGGACGGGCGCAACAAGCGATCGACGAGCGCTCGACCGTCGACCTCGAAGCGCACGACGTCGCCCTTGCGAGTCAAATGCAGCGACAACTCGACCTCGTCGCCCGAGAGTCGCGCCAGCCGCCCTTCGCCCGCGCGCGCCCTGCGCACCAGCGCCGCCAGGTCCTTCTCCTCGGCCGCGTCCAGCAGCACGCGCGCGGACCGCGCGGCGCGGTCGAAGACGACCAGCGCATGCACGCCCGCGACCGACAGCATCACGAGGTCGAGGGGTTCGCTGGACGCGGAGGCGAGGCGGATCCGCGCGGTGAGCGGCGCGCGCGCGTCGAGCGGCGGATCGAGCGGCAGCGTCGGACCTGCGACCAGCAGCAGTTCGTCGTCGCGCAAGGTGCGCGGCGCGCTCCAGCCATCCTTGGCGCGGATCCACGCGCCGGACTCGAGCCACCCGCCGGCGCGTTCGCCGAGCTTGTAGGACAGAAGGACCGCGCCGTCGGGCCCGAGCCGCACGTCGTCCGCGCCCAGCGCCCCCACGTCGGCGACCTGCGCGTCGTTCGCGGGACGCGCCAAGGCGGCCTTCAACGCCCTCAACTCCCGGGCCTCCTCGTCACGCAGGTCCGCGCCGCATTCCGCGAGGATGTCGTCGATGCGCGCGGCGAGGCGCGCGGGCTCCACGCCAGCCTTGGCGTCGCGGCGCACGACGCGCACGCGCTCCTCGGTCGCCGCGCGCAGGGCGCGCAATCCGTCGACGAGTTGGGCGCGGGCCAGCCAGACCAGCGGATCGTCGCGGTCCGCGGCGCCCGACTCGAGGACGCGCTCCAGCGCGCGCCAGTCGGCTTCCTCGAGATGCAACGCCACGAGCGCCAGCGCGTCCCGCGCGTCCGCCATGTCGAGCCCGGCGAGCGCCACCAGGCTCGAGCTGTCGACGAGCGCGCCTTCGGCGTCGGCTCCTCCGTCGCGCAGGCGCAAGGGCCACGGCGCCGCGCCGCTGGAGACGACGAGGCCGAAAGGCCTGGCCCAGTCGGCCACGGCTTCGCGCGCGGAATCGCCCCTGTCGGCGGGGTCCGGCGCGGCCCAGCCGGCCCCGAGGCGCACGATGCCGCGCAGTCGCAGGCTGCCTGCGCTCAGTTCGACCTCGGAGCCCTCGCGCGAGGCGAGTCCCCGCGCGGCGCGCGCCAGCAATCCATGCAGCAAGCGCATCCGGCGCTCGAGCAGGCGCAAGGCGGGCCGCACCGGAGTCGCCCAAGCCTCTTCGGCGCGCGTGGCGACGAGTTCCGCGGCTCCGAACCAATCGCGACGTCCGGCGACGCACAGTTCGTCGCGTTCGCGCAGCAAGCGCGTCCACGCGCGTTCGGCCTCAGAAGCGGGCAGGCTCGTCGCCAAGGCGGCCAGCCGCGCCGACTCGCGCTCGACGGCCTCGGCCGCGGCGCGCGGGAATCCGTCCGGCTCCTCGCCCGGGAGGAGCGGCCAGCGGGCCATGATCTCGCGCCACGCATCGCGCAGGCTGGCCTTGGCCTCCAGCGCGTCGCCGGCGCGCAGCCGCGCCTCGATGCGCGCGCCGGCGTCCTCCACGTCGCGCGCGGCGCGCTGGTCGGCCTCCGTCCAACGCGCGAGGAGCTCCGCGCGCGCCGGCGCCAGCTCGTCGCGCCGGACCGAGGATTCCACCTCCTCGACCGAGCGGGCCGAGGCGTGGGCAGCGAGGCGCGAGCGCCATCCGGGCCATTCCGCGTCGGCCCGTTCCAAGCGCGCCAGCGCCGCGCGCCACGCTCCGCGACGCAGGTCGTCCTCGAGGAGCGGGCGCGCTTCGACGCGCCACGCCTCCACGAGCGCGGCGCGCAATCCATCGAGCGCGGCCGCGCGCGACTCCTCGACGCGCCGCCGCCAGCGCTCCTCGCGCGCGGAGAGGCCGCGCTCCTCCGCCTCGGGCAGGAGGCGCGCACCGCCGACCTTGGCGCGCAAGAGCCGCGGCCACGACTCGGACACGAGGAGCGCCGCCTCGTCGTGGCGACGCTCCGCCAGCAGCGCTTCGAGCTGCGCGTCGAACTCGCGCGCCAGGCGCCACAGCTCGCCGTCCAACCGATCGGACAACGCGGCGCGCGCGCGCGACAGGCGGCGCGCCTGGTCGTCGGGCAGGTATCCGCCGCGCTCCAAGGGCTCGCTGCGAGCGAGCAGCGCGACCACCTCCGGCAACTCGGCCGCGCCGGCTGCCTCGAGCGCGGACACCAGCGCCTCGCGCGGATCCGAGGCGGGTTCCTCGGCCTCGGGTCCGACGATGCCGCCGCGCGTGACGCCCAAGAGCAGCAGCGCGACGCTGCCGCAGAGTCCCGCGGTCCACGCCGCGGTCCAGGCCAGTCGCCGCGGGTCGCGGCGCAGCGGATCCAGTCCTCGACGCGAGACGAGCGGAGCGCGGCGCTCGCGCACGCGCTCGAGGTCGGCCAGCAACTCCGCCGGATCGCGGTAGCGACGCGCCCGGTCGCGCACCAGGCACTTGCGCAGCACGAGCACGAAGCCGCCCGACAAGCCGTCCGCCAACTCGCCGGGATCGCGCACCTTGTCGTGCAGCACGGCCGAGAGGATCTCGGCCACGCTCTCGCCGTGGAACGGAGGGCGGCCGCACGCCGCGTGGTACATGGTCGCGCCCAGCGACCACAAGTCGCTCTGCGCGTCGGCGGACCCCGGATCGCGCGCCTGCTCGGGCGAGATGTAGTGCGGCGTGCCCAAGGTGCCGCCGTGGTTCGTGATGTCGGGATCGTCGTCGGCGTGGGCCAGGCCGAGATCGACGAGGCGCGCGCGACCGAGCTCGTCGACGAGGATGTTCGAGGGCTTGATGTCGCGGTGGACCACGCCGCGATCCGCCAGGTGCCGCAAGGCCTCGACCAGCGGAATGAAGAGTCGCAGCACCTCGCGCTCCGGCAAGCGCTCCGCGGCGAGGATCTTGTGCAGAGGGCGGCCGTCGACGAGCTCCATCGCGTACCACCACGTGCCGTCGACCTCGCCCATGTCGATCGCGGCCACGATGTTGGGGTGCGCCAGCTTGGCCGTGGCGCGCGCCTCGCGTTGCAGGCGCAAGCGCGCCTTGCCCGTCCCGCCCAGCTCCTTGCGCAGGATCTTGAGCGCCACGACGCGATCGACGGAGACCTGGCGCGCGCGATAGACGACGCCGGTCGATCCGCTGCCCAAGAGGCCCTCGATGCGGTAGCCGGGGACCTGCGGCAGCTGCTCCTGCGCCGGCGCGCCTTCGCGCGCGCCGTCCCCCGGCCGGCCGCGCGCGCCTAGTTCTCCTTCAGCCATGCGCGCCAGGCCTTGTCGGCCTCCTCCAAGGGCAGTCCGCTAGCGGCGCGGAAGGCCTCCTCGTACATGGCGAGTCGCGCGCCCGGCGAGGCGTGCACGCGATCGGGCACGGGCGGCGCGTGCTTGCGCAGCACATCGTGGAACCTGCGCAGCGCGCCGTCGCCGCGCGATTCGAGCCATTGCACGATGCCCATCGAAGCCGCGATCGCCGCGCCGTCGAGCTCGGTGAATTGGAGGCTCGCCAAGGAGTCGAAGCTCGGCAGTTCGTCGAGGCCCGCCACCAAGGCCTCGCGCCAGCGGCCATCGCGCATCGCCTTCGGGTCGAGCGGCGCGACCTTGGCGCGCGGCTCGGCCTTCGGGCCGACCTTCGTGCCGGTGTCGCGCTTCTTCGCGGGGCCCTGGGTGCTGGGGCCCGTCGGTTCCTCGAGCTTCTCCCCCCGGCAGAACACCGCGTTGCGTCCGTGCGAACGGAACTCGAGCAGCGCGGCGACGCCTTCGTCGTACCACGGCGGCAGCAGCCGGCCGTCGTAGCCGAGGCGGTTGGCGAGCAGGTGCCCCCAATGGTGGTGGCAGTGCCCCGCGAGGTCGGAAAGCCCGCGCTTCCACAAGCGCACCGAGCTCGTGGCGTGCGGATCGCTCCAGAAGAAGCCGTAGCTCTTCGCCACGGCCGCGTCCCAGCCGGGTCCCACGGTCTTGGTGCGCGCGGCGAAGAGCGGCGTGGTCTTCTGGTACGGCTCGTCGTCGACGAACAAGTAGAACTCCGCGAGCCGCCCGCCGAGCAGCGCCGTGCCGGGCTCGGCCTTCCAGGTCGCGTCGAACCACGCGCGTCCGCGCACGAGCCCGGCGGCCACCGGCGCGAGATCCCCCGCGGCGGGCTGCGCCCAAAGCGACAACTGGTCGGTGAGCAGCGAGGCCAGCGGCACGCCGGCGAGCTTCTGCACCTCGGCGCCCGAGTTGCGCGCCAGGGCCTCGGCGCGCGGCAGCCACTTGCCCTCGTGCTCCTCCAGGCCCTGCTTGCGCTGCGCCTCGGCGAAGGGCATCCATGCGCCCTCGTGCAGCACCTCGCCCTTCTCGAGGTGCGACTTCTCGTCGGGAGTGACCCACTTGTCCTGCCACTTGACGAGGCCCTTCTTCGCCATCTCCACCGCCATCTCGGCCTCGACGGCGGCGTCGCGCTCGGCCGGCGTCATCCAGCGGCCCTTGTGCTGCACGTTGCCGATGTGGGCGTTGGCGCCCGCGTGTTGCGCGTCGAGCTCGAGCGTGCGCGCGAGGAGGCGCTTGAAGTCGGCCTTGAGCTTGCGCTTGTCGCACAAGAGAGCGAGCGCCCACATCTCGTCGGCGGTGCGCGCGGCCTTCTCGCGCTCCTTGATCGTCGGGCCCTTGTCCTGGACGGCACGCGCGGCGGACTCCTGCGCGGGTCGCGCCGGGGACCCGATCTCGGCGGCCTGCGCCGCCAGCGCCAGCAACATGGTCGCGAGCATGGGCGCCATCCTAGCCGAGCGCGGGCCGCGCGGCTCAGTCCCCCGCCGCGGCGCCCTCGGCCGCGCCGTCGCGGCGTTCGCCGTCGAAGCCGTACTTGTCGAGCTTGCGCTGCAAGGCGAAGCGGCTGATGCCGAGCTCGGCCGCCGCGCGGCTCTTGTTGCCCCCGGCGGCCAGCATGGCGGCCTCGATCGAGCGACGCTCGAGGTCGGCGACCGCGCTCTTCATGTCCACCCCGCCCTCGACGGCGCCGTCGACGCCCACGCGCACGCCGCGGCCCTCGAGCACGCCCGACGAGAGGTGCTCGAGCCGCAACTCGTCGCCCGCGAGCACCACCGCGCGCCGCAGCTCGTTCTCCAGCTCGCGCACGTTGCCCGGCCAGTCGTGGGCGCAGATGGCCGCCAGCACCTCCTGCGACAGGTTCGGCGCGGCGCGGCCGGCTTCGCGCGCGGCGCGCACGAGCAAGTGCTGCGCCAAGAGCGGCAGATCCTCGCGCCGCTCGCGCAGCGCCGGCAGGCGCACGTGCAGCACGTGGACGCGGTAGTACAGGTCTTCGCGGAAGCGTCCCTCGCGCACCAGCGCCGCCAGGTCCTTGTGGCTCGCCGCCACGAGCCGCACGTCGACCTTCTGCACGACGTCGGAGCCGACCGGGCGGTATTCGCCTTCCTGCAGCACCCGCAGCAGCTTCTTCTGCATCTCGGCGCTCATGTCGCCGATCTCGTCCAGGAACAGCGTCCCGCCGTCGGCGGCCTCGAGCAGGCCGCGCTTCTGGCGGTGCGCGCCGGTGAAGGCGCCCTTGGCGTGGCCGAAGAGCTCGCTCTCGAGCAGCGCGTCGGGCAGGGCCGCGCAGTTCTCGCCCACGAAGGGCTTGTCCTTGCGCGGGCCGTTCTTGTGCAGCGCGCGCGCCACCAGTTCCTTGCCCGTGCCGGATTCGCCGCTGACGAGCACCGGCAGGTCGGACTCGATGAAGCGGTCGAGCATCTGGAACACGTGCTTCATCGCGTCGGAGCGGCCCACGATCGCCGAGTAGTCGTGGCGTCCGCGCTCGCGCGCCAATTCCGCGCGCACCACCGCCAATTCACCGTCGCGATCGCGCACCTTGCGTCCCAGCTCGTCGACGAGGCGCGCCACGCGCGTGCGCGCCTCTTCGAGCTCGGCGTTCTTGCGCTCGAGCTCCTCGACGCGCCGACGCGAAAGCAAGGCCAGCGCCGCGAGGCTCGCGTAGAGCTCCAGCGCCTCGAGGTCGCGTTCGTCGAAGGCGCCCTCCTGCAAGCGATGGTCGACGTACAGCACGCCTTCCACCCGGCCTTCGATGCGGATGGGCACGCACACGACCGAGCGCAGCCGGAGATCCTCGACGCTCGCCATGCCGGAGAGGCGCTCGTCGCGGCCCGCGTCCACCGACAGGAGCGGCGCTCCGCTCTCGTGGACCTTGCGCGCGACGCCTCGGGACAGGCGCGTGTGCGGCAGGGGCACGTCGAGCCGCTCGTGGCTGCGCGCCACGCGCAGCGCGAATCCGCCGAACTGGGTCGCTTCTCCGGGCTCGGGCGAGAGCAGCAGGAAGCCGCGCTCGGCGCGCACGAGTTCGAGCGCGCTGTCGACGATCGCGCGCAGGAGAGCGGGGGTGTCGTGGGACGCGAGCAACTGCGCGCACAGGCGCGAGTAGCCGTGGAGCGCCACGCGCTCGCCGGAAACCTCGGGCAGCGAGGTGCGGTAGCCCGCCTCCTCGAGGTCGAGCGCCTGCGTGTCGCCCGCGCGCGGCCGCGACAAGCCCTCGAAGCGGATGCGCACGGCGCCGACGAGCACCTCGTCGCCCACGAACAACTCGCGGCGCGCGACGCGTTCGCCGTTGACCCATGTGCCGTTGGCGCTCTGGAGGTCGACGACCCACAGGCGCTCGCCCGCCCGTTCGATGCGCGCGTGTCGACGGGAGACGCGCGTGTTGGCGAGGCGCAGGTCGCAGTCCACGTTGCGGCCGAGCACGACCGACTCGCGCTCGAAGGCCACTTCGCTGCGCACGCCTTCCTCGTGGACGATGAATCGCATGGCGCGCGGGACGCCGAGCGCCCTCGCACAGCCCTACCGCGATGTCGCCGTGCGGCAACGCACAATTCCAGAAAAAACGGCGCAAGTAGTTGCCATCAAATGCTTTGCAGCAGATGAACGAAAGCCACGCCCCTACCTGCCGGTGTAGTTCGGCTTGCGCTTTTCGGCGAAGGCGGCCAAGGCCTCGAGTCGGTCCTGCGTCGGCAGCACGCGTTCGTAGCAGCGCGCCTCGATTTCCAATCCCTCGGGCAACGGAGCCTCGCAACCCTGGTCGATGGCCGCCTTCGCCGCCCGCACGGCCACCGGGCCGTTGGACGCGATCTGCAGGGCCAACTCGCGCGCCGCGTCGTGGAGGCGCTCGGCGGGCACGACGCGGTTCACCAGCCCGATGCGCTCGGCCTCGGCCGCGTCGAGCTTGCGTCCGGTGAGGATCAGGTCCTTGGCGCGCGAGCGGCCCACGAGCCGCGGCAGGCGCTGCGTGCCACCCGCCCCCGGGATGATGGCGAGCGTCGTCTCGGTCAGGCCCAGTTGCGCGTGGCTGGCGGCGATGCGCAGGTCGCACGCCAGCAGCAGCTCGGTGCCGCCGCCGAAGGCGAAGCCGTTGATCACGGCGATCGTCGGTTGGGGCAGTGCTTCCACGTCGTCCATCGTGCGTCGGATGTTCTTGACGAACAGCGGCACCCGCTCGGCCGGCATGGTCTTGCGCTCCTTCAGGTCGGCGCCGGCGCAGAAGCTCTTGTCGCCCGCGCCCGAGAGGAGGATGGCGCGGATCGACAGGTCGCCGGCGAGGCTGGCGCACAGCGAGCGCAACCGGCGCAGGGTCGGGAACGACAGGCAGTTCATGACGTCCGGCCGCTCGATGGTCAGCCACACGAGGTCGCCCTCGCGACGGCAGCTGACGAGTTCGGGTTGGTCGGGTACGTCGGAGGGGATGTCGTCGTTCCAGGTGCTCATGGGGTGCGGGCGCTTGCGCGGGGCTGCATGGTAGCCGCGGAGGCGCGGGCCAAGAGCTCCGGCACGGCCGCGGCCCCGCGCACCCCCCGGCCTCCGCAGCCGAGGCTTCAGAATGGGCGTTCCAAGCCCCTGCGGCCGCGACCCTTGCCTGCGCCCCCTCGCGCGCCGACCACGCGGCATCTACCCTGTTCGGACCTCGCAGTCCGCCCTTGGGGGTCGCCCCGAGCGCACGGCGAGGCCACCGCAGAGTCCGGCGCCAGCACCACTCAGCCCGCCGACACGCCCCTCCACATGTCCCACGCTCCCGCCGCCGCGCCCCACGCGTCGCCCCAAGACGAGTTCAACCCGTTCCTCTCCATGGCGCAGCTGTTCGACACGGCTGCCGACCACCTCGGCCTCGACAAGGGCTTGCGCGACGTGCTGCGCACGCCCGACCGCGAGATGACGGTGGCGATCCCGGTCGTGATGGACGACGGCCGCATCGAGGTCTTCACGGGATACCGCGTGCAGCACAACTTCAGCCGCGGCCCGTGCAAGGGAGGAATCCGCTACGCGCCCGACGTCAACCTCGACGAGGTGCGCGCGCTGGCGGCGTGGATGACCTGGAAGTGCGCCGTGGTCGACGTGCCGTTCGGTGGAGGCAAGGGCGGCGTGATCTGCGATCCGCGCAAGCTCTCCAAGGGCGAGCTGGAGCGCATCACGCGCCGCTACACCGCGGCGATCATGGACATCCTCGGGCCCGACCGCGACGTGCCCGCGCCGGACGTCAACACGAACGAGCAGACGATGGCGTGGCTGATGGACACGTACTCGATGCACGTCAGGAAGACCACGACCGCCATCGTGACGGGCAAGCCCATCGCGCTGGGCGGCAGCCGCGGGCGCACCGAAGCCACCGGGCGCGGCGTGATGTTCATCGCGCGCGAGGGCCTGAAGAAGCTGGGCATGAAGCCGCAGGACGCGCGCGTCGTGGTGCAGGGCTCGGGCAACGTGGGCGGCATCGGCGCGATGCTGATGCACCGCGAGGGCTACAAGATCGTGGCGATGAGCGACCAGTACGGCGCCATCAAGAACGACGCGGGCCTCGACGTGCCGGCGGTGCTGGCGCACATCAAGAAGACGGGCAAGATCCTCGGCTTCGCGGGCGCCAAGGAGGTCGAAGGCGGCAAGAAGATCCTCGAGACGCCGTGCGACGTGCTGGTGCCGGCGGCGGTCGAGAACCAGATCACGACCGAGAACGCGCACAGGATCGACACCAAGCTGATCGTCGAAGGCGCCAACGGCCCGTGCACCGCGGCCGCCAGCAAGATCCTCGACGATCGCGGCATCATGGTCGTGCCGGACATCCTCGCCAACGCCGGGGGCGTGACGGTCTCCTACTTCGAGTGGGTGCAGGACCGCATGGGCTACTTCTGGAGCGAGCAGCGCGTGAACAACTCGCTGGAGCAGGTCATGGTCAAGTCCTTCGACGACGTGGCCGCCGTCGCGCAGAAGCACAAGGTCTCGATGCGCATCGCGGCGTACATCCTCTCGATCGATCGCGTGGCCACCGTCTACCGCATGCGCGGAGTGTTCGCGTGAACGTCCCCGGCGACCTCGCGGGGCTCGACGTCGACGAGCTCGCGCCGCAGACCTTCTCGGTCGAGGACGAGAACCCGTTCGCGACGATGATGGCGGGCTTCGACGAAGCCGCCGACCGCATCGGCCTGGACCCCGACGTCTACACCATGCTGCGCAACCCCGACCGCGAGATCCGCGTGTCGCTGCCGACGCAGCTCGACGACGGGCGCCTCGCCGTGTTCGACGGCTGGCGCGTGCAGCACAACGCGGGCCTCGGGCCGTACTTCGGCCCGCTGCGCCTGCAGCGTTCCTTGCGCGTCGAGGAGCTGCGCGCCATCGCCGGGTGGATGACCTGGAAGTGCGCCGTGCTCAACATCCCCTTCGGCGGCGCCGCCGGCGGCATCCGCATCTCGCCGGGGCGCCACACGCGCGGCGAGGTCGAGCGCGTCGTGCGCCGCTACGTCGCCAGCATGATGGCCGACATCGGCCCCGACCGCGACGTGTTCAGCTCGGACGTGGCGACCGACGAGCAGATCATGGCGTGGATCATGGACACGGTGTCGATGCACGAGCGCGCCACGCAGAACGCGGTGGTGTGCGGCAAGCCCTTGGCCTTGGGCGGGTCCTTCGGGCACGCGAGCTCCGTGGCGGAGGGCATCCGCACGCTGTTGCGCCCCGCGCTCGCCTTCGCGGGCATCTCGCGCTCGCCGGCACGCGTGATCATCCAGGGCGCGGGCATGCGCGGCGGCAACCTCGCCTCGCTCCTCGCGCAGGATGGCCACGTCGTCGTCGGATTGTCCGACGTGCACGGCGCGCTCCACAACCCCGACGGCCTCGACGTGCCCGCCTTGCTGCGCCACCGCGCCGAGCACGGCTCGCTGCGCGGAGCCGAAGGCGACTTCGAACGCATCACCAACGAGGAGATGCTCGTGAAGGAGTGCGAGGTGCTCATCCCCTGCGCCGCGGCCGGCACGATCCACCTGCGGATCGCGCGCCAGCTCCAGGCGGGCATGATCATCGAAGGCGCGCACGGCGCGGTCAGTTCGCGCGCCGACCGCATCCTCGCGGAGCGCAGGATCCGCGTGGTGCCCGACATCCTCGCCACCGGCGGTGGAGCCGTCGTCAACTACTTCGAATGGGTGCAGAACCGCCGCGGCTTCAATTGGGACCAGAAGACGGTCCATGACCGGCTCGTCGGCGTGATGGACGAGGCGTGGAAGGAAGTCTGCGCCTTGGCCGCGGAGCAGAACTGCCGTCTGCGCATGGCGGCGCAGATGCTGGCCGTGCGTCGCGTCAGCAACGCCGACCGACTGCGCGGCGTGTACGCCTGAGGCCGGGTCGATCCCGATCGCGACGCGAGGCGCGGGGCTTGCCCCGCGCCTCGCATGCTTGGAGGGCGTCGTCCCCGGCGACCGCGCCCCGACCGCGCCCCGACCGCGCTAGAATGGCGCGCATGAGGTCGCGCGCCCTTGGCACCCTGCTCTTCATCCTCGCGCTCGCCTGCGCCCTGTGGCTCCGGCCCGACGGCGAGCGGCACGCCGTGGCACCCGTGGCACCCGTGGCATCCGGCGCGACGGACGGGGCTTCGCCGAAGCCGCTCCTCGCTCCGCTCGAGGAGCCCATCGTCCCGAGGCGCGCCGAAGCCGAGCCGTCCACCGACTCCGCCGCGCCCTCGCGCGGCGCGGCCTCGGGCCACGAGGTCGCCCTGCGCGTCGTGGACGCGAGCGGCGCGCCGCTCGTCGGGGCGCGCGTGGTGCTGTTCGAGGAACCCTTCCCCTCTTGGACGGCCCGGCCGGAGGAGGCCACCGACGAGTCGGGCATGGCGCGCTTCGCGCGTCGCGGCGCGGGTCCGTACCACTACGCGGTGCGCCATGCCGGCCACGCGGCGACGCGCCTCGGTCCGCTGACGACGCTCGGGACGCACGAGCTCGTGCTGCAACCCGCGGCCGCGTTGCGCGTGCGACTGGTCGACGAGCTGGACTCCAGCGCGATCGACGGCGTGGAGGTGCTGCTGGCGCCGGAGTCCTTCGCCACGCTCGCCCAGGGCGAAGCGGCGCTCGAGACGACCAAGGGAGGCGAGTGCGACTTCGAGTCGCTGCTGCCGGGCAAGTACAGGCTGCACGCCTCGACGCCAGCGCGCTGGATTCCCGTCTCCATGGAATTGCACATCGGGCCCGGCCGCGCGGAGCAGGAGCTGCGCGCGCGCCGCGGCAGGCTGGCGCGTGGCCACGTGGTGGACGAAGACGGCGACTATGTGGCGGAAGCGAGCATCGTGCTGGCGCAGCGCGACCGCCGCCACCCCGTCACGGATGGATACGGGCGCTTCGAACTGGCGGTCGGCGGCGTCGGCGAGCTGGTGCGCGTCGAGCATCACGACCACCCCGCCGTGGAGGTCCAGGTGCCCCACCTGGCCTTCGCGCCGCTCGAGGCGGGCGAGGCGCCGCGTTGGCGCATCGCGCTGGAGTCCGCGGCGGCGGCGAGCTTCCGGGTCGTGGATGCGAGCGGACGCGCGCGTCCCGGGGCGCGCGCCACGATCCACGAACGCGGCGCGACGCGCGGCCGCGAGGCGCACGTCGACTCGTCGGGCATGCTGACCGCCTATCGCCTGCGACGCGGCGTCGAGCACGTGGTCGTCGTGCGCGCCCCGGGCTGCGCCACGCTCGTGCGCGCCTTCGAATCGCCGCGCGAACCGCATAGGCACCTGGGGGACCTCGTGCTCGACACGCGTCCAGCCCGCTTGACGGTCCTCGTGCGCGCCAAGTCAGGCGCGCCGCTGGCGGACGCGCGCGTCGATCTGCAGGAAGCCGCGTCGCTCGACGTGTCGAGCCTCGCGGGCTGGCGGCGCTCGGCGACCTCCAACCACGCGGGACTCGTCGTGTTCGAGGACTTGGCGGCCGGCGGCACCATCGTCGAGGCGTGGCCCCTCAACTCGCACGCGCCTTGCTCCGCGAAGTTCGAACTGGCCGCGGGCGAGGATCGACGCCTCGAACTCGTGGCCGAGCACGGCGGGGCGCTGCGCGGCTTCGTGGTTGGCGCCGATGGCGTCCCGATCGCCCAGGCGGAGGTGTTCGTGACGCCAGCGGAGGAGCATCTCGATTGGCCGCGCGCCTCGACCTCCACGGCGGCCGACGGCACCTGGGTGGTGGACGGCTTGCGCGAAGGCGGCGACCACCACATCCATGTCTCTCCGCCGACGCCCGCGGCCGACGGGCGAGAAGCGACGCGCAAGGCTTGGCGGGGCGGAGTCTTCGGTCCCATGCGCCCGGGCCCCGAGACGATCCGCGTCGAACTCGAGCCGCTGCCCTGGCGCGTGCTCGCCTTCGTCGACGCGGCTGGCAATCCGCTCGCCGACCTCGAGGTGCGCGTGGCGCCGCCGCCGATCGAGGACGATTCGGAGGCGAACGATCCGGCCCGCCCGCGGGCCCTCGCGGTGGTCTCGGCCCCCGATGGAACGGCGCGCGTCGCATGGCCCGACGACACGCCCATGGTCGTCGAGCCGCGCGGACGGGCCGCGCAGACCCTGTCGTGGAGCGCGGCGCAGGAACGCATCGTCGTGCGCCTGCCCTGAGGATCGCGGGCCGGCGTCCGCCACTCCGCGCCGCTCAATACGCGGCGCGATGCAAGGCTTCGAGCATGTCCCAATCCTTGGCTGTCCAGTCCGCCATGGCCTCCTCCACCGCCTTGCGCGCCAGTTCCTCCTTGCGCGGAGCCCACTGGCGCCGGCGCTCGCCGGCGATGATCGCCTCGCGGGCGTCGGCGGACGGGTTCGCCGCGGCGCACGCCGCGTCCACCGCCTGGCGCTCGCGTTCCACGCCCCGCGCCAGGCACGCAAGCAGGTTCGGGAGCAGGTTGGAGGCGGGCTTCTTGCCGCGCGTCGCCGGACCACTCAGCGTCCGCAGCAGTTGGGATGCGTGGCAGGACTGCTCCGCGTGACCGACGACCCTCGCGCCATCGTGGCTGGACTCGGGATAGGGACGAGTCAGGATCTCGCGCGCCGGGAGGATGCGATCCTTGGCCGATGCCGTCCGAATGCCGGTCTTCTCGCGGTCGAGCGGTTCCAAGCTCGCGCCGCCCTTGGCGCGCATGGACATGGCGATGGTGCCCAGCCCGAGCGACATCCACCCGGGCAGCACGGCCTGCAGGTCCGGATCGCGGTCGGCGAACCACGCATCGAGGACGCCGCGCCCCGCCAGATCGTGGGCCCACTCGTCCTCGCCACCGCCGCCTGTGCAGCTGACGACGGAGAACGGCATCGATTGCAGTTCGCGACGCGACTCGAACTCGCCCCGCCACTCGCCACGGCGACTCAGCTCGAAGCGCAAGTCGGGATGCAGGGTCACCACCACGGGGCGACCAGCCTTGCCGCGGACGTGGGCCCCGAACACCCCTTCGAGCCATCCTTGCAGGGCGACCATGTCGCGCAGCAACTCCTTCGCCGGTCCGGCTCCGCCGGTGTGGACCACCCGCAGGTCCTTCTCGACCAGCAGCTTCCAACCAGGAGGGAGCGCCGCCTTGGTCCAGTCGTCGATGGCCTGCGACTGCTCCGCCAGGCTGCGGGCGAACTCGACCGGCGTGGAACCCGAGAGAGGCCGGCCCAGGATCGCCGGACGCGGAGGTGCGAGATCGAGGCTCGATCGTCCGTCCTCCACCAGCTTCAGGCTGGCCACCGCGCCAGCCAGCGCGCCTTCGGCTTCCACGCGATTGGTCGGCGTGCAGCGCAGCTGGAACACCAGCTCCAGGTCGCCGAAGCGACAAGCGCGCGCGAGCAGCAGCCGCTGCGGCGTGCCGTTGGCGTCGCCATAGAGCACGCACTCGAAGCCTTGGCAGTCGAAGCCCGTGGCCGCGACGGCGCCCTTGGACGCGAGCTGGATCCCGGGCAGTTCGGCGGCGAGCAGCGCGGCGTGGTTCGGATGCACGCGCTCGATGGCGGGGTGGCCGGCGCCCTTCGCGAAGGCGAGCACGTCCAGCACGCTGTGGCAATGGTCGCGCATGGTGGGCTCGCCGCCCGATTGCCCGGCGTAGAGATGCGGCTTGGACGCGTTCGAGATCCATCGGCCGACATGGTGGACCTCGTGCAGCATGACCGGCAGGCGATCCCAACCCTTGGGCGGCTGGAAGCTGAAAGGCGGCTGCGCGGGAGCTTCGCTCCCCGGGCTGGACGACATGGCGGGCGCCGCGAGCAGGCAAGCGACCAAGGACAGGAGTAGTCGGCGCATGATTCGACCGCAGCATAGCGCACCAGCGAGCCATGCGACGCCACGCGGCCGCGGACCTGCTGGACGACACGGGCGTGCCGGCTAGCGCGCGATCGTCGGGGCTTCAGGCCGGATGCGGGATCGACGCCAAGCTCGTGCAGTTCACGATGCCTTGGCGCGCAGGTCGACGATGAAGCGCGCGGCCGCGGCGTACATGGCGAGCGAGACCATGCCGCGCGCGACGGCGGCGACGCCGGGCACGTGCACCAGTTGGATGCCGAGCGCGGCGCCCAAGGCCGCGCCCAGGGCCAGCGGAAGCGCGCGCGAACCCTCGAGCGTGCCGTCGCGCCGGTAGAGCGCCACGCTCGTCCAAGCGGTGGCGGTCGACATCGCGAGGCTCGCCGCGCGCGCACCCAAGTAGCCGAGCCCGGGCACGAGATAGAGCAGCCCCGGCACGGCCACCAATCCGCCGCCGATCCCGAGCAGCGGCGCGAGCACGCCGGAGACGAATCCGACGAGCGCGATCCACAGCGCCTCGGCGAGGTCGAGTTCCAACGCGGCCGGGACTCCTCGCGCGTCGGGCTCCGCCTGCGCCGCGTCGACGAGCACCCAGGTGCCGACGAGCAGCAGCAACGCCACGAACAACTGCTTCAGGGCACGCGTCGACAGCCGCCGTCCGACGGCGTAGCCGAGCCAGGTGCCGCCCAACGCGCTCGGCACGAGCAGGCACAAGGTCGCGGCGTGGAAGGCGCGCTGCGGGTGGAAGGACTCGAACAGCGTGGCGCTCGTCGTGGAGGCCGCGACGAGCACCAACGAGTTCGCCACCGCCCGCTGCATCGGCAAGTGGAACCCGAAGGCGAGGATCGGGACGGCGAAGACGCCGCCGCCGATGCCGCACAAGGCGCTGTAGCAACCGAGCAGCACTCCGAGCACCGCCAGCACGGCGGACTTGGGGGACGCGCGGCCCGGTGCGACGACGGGCTCGACCATGGCGCTCGATTGTCCGCGCCCCGCGGCGCGAGGCAACCGGGGAACCGGCCCTTCGCGGCAGCGGCCGGCCTTCGCGCGGCGCCGGGCGCTATCCTCTGCGCCGCGGCGAAAGGCCGTTGCCAACCATGAAGCACCTGATCCCCCTGGCCGCCTTGGCCTTGTTCCCCGCCTGCTCCTCGTTCGAGACCGCGGGCGGCCCGCGCGAAGAGCGGCCATCCGCGGAGGCGCAACGCGTGTTCCCCTACGAAGTCAAGCAGCACATCCTCGACAACGGCCTGACGGTCCTGTTCGTGCCGATGCCCTCCGACGGCCTCGTGTCGTACTGGTCGATCGTGCGCACGGGCTCGCGCGACGAGGTCGAGGAGGGCGTGACCGGGTTCGCGCACTTCTTCGAGCACATGATGTTCCGCGGCACCGAGAAGCGGCCGGGCAAGGTCTACGACGGCATCGTGCACGGCATGGGCGCGGACGCGAACGCCTTCACCACCGACGACTACACGGCCTACCACCTCTCGGTCGGCCGCGACGACCTGCCGACGGTGATCGAGATCGAGGCCGATCGCTTCCAGAACCTCTCGTACGACGAACCCGCCTTCCGCACCGAGGCCGGCGCCGTGTTCGGCGAATACAGGAAGGGCCGCAGCAGCCCGTTCGAGGTGCTGTTCGAGGCGCTGCAGGAGACGGCCTTCGACAAGCACACCTACAAGCACACGACCATCGGCTTCCTGCGCGACATCGAGCGCATGCCCGAGCAGTACGAGTACTCCAAGGGCTTCTTCAAGCGCTTCTACCGCCCGGAGAACGTGGTGCTGACCGTCGCGGGCGACTTCGACGAGGCGGCGACGATGAAGCGCATCCAGGCGCAGTACGGCGGCTGGGCGCGCGGCTACCAGGCCCCGCAGGTGCCCGTCGAGCCGCCGCAGGCCGGCTTGCGCCGCATCGATGTGCCCTTCGACGGACAGACGCAGCCGATCGTGACTCTGAACTTCAAGGGCCCCGCCTTCGCGCCCGCCGACAAGCTGGCCGTCGCGGGCCGCGTGGCCGCCGACATCTGGTTCGGCGAGACATCCGACCTCTACCGGCGCCTCGTGCTCGAGGAGCAGCGCTGCGAGTTCCTCGCCGCGTCGTTCGAGAACACGCGCGATCCGGGCCTGTGGACCATCTACGCGATGGTCAAGGACCCCGCCGACGTGCGCGCCGTCGAAGGCGAGATCTGGAAGGAGATCGCCAAGGCCGCGTCGACTCCGCCCGCGCAGGAGCGCCTCGACGACGTGCGTTCGCACTTGCGCTACGCGTTCCTCGCCGGGTTGACGACGCCGGACGCCGTCTCGCAGGCGATCTCGCGCTTCGTGGCGCACACCGGCGGCACCTCGTGCATCGACCAGTGGTACACCACCCTCGCGGGCCTGGCACCGGCCGACGTGGCCGCCGGCGTGGCCAAGCACCTGCGCCGCGAGGCCTGCACGGTGGCGACGGTGCACACGAAGGGCGTCGAGCTGCCCAAGGCGGCGGAGCTTCCGCTCGCGTCGGAGCGCGCCGCTCGGGTCGCGCGCCTGGCGCTCGAAAGCGCCTCGATTCCGCGCATGCCCGCGGTCGGCGGCGCCGCGCCACTCGAGGGCCTGCCGCAGGCGCCCGTGCTGCTGCCCGTGCCGGCCGATCCGACCGTGTCGTTCCAACTGTGGTTCCAGGTCGGGAGCCAGGACGATCCCGTCGGCAAGGAGGGCCTGGCGGCGTTGACCGCGGCCTTGATGACCGAGGGCGCGACGAAGCGCCGCAGCTATCCGCGACTGCTGCAGGCGCTCTATCCCATGGCGGGATCGATCGGGGCGAGCGTCGACCGCGAGCAGACCATCGTGCGCGGCAACGTGCACAAGGACCACGCAGCGGCCTTCGCGGACCTGCTGGTCGAAGTCGCCACGGAGCCCGCCTTCGACGAGGCCGACTTCAAGCGCTTGCGCGACCGCGCCGTGTCGAACATCGAGAACGACCTGCGCTACGCGTCCGGCGAGGACACGGGCAAGGCCGCGCTCATGGAGAAGGTCTTCCGCGGCACGCGCTACGCGCACCCCGAGGCGGGGACCGTGGAAGGGCTGAAGTCGCTGACGTTGGATGACGTGCGGCAGTTCGCGCGCACCAGATTCACGAGGGAGCGTTGCGTGCTCGGCATGGGCGGCGGCCATCCCGAGGCGGTGGTCGCGCGCGTCTCCGCCGCGCTGGCCGCCGGCCTGCCCTCGGCCACGCCGGAGACCGTGCCGGCGCCCGCTCCGGCTCCGCTGGTCGGACGCCCGGTGGTGCTGGTCGACAACAAGAGCGCCATCGGCTCGTCCATCTCGATGGGCGTGCCCATCTCGGCGCGCCGCGGCACGCGCGAGTTCGTCGCGCTGTGGATCGCCAACAGTTGGCTGGGCGAGCACAGGAACAGCGGCTCGCACCTCTACCAGGTGATCCGCGAGGAGCGCGGCATCAACTACGGCGACTACAGCTACATCGAGGCCTACCCCAACGGCGGCCGGCTCCAGCAGCCTCCGCAAGGCGTGTCGCGCCGCGCGCAGATGTTCGAGATCTGGATCCGCACCGTGCCGACGGAGCGCACGCTGTTCGCCTTGCGCGCCGCGCTGCGCGAGGTCGAGACGCTGCACAAGGTCGGCTTGACCAAGGAGCAGTTCGAGGCGACGCGGGCCTTCTTGAAGGGCTACACGCTGCACTTCGCGGAATCGACCGCGGCGCGCCTGGGCTACGCCATCGACGACCGCTTCCACGGCATCGACGGCCATCTGGCCTCGTTCCGCAAGCTGCTCGACGAGGTGACGCTGGAGGAGGTCAACGCCGCCGTGCGCAAGCACATGGGGATCGACAACCTGGCGATCGCCATCGTGACCAGCGACGCCGCCGCGCTGCGCGTCGCGCTCGAGGAGGGCAAGCCCAGCCCGATCGCGTACGGGGCCGGCGAGACCAAGTCCGAGGCGGTGCTGGCGGAGGACAAGCTGATCGAGTCCTGGCCGCTGCGCATCCTGCCCGGCGCCATCGAGGTCGTGCCGGTCGATGCGCTGTTCCTGAAGTGAGGACGCGCGCCGCCGCGGGGGGCGCCGCCTGGACGGGAGCGGGGGCGCGGCGGGGAATCCATCCCCGCCGCGCCCGCGCGCATCGCGCCCTTGTCAAGTCTGCTTGACAGGAGCGCCCGACGACTTCAAGGCTTCCACTTGGCGGTCCCCGGCGCGGTCCAGCGGCCGAGCCACTCGAGCACCGTCTCGTGCCACTGGATCGAGTTGTGCGGCTTGAGGATCCAATGGTTCTCGTCGGGGAAGTGCAGGAAGCGGCTGGGGATCCCGCGGCGCTGCAAGGCGGTGTAGGTGCTCATGCCCTGCGTGTCGACCACGCGGAAGTCGTTGGCGCCGTGGATCACCAAGGTCGGCGTGGCCCACTTGTCGACATGGTCGATGGGATTGTGCTTCGCGTAGCTTTCGGGCGCCGTCCAGGGCGTGCCGCCGCGCTCCCACTCGGGGAACCACAGTTCCTCGGTGTCGTAGTACGCCATGCGCTCGTCGATGTTGCCGGCGTGGCACACCAGCGCGCGGAAGCGGTCGGTCTGGCCGTTGATCCAGTTGATCATGTAGCCGCCGTAGCTCGCGCCCAGCGCCACGCAGCGGTCCTTGTCGAGGAACGGGAACTGCTCCAGCGCCGCGTCGAGCCCCTTCATCAGGTCCTCGTAGGGCGCGCCGCCCCAGTCGCCGTTGATCGCGTCGGTGAAGGTCTGCCCGTAGCCGGTCGATCCGTGGAAGTCGACCATCACCGCCGCGTAGCCGGCGCCCGCGTAGGCCTGCGGGTTCCAGCGGTAGTGGAAGTGGTCGCCGAAGCTGCCCTGCGGGCCGCCGTGGATCAGGTAGGCGACCGGGTAGGTCTTCTTCGGATCGAAGTCGACCGGCTTGACGAGGAAGGCGTGCACGGGCTCGTTCCTGTGGCCGAGGAAGGTGAACTGCTGGTAGTCGCCCATGCGCGCCGCAGCGAGCTGCTTGGCGTTGTGCGCGGTCAGCGCGCGCACGTCGCCGCCGGACAGGTCGCAGCTGCGCACCTCGACCGGCGACCTGAGGTTGTCGTGCAGGTGCACGAGGCGCCCTCCCGCCACGCGCGGCGCCGCGTTCGAGCCCTTCGACAGCACGCGCCGCACCGCGCCGGTCTCGGCGTCGACCTGGAAGATGCTCTTGTGGCCCATGTCGTCGGCCGAGCACCAGATCGACTTGCCGTCGCCCGACCAGGCGATCTCGTCCGGCGAACGATCCCAATCGAGCGTGATTTCGCGGCCTTGGAAGGTCTTGGCGTCGACGACGGCGATGGCGCGCCGATCCGACTCGTAGCCCGGACGCCGCATGCGCAGGTACGCGAGGCGCGTTCCATCGGGCGAGTGCGCCGGATTGCCGTCCCAGGCCGGGTTCGACTCTGTCACCGTGGAGATCACGCCGATCTCCGCGAGGCGCACCCGGAAGAGGTTCGTGTCGTAGGCCCATGCCGCGTCGCCGGTGTAGAGCAGGCTGGCGAAGACGACCTCGGATCCGTCGGGCTTGATGGAGACCTCCTCCATCCCGCCGAAGGGCTTGTTCGGCACGTCGCCCTCGAATCCCGGGACGATGTCGCGCGTCGGCTTGCCCTCCTCCCACAGGAACAAGTGCGAGCGGCGGCCGTCCTCCCACGAGTCCCAGTGGCGGAAGAGCAGCGTGTCGTACACGCGTCCCGAACCGCGCTGCTTGGCGACGCGCTCGTCCTCCTCGACGCTCTTGCGCAACGAGTCCGCGCCCTCGTGCCTCGGCCAGACCTCCATGGCGAGCAGCAGCCGTCCGTCGCCGGGGAACGGCATGAATCCCTCCACGTCCAGCGGCTCGCTGGTCACCTGCCGCGGCGCTCCGCCCTCGAGCGGCACGCTCCACACCTGGCTCTTGCCGGACTCGCGCGAGAGGAACAACACGCTCTTGCCGTCGTGCGCGAACCTGCCGCCCACCTCCGAACCGGGGAGGCTCGTCAGGCGGCGCGGTTCGCCGCCGGCGACGGGCACGAGCCACAGGTCGCTCGCGCCGCGGTTCTTCTCGAGGTCGGTGGAGCGCAGGTTGTACAGCGCCCGCGTCCCGTCCTTGGAGACGACCAGGTCCGACACGCGGTCCATGGCCAGCATGTCGTGCACGGAGAAGGGATGCGTGGAGCCGGCTTGCGCCGCGGATGTAGCCAGGAGCAGGGAGATGAGCATCGTGGGTGCCTCGCCACGGGCCACCACGGCCCGAAGGGGCGCAGATCGTAGCGACCTCCAACGCGCGAGCGGCGAGCCGCTCGCGCGCGACCCGCCGCCCACCGCCCACCGCCCATCCCGCGTCGTCCGGTCAGCCCGCCTCGCGCGTCGCTCAGCGCATGCCGCGCGCCTCGGTCTCGATGCGCGCGATGCGCGCCAACAACACGCGGGCGTCGCTCGCGGCGGCGGTGCCGTCGTGGTCCGCGCAGATCGCCTCCATGCGCGCCTTGGCGACGCCGCGCTCGCGGCCCCTGGTCAGCTGCATGGCACGCGCGTCGCGCACCTGGCGCTGCGCCTTGAGGACGCGCTGCGCGGCGCGGTCCGCCTCGAGGCCGGCGAGCCGCTCGAGGACCTGCGCCCGGCGAGCGTCGCCCAACAAGGCCTTCTGCAGCTCGGCGCCGCGCGCCGCCACCGCCAGCCAATCGCCTTCCGCGGCGGCGCGCTCGAACAGCTCGAGCTTGCCGTCCAGTTGCCGCTCGACCTTCGCCGCCAGCGCCGCGGCCGCGTCCACGCCGCGGGCGCGCTCGATGGCCTTCGTCCATTCGCCGCGACGCAACGCCTGGCGCACCCCGTCGAGTCCGCCCTTCCACGCGTGCATGGGTTCGGCGAAGGCCTCGGCGAGGGCCGCCTCGAGCACCTTGCCTTCGAGCCGCAGCACGTCGCCGCGCCACACGATGCGTCCGTTCGCGTCCGCCAGCACGGCCTCGCAGCGCCGCTGCGGATCGACGACGTCGAGCAGGTCCCCGTGCTCGTCGACGGCCCACGCGCACTCGACGCGGTTGACTTCCATCCAGCGCCCGGCCGGCTGCTCGCGATCGCCGGTGACGCACAGCACGTCGAGGCCGGCCGCCGCGTGCGCCTCGCGCAGTTCCTCGAGCCGCGGGGCTTGGCGTTCGCAGCGCCGGCAGACCTCGGTGGTGATCTCCATGGCCCATGCGGCGTGCCGCACGAGGTCGACGTCGCGGTCCGGGTGGAAGGCCTTGACGAGCATCGCGCGGCCCAGGAAGTCGTGGCGGGCGCCACCGGCGGGCGCATGCATGGCCGCGAGGCGCGGTTCCAGCGGCAAGCATTGGCGCTGGGCGTCGGCGGCGCCGGCGAGCAGGGTCGCGAGTCCGATGGCGGCGAGGAGGAGCTGCTGGATCTTCATGGCGGGAGGGCGCGGACGGCGAGCGCAAGATCGCGCTGCGCGCGTCCACTCCCGAAGCGCCCGAGGTGCCGATTCCTCGCGAGGATTCCGCCGAGATCCGCGACGAGGACACGAGGCGCTCCGCCGCCGGCGCCGGACGAGGACACGCCGCCATGAGGACGCAAAGCCGCCGCCCCCACCGGTCGGACCGGCGGGGGCGGCGGGATGGCGCGGGGCGCCCGGCGAGCGGCTTGCGCCGCGCGCCTCAGGACTTGCGCTGGCGCAGTTCGGCCATGAAGGCCTGGGCTTCCTCGGCCGCCTTGGTGCCCGGATGGTCCTTGGCGATCTTCTGCAGATCCTCAAGGGCCTTCTCGCGCTCCTTGGACTTGCCGAGGCGCTGCGCCCGCAGGTCGCGCACCTTCTTCTGCGCCTTGGCGACCGTCTGCGCCGCCTCGTCCTTGGCGTACTCGTCGGCGACCGCCTTGGCCTCGGCCTGCTCGGGCAACCCGGCGAGTTGCTTGACCAGCTCCTTCGCGCCATCGCTGGCGGTCAGGTAGTCGCCGGCCTTGTAGGCCGCCTTGACGGCTTCCACGCGACCCTTCACCAAGGCCTCGAGCGCCGCCTTGATGGCGGGACCGCCATCGGCCTCGGGCACCTTGGCGGCGCCGGCGATGGCGTCGGCGTACTTGCGCTTGACGAACGCGGACTTCGCCGCGCCCGCGGAAGCAGGCCACTCGTACAGGGGCTTGGGCAGCGCACCGACAAGCGCCTTCTCGATCAACTTGTCGGTCGCGCCGCCGGCCGATCCGGCGTGCAGCACGACTCCGTCCGCGCCGATCAGCACGACACTCGGGTACCCGCCGAGGCCGAAGGCCGTCATGACCTTCATGCCCTTGTCGTACGCGTAGGCGTACTTGGCGCCCTTGTCGGCGATCCACTGTTCAGTTTCCTTGACACCCTCCCCGGTCACGCCGAGGACGGTCAGGCCCTTGTCCCCATATCGCTCTTGCAGCGAATTGAGGTGCGGGACCTGGCCCCCGCAAGGGCCTCACCAGTAGGCGAAGATCTCGATCAGGATCGCCCGGCCGGCGAGATCGTCGAGGGACTTGGCCTTGGTCTGGCTGAATCCCTCGAAGGCGAGCTCCGGCATGGGCGCCCCGACTCCGCGCTGCGCGAACGAAGTCGCGGCGAGGAGCAGCACGGCGAGGGCCGCGCGCAAGGCGTGCATGGGCTTCATGGGTGTGGTTCCGAGGCGCGGCGGAGCGTCGAAGCGACGATCCGGGAGCGCCTTGCGCATCAGGGTACGCGATCGGAGGCCTCCGGTCGCCTGCCCAACGGGCCCGGGACGGCGCGAGGCGATCGGGGATCAGGCGCCCGGCGCGCGCTCGAAGCGCAGTACCTCGTGCCTCGAAACGACTTCGGCCGTGCCCATGGCCTCCAGCCGCCGCCGTTCCCGCAGGCGCGACAGTCGGTAGGTCGCGGCGGCCAAGTCCGCGAGTCCGGCCGCGTCGAGCTCGATGCGCTCCTCGACGCGCACCCTCTCGACCAGCCGGAAGCGCGGTCCAAGCTCGCCCACGAGCGCATCCCCGCCCGGCAACGGCTCGCCGCGCCCCAGGACGGCCGCGCGCAGCTCGAGCAGGTCGTCCGCGGCCGGCACGGCGACGACCAAGGCAGCGCCGGGCTTCGACACGCGCGCCAACTCGTCGCGCGGCCGGCGCGCGTCGATGCTCGTGGCGAGGTCGATCGACTGGTCGAGGAACGGCAGACGCCGATCGGCGTTGGCCACGAAGATCGCCGCGACGCGCCGGCGCGAGGCCATGCGCACGGCGGCTTCCGACAGATCGATGCCGTGGATCCGGCGCGACGCGCGCGTCGGCGCGGCGTGGAGCGCGGCCAGCAAGGCGCCTCCTCCGCAGCCCAGATCCAGCGCCGCGCCGCGCCAATCGCCGGCCAGCGCCACCACCGCGCGCACGACCGCGGGTCCGAGTCCACGCTCGAAGAGCCGCGCGCGCGCCTCGATCGACCCCGCCGCGTCGCCGGGTTCGCGCGAACGCGCATCTTGCGGTTGCGCCAAGTGCCACCAGCCGCGCCGCGCGCGATCGAACGAGTGTCCGGCGACGCACGCGAGTCGCGACTCGAGGAGGACCATGGGGCGGGCGCAGTCCCGCACGGGACAAGCGAGGATGCCGGGGTCGGGCGCGGGATGGTCCACGGATGGGCCGGTGTCGCTGCTTGAAGCGCGGCGGGGGGGGGGGGGGGGGCGCGCCCCCCCCCCCCGCCGGCGTTCGATGGATCGTCCGGACGGCGTCCGATCAGATCAGGGCGCTGACGAGGCCGGTGACGCCCGAGCTCACGCCCGAGACGCCCGAAGCGATCAGCTCGGAAGCGCCGACGAGGATGCCGGCGTAGATGATGCCGATCGAGATGTTGCCGCCGCGGAACTCGGCCTTCTCGTCGATGTCCTTGGTGAAGCGGTCCATCGCCTTGAAGGTCCACGAGATGGCGAGTCCGGCCACCGCGATGGCGATGAACAGGTTGGCGACGCCGCCGATCAGGGCGCCGAGGCCGTCGCCCAGGTCGCCGGAGACGAGCGTCGTGAGGCCTTGGGTCATGCTGTCGACGCCGCCGGCGACGACGTTCGTGTACGCGTAGACCGCGCCCGCGGCGAGCAGCGCCACGGCCATGTTCTTGCGCTTGATCTCGCCCCAGATGTCGATGCCCTCGATCATCTTCGAGACGACCTGCAGGCCTTGGTTGATGGCGAAGGTGAAGATGCCCAGCGACACGACCAGTTGCAGCAGGCCGAGCAGGAGGGCGATGAAGGCCCCGCCGAGGTCGCCCTTGGCGGCCGGGGCGGCGGCGTCGGCGGACTGGATGGCGAGGGCGAGGGAGGGAGTGAGCACTTGGTCGAGCATGGGTGGTTCGCGGCCCCCCCGCGCTGGTCTCTGCGCGAGTTGGGGGCCGAAGAGGATGCAGATCGGGGGGGTGCGCCTGCAAGCCACCCCCCCATGCCGGCCTCGCAAAGGCCCTTCCTGCACCCTCGAACCTGCCGGCCCGACCACCGCGTCGCCGGAGATCCCGGCGCCGCGGCCGGAGGCGCGAAGCCGCCTGCGACTCCGTCCCCGAAGCACGAGGACGGTCGCCGGAGCTAGGCTGCTCGCCATGCCGTCCATCGCCTCGCGCCTTCGACTCCTCGTCGCCACCAAGTCGACCGTCCTGCTCGCCGGGCTGGTCTTCGCCGCCTGCCATGCGCCGGGCTCGCCCGACGCCGGCACACAGGCCGCCTCCACGGCGCAGGCGGACGGGCGCAAGCCGCTGACCTTGGAGGCGCTCGGCGGTTCGACGCGCGTCGACTTCTCCGGACGACCGCGGCAAGGGCAGCGCTGGCTCGACGGCGCGCAGTTCCTCGAAGCCAGGGACGACCAGTGGTTCCGCGTCGACGCGCGCACGGGCGCGGCGGTCCGACTGTGGGGCGACCACAAGTTGCTCGAGTCGCTGCGCTCGGTCGGCGGGCTGGACGACGCGGCGCGCGCCAAGCTCGCCAAGCCCGCTCCCGAGCGCATGGACGCCGCGCGCGCGCGGCAGTGGTTCGCGCACCTCGACGACTTGTGGGTGGCGAGCCTCGATGGCGCGCCGGCGGTGCGCATCAGCGAGACGCCGGGCGTGCCCGAGCAGGAGATCGACTTCAGCCCCGATGGCGCGCACCTCGCCTTCGTGTCGAAGAACGACCTGTGGGTGGGAGACGCGCTGCGCGGCGGAGCGCGTCGCGTCACCGCCGACGGCGGCCCGGACGTGCTGAACGGCGTGCTCGATTGGATCTACCAGGAGGAGCTCTACGGACGCGGCAACTTCCGCGGCTGGTGGTGGTCGCCCGACTCGCGCGCCATCGCCTACCTGCGCCTCGACCAGGCGCGCGTGCCGCGCTGGACGCTGGTCGACGACGCCGCGGAACCGCACATCGTCGAGACGAACCCCTACCCGCGCGCGGGAGATCCCAACCCCGTGGCGAGCCTGCGCACGCACCGCCTCGACCAGCCCGAGGCGGTAGGCATCGTCGACCTGTCGGCGTGGAAGGACGCCGAGCCGCTCGTCGTCGACGTCTCGTGGTCGCCCGGCAACCGGCTCGTGTGGCAGGTGCAGGACCGCGAGCAACGCTGGCTCGAGTTGTGGAGCAGCGCCAAGGACGGCGGCGACTCGCGGCGCCTGCTGCGCGAATCCGGCGAAGCGTGGGTCGAGCGCGTCGACGACTCGATCCGCTGGCTCTCGGACGGCACCTACCTGTGGTCGAGCGAGCGCGACGGATGGCGCCATCTCTACCACTACCGCGAGGACGAGCTGCTGCGGCAGGTGACGCGCGGCGAATGGGAGGCGCGCACGCTGCACGGCGTCGACCAGATGCGGCGCGAGGCCTGGGTCTCCGGCACCTTCAAGAGCCACGTGGGATCCGACCTCGTGATCGTGCCGCTCGACGGCGGCGAGCCGCGACTCGTCACGAGCGGACGCGCGACGCACTCCGTCGCGCCATCCAAGGACTGGTCGCTCTACGTCGACAGTTGGAGCGACATCTCCACGCCGACCAAGGTCGCGCTGCGCGATCGCGACGGCGCGCTGGTGCGCATGATCGACGACAACCCCGTCAAGGCGCTCGACGAATGGAAGTGGACCCCGCCGCGCCTCGTGCAGGTGGAGAACCGCGGCGGCTTCGCCATGGAAGGCAGCCTGCTGCTTCCGCCCGGCTTCGACCCGGCGCGCAAGCACCCGGTGCTGATGATGGTCTACGGCGGCCCGCACGCGCCCACGGTGCGCAACGCCTGGGGCGGCGCGCGCATGATGTTCCAGCAGTTGCTGGCGCAGCAGGGCGTGATCGTGTTCGCCGTCGACAACCAGAGCGCCAGCGGCAAGGGCCACGTGGCGACGCGCGTGTGCTACCAGCAGTTCGGCAAGCGCGAACTGGCCGACTTCGAGGACGCGCTCGACTGGCTGGTGGCCCAGGGCGGCGTCGACGAATCCCGCGTCGGCATCTCGGGCTGGAGCTTCGGCGGCTTCATGGCCTCGTACGCGTTGACGCATTCCAAGCGCTTCGCCTTGGGCGTCGCGGGCGGATCCGTCACCGATTGGCGCGACTACGATTCGATCTACACCGAGCGCTACATGCGCACGCCGGCCAACAACCCGCAGGGCTACGCCACCACCAGCGTGGTGCAAGCAGCCCCGGCGCTCTCCGGCAAGCTCGTGCTGGTGCACGGCGCGATCGACGACAACGTGCACCCGGCCAACACGATGAAGCTCGCGCTGGCGCTGCAGCGCGCCGGCAAGCAGTTCGAACTGATGCTGTACCCGCGCCAGCGGCACGGAGTGGTCGAGCCCGCCTTGGCCGCGCACTGGCAGCGGCTGCAGCTGGAACTCGTGCGTAGGCACCTGCTCGCGGACTAGCCGCGCGACGCGGACCTCAGGCCTCGGGCTGGCGGGCCCGCTCGAGGATGGCGGTGGTCGAGCGCCCCGGCACCAACGGCGCGAGGTGCACCACGCCGCCGTGCGACTCGACCCACTCGCGTCCGACCACGCCCTTCTCGGCCCAGTCGGCGCCCTTGACGAGGACGTGCGGCGTGGCGCGCTGGATCAGCGCGAGCGGCGTGTCGTCCGCGAAGGCGACGACCCCGTCGACGCATTCCAGCGCGGCGAGCACCTCCATGCGATCGCGCAACGGGTTCACCGGCCGGCTCGGCCCCTTCGCGCGACGCACGGACGCGTCGTCGTTGACGCCCACGAGCAGCACGTCGCCCTTCGAGCGCGCCCACTTGAGGTAGGTGACGTGGCCCAGGTGCAGCACGTCGAAGCATCCGTTGGTGAACACCACCCGCCGGCCTTGCTTCCTCCAATGCGCCAGGCGCAGGTCGAGCGTCGCATCGTCGAGCAGCTTCCCCTCGTCGCGCCCGTCGGCGGCGAGGTGCGCGAGCAGCTCCTCGCGCGTGACGGCGTGCGTGCCGAGTCGGCCGACCACGATCGCCGCCGCCTCGTTGGCGAGCTCGACCGCCGCGGCGAGCTCGAGCCCGGAAGCCAGGTGGAAGGCGAGCTGGGCCACCACCGTGTCGCCCGCGCCGGTCACGTCGAACACGGCGCGCGCCTGCGCCGGCACGTGGCCGCGCACGCCGCGCCGATCCTCGTAGTAGATGCCGTCGGCGCCCAAGGTCACCACCGCGGCGTCGAGGTCCGCGAGGCGCATCAGGTCCTGCGCCGCCTGCGGCAGGTCGTCGTGGCGCGCGAGCTTGCGGCCGAGCGCTTGTTCGGCCTCCTTCTTGTTGGGCGTGACCAGCGTGGCGCCCTTGTAGCGCGAGTAGTCGTCGCCCTTGGGGTCGACCAGCACGGGCACTCCCGCCGCGCGCGCCTCGCGCACGACGCAGGCGACGACCTCGTTCGCCAGCACGCCCTTGCCGTAGTCGGAGAGCACCACCGCGCGCGCCGCGCGCACGCGCTCGGGCAGGAGGCGGACCATCTCCGCCAGGCTGGCGCCGCCCACGGCGCTGGCGTCCTCCCAATCGACGCGCAGCATCTGCGGCGCGCCGGACATCATGCGCGTCTTCTGCGTGGTCGGCCGATGACGGTCGACGACCAGTCCTCCGACCCCGATCTTCTGCTCCTCCATCAAGGCGCGCAGCGCGCGGCCCCAACCGTCGTCGCCGACGACGCCCACCACATCGACCTCGGCCCCCATGGCGACCAGGTTCGCGGCGACGTTGCCCGCGCCGCCGAGCTTCTCCTCGCTGCGACGCGCCGCCAGCACCGGGATGGGCGCCTCGGGCGAGATGCGCGAAACGTCCCCCGACACGTAGCGGTCGAGGATCAGGTCGCCGACGATCAGCACCGTCGGGCGCGGCGCGGCGCGCAAGGCCGCCACGAGCCGGTTCATGCCGACGCCTCCGCGCCGCGCGCCTCGTCGCCGAGGCGCAGGTCCGGCTCGAGGTGGCGTTCGACGTAGTCGCGCACCGCTTGTTCGATCGGCGTCGCCGCGGCGGTCCAGCCCGAGGCGCGCAGGCGCCGCGTGTCCGCCTGCGTGCGGTACTGGTACTTGCCGCGCAGCGCCTCGGGCATGGGCACGTACTCGATGCGGGCCTCGCGACCCATGGCCGCGAACAGGGCGCGCGCGAGCTGGTTCCAACTGGTCGCCACGCCCGATCCGACGTTGTAGAGACCCGCCGCGCCCTCGGCGCGCATCAGGTGGATCGTCATGGAGACCGCGTCCTTCACGTACAGGAAGTCGCGCACCTGCTCGCCGTGCGCGTAGTCCGCGCGATGGCTCTGGAACAAGCGCATGCCGCCGGTCTGCTTGATCTCGTGGAAGGCCTTGTTGACGAGGCTCCTCATGTCGCCCTTGTGGTCCTCGTTCGGGCCGTAGATGTTGAAGTACTTCAGGCCGACGATCTCCGCGAGCAGGCCTCGCCGCCGCGCCCAAAGGTCGAACATGTGCTTGGAATATCCGTACATGTTCAGCGGCCTGAGCGTGGAGAGCTCGCACTCGTCGGACATGCCGCGCGCGCCGTCGCCGTAGGTCGCGGCGGACGATGCGTAGACGAAGCGCGCGCCCGCCGCCAGCGCCCAGCGGCAGCACTCCTTGGTGTAGTCGAAGTTGTTGCGCGCGAGATACGCGGCGTCGCGTTCGGTCGTGGCGCTGCACGCGCCGAGGTGGAACACCCCCGTGACGCCGGCGAGGCGCGCGTCGTCGCGGCGCATGCGCTCGAGGAGCTCGTCGGCGTCCATGTAGTCGGCGTAGGAGAGCGGCACGAGGTTGCGCCACTTCTCGTCCGACCCGAGCCGATCGACGACGAGGATGTCGTCCACGCCCTCGCGGTTGAGGGCCCAAACCAGCGCGCTGCCGATGAATCCGGCGCCGCCAGTCACCAGCACGCGCCCCTGCAAGGCCTGCGCCGGGCTCTTCTTGGATCCAGCCTGCATGGGGGGAAGGTTACCCGTCCCCTATCGGACGGAACAGCTCAGCGGCTGGACTCCTCCGACGGCGCGGCCGGGCCACGACCGGTCGCGCGCCGCCGCGGACGACGCGCGCCGCGCCGGATCCCGTAGCGGTCGTGCAGCCAGAACACCTGGTCGGGGTCGACGAGGATCAGGCGCTCGAGCTCGCGGTTCACGCGGCGGCCGAGGTCGGCCACCGACATGCCGACCTGCTCCTCGGGCTCGACCACGACATCCGCCACCAGGCGCCAGCGCCGTTCGCCCACGCGCCAGGCCGCGGCGAAGAGCAGGGGCGCGCGCAGGCGCTTGACCAGCACGCCGGCGCTGCGATCGAACAACGCCGGACGCCCGAAGAACTCGCCCTCCTCCGTGCCCGCGCTGGAGCGCTGGTCGAGCATCAAGGCCAGCATCCCGCCGCCGCGCACGATGGGCCCCGCCTCCTGCATCGCGCCGCGTCGCGGCACGAGCCGCAGGCCGAAGCGTTCGCGCAAGGCTTGCGCGCGCACGGACAGCGGCAAGTTGGCGGGTGGGCGCGAAACGACATAGACCGGTTGCGGCGCGACCCACGCCATGGCGACGCCGGCGAGCTCCCAATCGCCGCAGTGCGCGGTGGCGCACACGACTCCGCGGCCGGAGGCGAACAGGGCGCGCGCGGCGGGCGAGATCTCCAGCTCGACGAGCTCGAGCAGGCGCTCGGGCGGCACGCGCGCGGCGCGCCACTCGGCGTCCAGCGTGCATTCGACGAGGTGCGCGAAGGCCGCGCGCACGCGCCGCTCCAACGCGTCCGGCGCGAGCCCGGGGCAGGCGGTGCGGATGTAGTCGCGCGCCACCGCGGCGCGGCGCCGGTCGAGGCGATGCGCGAGCCATGCCAAGCCGTCGATGGCGAGGCGCCGCGGACGCGAAGGCAGGCGCCACAGGCAACCGACCGCCGTCGTGTAGAGCGCGCACAGGAAGCGCTGTCCCGCGCCGTCGCGCTTGCCCAGCACCGGCGTCGAGGGCCGCGGCCACGTCGCGCGCCGCAGCGGATCGACGCGGCCCGGAGCCCAAGCGCCCGCTTCCGCCGCTTCCGATCCATCCACGCGACCGTTCAATCCCGCCTCCTCTTCGCGCGCTCGACGCGACGCGCCGGCGTGGGGCACAAGGCGTCGAGGCGCGCCTCGAGCACTCCCGCGCCCTCGACGAGGCGCGCGGAGACGAGCAGCACCTTGGCCTCGACGCCGATGCGGGCCAGCTTGCGCGCGTCCTTGCCGCTGCACACCACCGGCGCGCCGGCGTCCAACGCGGCGCGGTCCTCGCGCGTCCAGTCGTGGTGGTCCGGTCGACGCACGCGGCGCACGAGGCGCGCGCCCAGGCCTTCGAGCGCGGACTCGAAGGCTGCCGGGTTGCCCAGCGCGCTCGCGGCGCAGACTGCGCGTCCCTCCAGCCACCCGAGCCCGAGGTCCGCGCCACCCTCGTCGACGAGCGCCTCGGCGGCGTGGACGCACGCCAGTTGGCCGACTCCGGGCGCGAGCCGCAGCAACTCCGCGCGCAACGCTTCGAGCGCCGCAGGCGCCGCCTGGTCGACGCGCGTCAGGACGAGCAGGTCCGCGCGCTGCAAGGCGCCCAAGGGCTCGCGCAGCAGGCCGCGCGGCAACAACGCGCGCGTCGCGCGCAGGCCCCACGGATTGGTCGCGTCGACCAGCACGAGATCGAGATCGCGCGCCAGGCGGCGGTGCTGGAACCCGTCGTCGAGGACGATCGCCCCCGCGCCGCGCTCCACCGCGCGGCGCGCCGCGTGGACGCGATCCTCGTGCTGCTCCTGGATCAAGCCGGGCAAGCGCGTCGCGAGCTCGGCGCCCTCGTCGTTCAAGCCCTCCACCTGCGCCCCGAAGCCGCGCGCCACGACGGCCGGCCGCACGCCACGGCGCTCGAACTCCCGCGCGAGCAACAGGACGAAGGGCGTCTTCCCCGTGCCGCCTGTCGTCAAGTTGCCCACCGAGACCACGGGAACCGCGCTGCGCGCGGCGCGGGCCACGCCGAGGTCGAAGGCGCAGGAACGCAGCGCCAGCGCGACGCCGTACAGCGCGGCGGGCACGCGCAGGAGCTCGACCGCCGCGCCACCAGCCTCGAGTCGCTCGACCAGCGTGGGGCGCGCCTCGCCCGGGTCGGCCTCGTCGGGTCGCTCTGGTTGTGCGTGCATGGCGCTGACGGATCGTGGGCCGCGGGCGTGTCGAGGCCCGCGCGAGGCCAGCAGCTTGCCGCGCCCCCGGCTCCGACTCAAAGCAGGAAGGCGCGAGTCGCTTGGAGCCCGCGGGGTCGGCGACGACCGGAGGTCCCGTGGCGCCAGCCGCGAGGGTGCGGCGCGAACGGCACGGAGGGGCGTACCGTTCCGAGTAGGCGCCGCGGAAGGGATGCAGCGCGGAAGGGATGCAGCGCGGAAGGGACGCCGCGCAGGACGCGCGAGCGTCAGCGCTCAGGAACCGGGCTGCGACTCTTCGTCGGGGATGAGCTCGATCAGGCCGCGCTCCATCTCGAGGAAGGCGATCTTGATCGGGTTGCGCTCGCGGGTCTCGAGCAACGGCGCGGCGCCGCGGATCAGCTCGCGGACGCGCTTTTGCAGCAAGGCGGTCTTCTGGAAGGAACCGGAGACCGACTTCTGGAGGCGCTGCGGGAGGGAGGTTTCCATGGTGAGCGTGCGGCGGTGGGTCGGTCGGGCGCAGCCTGGGGCAGGCGCGCACCGGCGGTGCGGGAGCCCAGCATTGTGGGCTTCGAAGGCCCTGCTTGCAAGGCGCGGACCGCCAACGGCCACCGAAATGCAATTTTGAATTCCCGCGCAGGCGACGCGCAGGTCCCCATTCGGGCCGGTTTCGGAAGGCCGAGGTCAAGCCAGCCGCGGCCCCGGGCCGAAGTTCGGATCCGGGTCCAGGCAGCACCACAGCCGAGCGACCGGGATTCGACCACCCCGACCGCGGCCAGGCCCCGACCACGCCACCACCATGTCCAGCACCACCCCCGAGGCCCGTCGCGGCCTGCTCCAGCGCTTCCAGGACCTCTCCGTCGCGCGCAAGATCCAACTCCTGATCGCCGTCATGGTGGTCGGGATCGGCGCGTCCTTGTTCGTCTCGCTGCAAGGCCAGGCGCGCTTGTCCAGCGAACTTGACAACGTCGGCAGGCAGCAGCTGCCCGCGGTGCGCAACATGACCTTGGTGGACATGATGCACGACGGCATCCGGGCCGTGGTCCTGCGCGGCATCGTGGGCGCCGACCCCGGCGACGTCGCCGTGGTCGTGGAGGCGCGCGCCGAACTGGTCGAGTTCGACGCCAACGTGCGCGGATACCTCGCGACCATCGAAGGGTTGGAGCTCGACCAGGCGACCCGCGCGGCGCTCGAGCGCTCCAAGCCGGCCCTCGACGCCTACGTCGGCGCCGCACAGTCGGCGATGCGGCTCGTGCTCGACGGCAAGGCCGCCGAGGCCTATGCCGGATTGGGCGAGTTCCAACGCCAGTTCGACGTCCTCGAGGAGGACCTCGAGGAGCTGTCCGGACTGATCGAAGCCCACGCCGACGAGTCCATCGTCCACGCCGACGCCAGCGCCGACCAGGCGCGCCTGCGCACGATCGGCCTGCTGGGATTCGTCGCCGCCGCGGCGCTCGCCTTCGGTGTGTTCGCCGGACGCGGCATCACGCGTCCCTTGGGCACGGTGCTGTCCGTGCTCGAGTCGGGCGAACTGCGTCGACTCGAGGGGATCTCCTCGCGGGACGAGATCGGCCGCATGGCGCAAGCCGTGAGCGCCACCGTCGTGCGCATGGAAGCCGCGGCGGCGGAAAGCGCGCGCGTCGCGGCGCTGGTGCAGAACGCCCCCACACCGATGCTGTGGGCCGGGCTCGACGGGATCGTGCGTTGGCAGAATCCCGCCTCGCAGGCGGCCTCGGCCGCGCTGCCCTCGCTGGCGAGGGACGGTTCCCTGGTGGGCGCGCCCGTCGCGGAATTCCTCGCCGGCGTCGAAGGCGCGCCGGACCTGGCCGACGCCGCGCGGCTGCCCTTCGAGGGGCGGCTCGAGCGCGATGGACGGGTGGTCGAAGTCGCGCTGCACGCGCTGCGCGACCACAAGGGCGAGCTGCTGGGCGTCATGTGCATCTGGAACGACGTCACCTTGCGCGTCGAGACCGAGCGCCAGGCGCGCGAGTTCGCCGCGCAGGCGGAAGCCGAGCGCCGCGCGCGCGCCGAAGCCGAACTGCGCCAGGCCGAGGAGCGCCGCAAGTCGCTCGAGTCCGAACGCGAGCTCGCCGCGGAGCGCGCGCGCGCCGAGGAGCGCGTCGCGCGGGAGCTGCAGGAGAAGGTCGATCTCGTGCTGACGGTCGTCGACGCGGCGGCGCAAGGCGACTTGACGCGCCCCGTCCCGGTCAAGGGCGACGACCTCGTGGGCCGCATGGGCCATCGCCTCGACACGCTCTTCTGCGACCTACGCGGCAGCATCGGCGGCATCGGCCGCACCGCGCAGGACCTCGCCGGCAGCTCGAACCAGTTGCGCGGCGTGTCGCGGCTGATGCTGGAGAACGCCGAGGCGGCGTCGGGCCAGATCCTGTCGGTCAGCGGCGCCACCGAGCAGGTCGGCAAGAGCGTGGAGACGGTCGCCGCCGCCACCGAGGAGATGAGCGCGTCGATCGCGCAGATCGCCCAATCCGCTGCGCAGGCGCGGCGCGTGGCCGAGTCGGCCGTGGTCGCCACTCGCGAAAGCACCGAGGCCGTCGAGCGCCTCAAGTGCTCCAGCGACGAGATCGGCAAGGTCGTCAAGCTCATCAACAGCATCGCGCAGCAGACCAACCTGCTGGCGCTGAACGCCACGATCGAAGCCGCGCGCGCCGGCGAGTCGGGACGCGGCTTCGCGGTGGTCGCGAACGAGGTCAAGGAGCTCGCCAACGCCACGGCGCGCGCCACCGAGGAGATCTCGGGCCGCATCGAGGCCATCCAAGGCGACTCCATCGGCGCGCGCGAGGCCATCGTGCGCATCGCGCACGTGGTCGGCGAGATCAGCGAGATCCAAGGCTCGATCGCCGTCGCGGTCGAGGAGCAGACGCGCACCACGAACGAGATCGCGCGCAGCCTCGCCGGAGCCGCCGACGGCAGCCGGGAGATCGTGACCAATGTCGCCCAGGTCAGCCGAGTGGCCGGCGAGACCAGCAAGCAGGCGCAGCAGACGATCGCCGCGGCGGACTCGCTGGCCCAGGTCGCCGTCCGGCTCGAGGGCCTGGTGCAGCGCTTCCGCACCTGAGCGGATCGCACGCGGCGCGGGCCATGGAGGGTCCGCGTCGTCGCGCGGGACGGCGAACAGCCGTTGGTGGCGGCGCGCCTGCACGAGGCGGGCGTCGCCGCCGCCGTTTCCGGTCCTCGGGCGTGCAAGGGCGGGCGCGCGCGCCCTAGACTCGCCTCCCCCATGTGGCCCGCCATCCTCCTCGCTTCGGTCGCCGTCCAGGACGCGCCGCCCGCGCGACAGTTGCTGCTCGAGCTGACCGAGGCGACGCGCCTCGCGGGCACGCGCGGCTCCCGCTTGGCGGCCGATCGATGCGCGCGGCGCTTGGAGGAAGCGGGCTTCGAGGTCGAGATCGACCAGCGCGAGGTCGTGCAGGTGCTCCCGCTGCGGACTCACCTGCGCGCCGAAGCGGAGGGCACCTTGCTGTTCGAGCGCCACTCGGCCTTCGACCCGGAGGCCATCCCGACCGGCGACGTGCCCCTGCTGAACTCCGGCACGCGCAGCGGGCGCGTGCGCGCCCCGGTGGTCGACGTCGGACGCGGCCTGCGCGAGGACTACGCGCGCCTCGCCGCGGCGGGCGTCGACGTGCGCGGCATGATCGCCTTGTGCCGCTACGGCGGCGCGTATCGCGGCGTGAAGATCGACCTCGCCGCCGAGCACGGCTGCGCGGGCGTCCTCTTGTGGAACGATCCTGCGCGCGACGGGTTCGAGCGCGGCGCGCCCTGGCCGCGCGGTCCCTGGAAGCCGGCGCACGAGGCGGAGCGCGGCTCCGTCACTCCGATCGGACGCGTGCCCGGGGATCCATCCACGCCCGCCGGCGCCTCGGGCGCTCCATCCAGCACCACGAGCCGCCTCGAGGGCCAGGAGTTCGAGCGCACCCTTTCGCGCCTGCCGTGCCTGCCGATCGGCGCGGGCGACGCCCGCAGCCTCCTGGCGCGGATGGAGCGGCGCGGCGAAGGGCTGTTCGGGCCCGGCCCGGCGCTGGTCGAGTTCGAAGTGCACGCGCCTCCGCGGCGCGTGGTGCTCTTCAACGTCGTCGCGCGCCTCGCCGGGCGCGACGCGCGCTTCGTGCTGGCGGGCAACCACCGCGACGCGTGGGTGCGCGGCGCGAACGACGCCGCCTCCGGGACCGTGGCCTTGCTGCGCGCGGCGCAAGTGCTGGGCGCGCGCGCCAAGGACGGCTGGCGCCCGGCGAGCGGCATCGCGATCGCCTTGTGGGACGGCGAGGAGTTCGGCCTCGTCGGCAGCACCGAATGGGCCGAGGCGCACGCGCAAGACCTGCGCGCGAACCTCGTCGCGTACCTGAACATGGACGTGGGCGTCTCCGGTCCGCGCTTCGGCGGCGCGGACGGCACCCCGGGACTGCTGGGCGCGCTGCGCGCGGTGCTCGAGCGCATTCCCGCGCACGACGCGGGATCTTCGGATGCGCCGACGACCCTGTGGGGCCAATGGCAGCTCGCCGCCAAGTCGGACGAACCTCCGCTCGACCTGCCCGGCTCGGGATCCGACTTCACGGTGTTCCTGCACCACTTGTCGCTCCCTGTGCTCGACCTCGGCTTCTCGGGGAACGGCGGCGGCCAGTACCACACGGCCTTCGACGACTTCGCGCAGGTGGAAGCCCACCTCGATCCGGGCTTCGTCGGCCCTGAACTGGCCGGTCGCTTCTTGGCCGAGTTGGTGGCCGAGCTCGCCGAACGCGGCTCCGCGGCCTTCGACGCGAGCGGGGCGGCGCGCGCGCGTG
>JBKDQQ010000085.1:0-4854 GCA_046341775.1 Planctomycetia bacterium
GAACGATGTGAAGTACCGGTTCGTGATCGACATGAAGACGCTGGGGTAGGGGAGATGATGCTGGTCCCGTTCATTGTGCGCGACGAGAGTCCAAGAATCGGCTGTACTGCGCTCGACGGCACGCCAACGAGCGTTCATTGACCAATAGGGCTCTTGGTGCCCGACCCTGCCGAGAGTAGGTGGGACCACGCTAGCGAGCCTGAAAATCAGGGTGCTCGGACCGACCGATCCGCATCGCAGCCGGCTAGGCGTGCCGCTTCGTCCATCGCGCCAGCGCGGACTAGTGCGACCATCGCCGGAGGTCCGGGAAATCGCACGCGACCGCAATGGAGCGGATGCGAATCGAATCGAGTCCGAGGCTTGCGAGGAAGGACGACGAGCGGCCTGGCAAGCTGGCGCTTGGATTCGCATGGCACCGAGAGGTGGCCACGCACCGGCACGGCGGTCTCCGCACTCAAACATCGACGTTCGGGGTGATGTGGGACGAAGCACCCAACCACCGAATTTGCGTGCGATTTGCGCGAACAGCGCGCTTCGGCGCCGTTGCCCGCGCACAATGAACGGGACCAGCATCGCGGCCGCGAAGATTGGGGCCTGACCATGCCCATGATTTACCAAAGGGAAATCAAGGTTCCTTTCCCTTGGCGGCACGCGCCATGCAGGCTGCCCCGCGCAGGAGTGGTCGACGATCGCACCTTGCAGCACGCGCTCCGCGGCTCGCGGACCGCGCCCCGCGAGGCCTGTCGGCTGCTCGGCCTCCACCCGCGGCTCGGACCTCCCATGTTTACCGCCAGGTGCGCGGATCATCCCCTCGACACGACACACGCCCCAAGTGGTGTTTGAACGCCCATGCTTGAAGCCAACCAACTCCAAAAGCGCTTCCAGGACAAGGTCGCCTTGGAGAGCCTCACCCTGAAGGTCGAACCAGGCGAGGTGTACGCGCTGCTGGGACCCAACGGAGCGGGAAAGACCACCGCGATCAACTTGTTCCTCGGGTTCCTGGAACCGGATTCCGGCGACGTGCTGGTGGACGGCCTCTCGGTGCCGGCGAATCCCGTCGCCGTCCGACGGAAGGTGGCCTACATCCCCGAGCAGGTCGCGCTCTATCCGCGCTTCAGCGGTCTCGAGAACCTCGAGTACTTCAGTCGCCTGGGAGGCGCAAGGCCAGCACGTCCGGATCTCTACCGGCTCTTGGAGCAGGTTGGCTTGAAGGCCGACGCGGCCGACCGCCGGGTGGGCACCTATTCCAAAGGCATGCGCCAGAAGGTCGGCATCGCCTTGGCGCTGGCGAGCGGGGCGAAGGCCCTGCTGCTCGACGAGCCGACCTCCGGCCTGGATCCCGCCGCCAGCCACGAATTTTCGCGCCTGCTGCGCCAACTTGCGAAGGAAGAAGTGGCGATCTTGATGGCGACGCACGACTTGTACAGGGCGAAGGAGGATGCCACGCGCGTCGGCATCCTGCTGAAGGGCCGCATCGCGTCGGAGTACCACCGCGACGAGTTCCAAAGCCGCGACTTGGAGAAGCTCTATCTGGAGCGCTTGAGCGCATGATCGCCACGATCGCATTCAAGGAGTTGCGCGACACATGGCGCGATGGACGCTTCCGCATCGGTGGGGCCCTGTTGCTGGTGCTGTTGGTGGTGTCAGGCGTGCTCGCTTGGCAGCAGACCGAACGCACGCGCAACGAGCGTTACGAGGCGGCCCAACTCGATCGATTGAACTGGCTGCACCAAGGCGAGAAGAACTCGCACTCGGCCGGCCACTACGGCGTGTACGCCTTCAAGCCCACGGCGCCCTTGTCCGCCTTCGACCGCGGGATCGAGCCGTACGTGGGCAACACGGTGTTCCTCGAGGCCCACAGGCGCAATTCGGCCTCCTTCCTGCCGGCGCAGGATGCGACCAACATGCGCCGCTTCGGCGAGTTGACGGCCAGCGTGAGCCTGCAGATCCTGCTGCCGCTCCTGGTCATCCTGCTGGCCTTCGGAACCTTGGCTGGCGAGCGCGAACGCGGAACCCTCAGGCAAGTCTTGAGCCTCGGCGTGGATCCGGTGCAGTTGGTGGTCGGCAAGTTCATCGGGCTGTTCCTGGCCGTGGCTTTGCTGCTGGCGCCGCTGGTGTTGCTCGGTGGCTGGCTCATGTCGGGTGCCGGCGAACAGCAGGATCCCGCGCTCGCCAAGCGCATCCTCCTCTTGTCCGGCGCCTATGCCTCGTACTTGGGCGTGTTCCTGGCGCTGGCGGTGGCGATTTCCGCCCGCGCAAGGAGCGCCCGCGGCGCGCTGACGCTCCTGCTGGGCCTGTGGGCCTTCAATTGCGTGCTGGCCCCGCGATTGTCGAGCGATCTCGTGGATGCGTGGTTGCCGACCAGGGACTTGAGCTCCTTTGAAGACGCGATCGCCACCGACCTCAAGAAGGGCCTCGACGGTCACGACTCGCGCGACGCGCACCTGAAGCAGTTCACGCTGGACACGCTCGCCAAGTACGGCAAGCAAACGGTGGCCGAGTTGCCCTTCAACTTCAACGGATTGGTGATGCTCGAGAGCGAGAAGTTCTCCTCCGAGGTGTACGGGCACCATTACGCGCTCATGTGGGATCGGATGGAGGCGCAGGACCGCGCCATGACCCTCGCGGGCTTGGTGGCGCCGTTGCTGGCGTTGCGCACCGCTTCCATGAGCCTGAGTGGCACCGATCTGCGCCAGCACCGCTACTTCGCGGACGCCTCCGAAGTCCATCGCATGGAATTCATGCGCGTCCTGAACGAAGACCTGATGAACAACGCGCTGCCGGAGGACCGCAACTACCGTGCGGGGCGCGAGCTCTGGGAGCAGTTGCCGCCGTTCGAGTTGGCTCCGCGCGACTTCGGCGCGGTGTGGAGGGATGCGCGCTTGGCGTTGGGCATCCTCGCCGCATGGTTCTGCGTCGCGTTCCTCTGGCTGTGGTCGTCCGCGCGTCGTCTACGCCTGGAGGCGGCATGAAGCTGTTCTTGTTGGAATGGCGCCTGCTGTTCCGCGAGCGCGCGGTACTGGTCCTCTTGGGCCTGTTCGCCCTCGTCATCGGCTATGCCATCCACGCCGGCTTCGACCTCGCCGAAGGCCAGCGCAAGTCGCACGAGGCTTCCTTCGCCGAATCGCTGCGCTTCGAGCAGAACTTGCGCGACACCCTCGCCAAGGAGTCGCTCGATGTGCGCAAGGGCATGGGTCGCGGGCATCTGGCCTTGCTGCCACCGCCGGACTTCTCCTTGCTGTCCGGTGGACAGGCCGACCTGCTGCCGAGCCAGGAGCGGGTGATCCTGTGGAACACCGACGAACCCAGCGAAGGCCGGATCGAGCCGACCAACCCCACGCGTCTGCTCACCGGTCGTTTCGACCTCGCCTTCGTGCTGGTGTGGCTCTTTCCGCTGTTCCTTCTGGCCCTGATCCACGATCTGTGCGCCGGCGACCGCGAGTCGGGCACGCTGCGCTTGGCGCTGTCGCGGGGGATCGGGGCTTGGAAGCTCCTAGGCGTGCGCGTCTTGGCGCGCGCGGCTCCGATGACCGTGCTGGCCTTGGCGGGCGTCATGGTCGCCGGTGCGCTGTCGGCTGGCGGGCTTTCAGCGAATGTCGCGCTCGCGTCGCTGGTCGTGCTGGCCTACGCGGCGTTCTGGTGCGCGGTCGCCTTGTTGACGAATTGCTTCGCCCGCACGGCCGCGGCGGCCGCCACCGTGGTCGGATCCACGTGGGTCGTGGTCGTGCTCGTCATCCCCACGCTCTTGAACGTCGTGGTGGAGAGCGTGCACCCCATGCCGTCGCGCGCGCGATTGGTGGCCGTGCTGCGCGAAGCCTCCGGCGACGCCGAGCGCCGCTCCGTCGAAGTGATCGACTCGTTCTACAGGGAACACCCGGAACTGGCGCCGCCCGGCATGCAGACGGATGTGCTCCAACGCCGGCTCGCCGTGCAAGAACGGATCGGCCGGGCGATGGACCCCATCTACAAGCAATTCGACATCGAACTCGCCCACCAACAGCGACTCGTCGAGCGTTGGCGCTTCGCCTCCCCGGCCATCGCCGCCTACGAATCCTTGGCGGACCTTTCCGGCAACGGCTACTGGCGACATCGCGCGTATCGCGACCAGGTCGCCATCTTCAAGGGCGCGGTCTTCAGGTTCTACAGCACCAAGTTCCACAGGCGGCAGACCTTGACGGCGGCCGACATCCCGAACTTGCCGCGCTTCGAGTTCCGCGAGGTCGAGCCGCAGGCCATCCTCCAGCGCACCCTCGGTGGCACGCTGGGGATCTTCTTCTTGGCGCTGATTTGCTTGGCGCCATGCGCGCTGCGCTTGTCGCGCAGAACCAGCGGAGAGCTTGCCAACTGAGGCCGAGCTCCGCTCCGGCGGCACGCCCCGCCAGGCGTGCGCCGGCGGCGACCGTCGCCGGAGGTCCCGCGGATCGCACGCGGCGCGCCGCGTGAGCTGGGCTTTGCAGCGAGTGCCGCGAGCGGTCCAACGGCACGTCCGGTCCCGTCCATGACAAGCCAGCGCGGCGCTTTGTTGCGCACGCGAAGGTCGTCTCCACGGACGCCGCGCAGATGGCCGCGCACCTCGCGAGCTTCGACTTCATCCTCGACACGGTCTCCGCGCCGCACGACCTCAACGCCTACCTCGAACTGCTCAAGCTGGACGGCACGATGACGCTCGTCGGTGCGCCCGCCACGCCGATTCCGCTGGGCGTGTTCAGCCTGCTGTTCCGCCGCCGCCAACTGGCCGGATCCATCATCGGCGGCATCCGCGAGACGCAAGAGATGCTCGACTTCTGCGCCGCCCACCAGATCGCCGCCGACATCGAGCTGATCCCGATCCAACAAGTCAACGAAGCCTACACG
>JBKDQQ010000086.1:0-37288 GCA_046341775.1 Planctomycetia bacterium
AGGATCCAGAACAGGAGCGCCGACATCCCGAAGCGGATGGCGGTGATGCGGTTGGGCCAGTGGCGGAAGACGCCCATTCAGCGCTTCTTCGCCGGCGCGGCGAGGAGGTTGTGCTCCGGGTCGACCTTGGCGACCTCCACCTCGATGAAGTCGCCCACCTTGGCCTTCTTGACGCCCGAGGCGACCACGATCAGGTCGGACTCGGGCGCGTCCCATTCAGGACGGCCGACGACGGTCTGCGCTTCGGCGTGCCACTCGTCGACGAGGATCTGGATGCGGCGACCGACGAGCGCCTCCTGCGACGCGCGCAGCACGCGATCGCGCGCGGCGAGCACCCGCTCGAGCCTGCGCCGCGCCACGTCGGCGGGCACGCGATCCGGCAGGTCGAAGCCGTGCGTGCCCTGCTCGGGCGAGTACGTGAACGCGCCGAGGCGGCCGAAGCCGTGCGTCTCGACCAGCGCGACGAGCTCGTCGACATCCGCCTCGGTCTCGCCCGGGAAGCCGACCAGCACGGTCGTGCGCAGGACGATGCCGGGCACCTCCTCGCGCAGCCGGTCGAGGATGCCGCGCATCTGCTCGCCACTGCCATGGCGCCGCATGGCCCGCAGCATGGACGTCGAGGCGTGCTGCACGGGGATGTCGAGGTAGCGCGCGACGTTGCCGCGCTCGCGCATCAAGCGCGTCAGGTCCCACGGGAACCGGTTCGGGTACGCGTACATGACGCGGATGCGCGCCAAGCCCGGCACGTCGGAAAGCGCGGCCACGAGGTCGGAGAGCTCGAGCCCCATGTCGCGGCCCCAGGCGGTCGAATCCTCGGCGACGAGCACCAGCTCCTTCGAGCCGTGCTGCACGAGTTCGCGCGCCTCGGAGAGCACGTCCTCGAGCTTCTTCGAGCGGTGCTTGCCGCGGATCGAGGGGATGGCGCAGAAGCTGCACTGGTGGTCGCAGCCGTGGCTGATGCGCAGGTAGGCGTAGCTCTTCGGAGTCGAGATCAGGCGCGCGCCCTCGCGATCGGGCTCGCGCAGGCCTTCGAGGTAGCGCGGCACGCTGCCGCCCTTCGAAAGCGTCGCGACGCTCTTCGCCAGCGCCTTGTAGTCGCTGATCTCCGCGAACAAGTCGACCTCGGGGAAGCGCTCGGCCAGCTCGCGGCGCACCTTCTGCACGAGGCATCCCGCGACGACCACATGGGCGAGTTGGCCCTTGCGCTTGCGCTTCAGCAGGTCGCGGATCGCGTTCTCGGACTCCTCGCGCGCAGGGCCGATGAACGAGCAGGTGTTGAGCACCACCGTCGCGGCATGGTCGGGGTCGCCGCTGATGACGAGGCCCTCCTCGGCCATGCGGCCGAGGATCACCTCGGAGTCGACAAGGTTGCGGGCGCAACCAAGGTGCACGACGGAAACGGTCGCGGGGTCGGTCTTGGCCATCGTGCTGTGCCGCGCGGTCGGAGCATGGACCGAAACGACGATCCGCGCGGACTCGGGCTGCGAGCCTCGCGCGGATCGTCGGGACCGTGCGTCGTGCTCAGGCCTTCGCCAGCCGCTCCTTCCACTGGTCGCGGGTCAGGAGGATATCACGGCGCTGCCCCCCGAGGTACGGACCGATCAAGCCCAGCTCCTGGAGGTCGTCGAGGACGACGCAAGCCTCGTCGAAGTCCATGCCGTACTGCTTCTGGAGCATGGAGACCGCCACGCGACCGCGCTCGACGAACAAGCAACCGACCTCGTCGAGGAGCTCGCGGCGGCCGGGATCGAGAGCGGGCGTCTTGATGCTCGCGCCGGGAGCGGCCGCTTGCGGTTGCAGCTCGACCTGCGGCTCGGCCTGCGGGCTTGCGGCGGCCTCGCCGGCGTCGGCTTCGACCGCGAACAGGCCGCCGTCGAACAGGCTCGGCGCGGCGGGCTCCGTGTGCGCCTTGCCCTTCTTGCGCGTGGCGCGCCGGGGCGCGTTCGCGCCTTCGCCCTCGACCTCGTCGCTGCTGGCCGTGGCCGCGGGGACCGAGCCGACCTCGAGCGCGGTCTCGACGGCCTGCACGGCCGAGGTTTGGTCGTCGAAGCCGATCTCGGCGGCCACGCGCGGCGGCGCGTCGATGGCCGCGTCGGCCACCTCGATCGTCCCTTCGGACTCGCCCACGGCTTCGAGCTCGGCTTCGAGCTCCTCGGCCGCGCACTCCGCCTCGAACTCGACGTCGGACTCCTCGGCCTGCGCATCCTCCTCATCGAGGACCACGCTGGTCGACACGACTTCCTCGAGCATGGCCTCGTGTTCCGCGCACTCGTGTTCCGCGGCATCGTCTTCCGCGGCATCGTCCGATCGGGCCACATCCTGCACGACCGCAGGCTGCACGCCGGCCGGCGCGGCAAGCACGACCGCGGCGCCTTCCATGGGCGACGCCTCCACCACTGCGTGCTCGAAGTCGGCATCGTCCGGCTCGAGTTCCGCGCCGAAGTCCGCGTCGGATGGCTCTTCGATCTCATCGATCGCGACGATCGAAGCGCTGGATGCCGGCGCGGTGGCGATCCCCACCGTGGCGAGGTGGCCCTCGACGACCTCTTCGTGGGTCAGTTCGTCCTGCGCGTCGTCGTCGGGCACGACCGCCTGCATCTCGGCGGGCCGCGACTCCTCCAGCGCCGCCAGCTCGGTCTCCAACTCGTCGAACGCCGCCTGCGCCGTCGTCTCCGCGGCGTCCTGCGCGGACTTGCCCGCCACTTCGGCGCGCACCTTCTCGACGAGGGACAGCGGCGTGCCGTAGGCGTCGACGGGCTCGTCCTCGCTCGTCAATCCGGTGCGCTCCCAACTCGGCACGACCGGCGAAGGCGCCTCGATCTCGTCGGACGCGGCGGCCGACTCGCGCGATTCAAGCGCCTCGAGCGCGCTGGAGAGCTCCGCGGCCGACTGCTCGAGCGCGTCGTCGACCTCGACCGCGGCCGCGGACCCGGTGGCGCGCGGTTGGAGCGGCGTCGCGACGACGGGCTCGTCGTCGAAGGACGCGTCGAAGTCGCCCGCGAGACCTTGGATCTCGACGGCCTCGACAGGCGTGGAAGCGGAGACGATCAGGGGCTTGGTGCCCGGCGGGATCTCGCCGCGCAAGCGTGCGTCGTCGGGATACGGGTTCGCCAGCGGATCGCGCGCGAGGCGCGCGGGCGCGGGCGCCGACGTGGCGAGCGGTTGCGCGAGCGCGAACGGCTCGTCGTCTCCGGCGAGCCCGGCGGTCTCGGCACCGCCGACGCCCGTCGCGTCCGGCTTGACGAGCGGCGCCGGCTTCAGCGCCGCGGCGCGCAACCACGCGATCCACGCGGGCACGACGATCGCGAAGGCGCCGGCGATGGCGGCCAGCGCCTTGTTCGAGGATGCCGCGAGCGCGCCACCCGTGGCCTCGCCCAGCGCGCCTCCCGCGGCGAACACGCCGCACGCCACGCTGGCGCCGAGCGCCACCGCCGCGGAGCCGGCGAGATCGCGCAGCAAGCCGCGCGCGTGGCTGCGCAGGAAGGTGCGCGCGCCGAGGTACGCGACCGCCGCGTTGAACAACAGGCTCGGCGCGAGGCCGATGGCGGCGATCCACTCGATGGCGACGCGAGCCGTGCCATGCGGCGCGGCCAGCTCGTCGCCGGAGATGGCCGACAAGCCCATCAGCACCAGGCCGAACGATCCGGCCACGAACACGACCAGCGCCAGCCAGTCGACGGGCCCCAGCGACTTCTCAGTTCTCATCCTGCTCCGCTCCGTGGTTCGCGGCCGCCTCGCTCTCCATGCCGGGCGCGGCGCCGTACATCTTCTCCCACTCCTCCAGCGTGTACATGATCTCGCGCTCCTTCGAACCGCGGTGCGGCCCGAGGATCCCGCGCTCGGTCATCATGTCCACGAGGCGCGACGCGCGGGTGTAGCCCACGCCCAGCGCGCGCTGCAGCAAGCTGGCCGAGCCGCGCTTGTGCTTGAGGATCACGCGCACCGCCTGGTCGAACATCGGATCCTCGTCCGCCGCGTCGTCGACGAGCCCCGCCGGGCGCTGGCCGCTGGCGACCTGCACGAGCTCCTGGCTGAAGCTCGGCGCGGACACGCTGCCGACGAAGTCGACGATCTGCTCGATCTCCGAGTCCTCGACCAGCGCGCCTTGCACGCGCTGCAGCTTCGCGCCGCCGGGCGGCAGGAACAGCATGTCGCCGTGGCCCAGCAGCTTGTCGGCGCCCGAGTCGTCGAGGATCACGCGGCTGTCGATCTTGCTGGCGACCTGGAACGCGATGCGCGTCGGCAGGTTGCCCTTGATCACGCCGGTGATGACGTCGGTCGAAGGACGCTGGGTCGCGACGATGACGTGGATGCCCGCGGCGCGCGACTTCTGCGCGAGGCGCGTGATCGCCTGCTCGGCTTCCTTCTTCGAGACCGCCATCAAGTCGGCCATCTCGTCGACCACGACCACGATGTAGGGCAGGTGGCGCGGCGTGCGCTCCTCGTCGAAGGCGTCGCCCAGCGCCTTCTTGAGGCCGGCTTCGCCGAGGGCGTTGTAGCCCTTGATGTTCTTGACGCCCGCGTCCTTCATCAGTTCGTAGCGGCCCTCCATCTTCTCGACGACCCAGTTGAGCACCGCCGTGGCCTTGGGCGCTTCGCTGACCACCGGGCACATCAGGTGCGGGACCTTGGAGAAGACCTGCAGCTCGACCATCTTCGGGTCGACGAGGATGAGCTTCACGTCGTGCGGCGAGCGCGTCATCAGCAGGCTCGCGAGGATCGTGTTGATGCACACCGACTTGCCCGAGCCGGTGGTGCCGGCGATGAGCAGGTGCGGCATGCGCGCCAGGTCCTGCACCACGGCGCGGCCCTCGGTGTCCTGCCCGATGAACAGGGGCAGCGCGTACTTGGCCGGATCGTAGGCGTCCTTGGTGACGAGCTCGCTGATGCGCACGACGCGGCGCTTCTGGTTGGGCACTTCGATGCCGACCGTGTCGCGCCCGGGGATGGGCGCCTGCACGCGCACGCTGGTGGCCTTCAGTGCCGCCGCGATCTCGTTGGAGAGCTGCGAGACCTTGTTGAGGCGCGTGCCTTCGTCGATCTTCACCTCGAACAGCGTCACCGCCGGACCGACCTGCGTGCTCTCCACGCGGCCTTCCACGCCGAACTTCTTCAAGAGCGCCTCGAGGCGCAGGGCTTGCTGCTCGATGTTGCCGCTGTCGGCGCCGCCCTGCGTGGGCGGGATCAGCATCGAGGGCTCGGGCAACTTCCACTCGCCGGGCGGCGGCGCGGGCGGATCCCAGCGCGGCGCCTCCTTGCGCGCCGCGACCAGAGGCTTGCGCGCGGGCGGAGCCGCGGGGACCAGCTCCTCCTCGGCTTGCTCGTCGTCGGCTTGCTCGTCGTCGGACGCGGCGGATTCGTCTTCGCCATCCTCGTCGTCGGAGTCCTCGTCCCCGTCCTCGGCGACGATCGGTTCGCCTTCGTCGTCGTACTCCTCCTCCTCGTCCTCGTCGATCGTGGCGGCTTCGCCCTCCCACTCGGTGTCGATCGCCTCGGGGTCGATCTCCTCCTTGCGGCCTCGACGCTTGGCGGGGCGCTCTTCGTCCTCGTCCTCGTCGATGGTGATCGCGCGCTCCTCGTCCTCGAAGAGGCCCTTGGACTCGGCCATGGCGTCGCCGGCGGGCACGCGCGCGTTCGCCAGGCGCGGACCCTCGGCGGCGGCGGCGGGAGCCGCGTTCGACTTGCCCGAGAGGAAGCTCCACAGCCCGACGAGCGTGCCGCGCGCCTGTCCCGCGATGGCGGAGAGGAGGCCTTCGCCGCGCTCCTCGCGCCGCTTCTCCGCCCAGTCGCCGAACGACTTCAAGGCGCCGCTGAAGCCCATCTCCGTCGCCAGCAAGGCGCTGACGAGCAGCACCAGGCCCAGCACGAGCGTCAAGCCGAAGCCGCCGAACTTTTCCTCGAGCAACGGCGTGGTCTGCAGCGCCAGCCAGCCACCCGGGCCCCACGGCTGGTGCGGGTTGCCGTAGGCGCGCACCTGGGCCTCGGTGGGACCCATGGCGTGCTGCAGCAGGAACGACAGCGACAGCACGAAGCAGGCCGAGCCCAGCACGCGCAAGCCCGCGAAGGACATCTCGCGACCGCCGACCATGACGACGCCCCACGCGCCGAACAGGAAGGTCAGCAGGAAGCCGGCGTTGCCGATCGTGGCCTTGACGATGTGCGCCACGTAGCAGCCCACCTGCCCGCACCAGTTCCAGCCCGCGCTATTGGGATCGGCGTACGGGGTGCGATAGCTGGCGAGCGCCACGAACAGGAACAACGCGAACCCGAGCGAGAGGATGCCGGCGATCTCGCGCAGGCGCGCGCGCGCCCCGTCCTCCAGTTCGCCGCCGAACAAGAAGCTCTTCAGCGCTCCGCCGCGCGGCGACGCGCTGGTCGCCTCCTTGTCCGCCTTGGACTTGGCGCTCTTGGTCCGCCCCATTCTCGCTAGTGCCTCGCTGTCCCTCTGGGTTGTGCGCAGCGCGCCGACGATCCGGCTCCGTCGCCATGCGCGTCCGTGCGCGGCTCCGCGGACTTCCGCGGGGCCTTGCTTCGCCGGCGCCGACGCGCGCAGCAGGGCGTGTTCGCGCCCGCGCGCGCGTGGAAGCGCCCGGGGCGATGATCCAACTCCGCTTGGCCGCATGCAACGACCGAGACGCTTGTGGCGCGCGCCACCGACGAGGCGAGCGCGCCCCGCGCACCGCGCGCAGCCTCGATGACGCGCCGCATGAGAGCTCCCTTCCGCGCGCGATGGCGCTCGGACGCGAGCGCGCCGAGGCGCGGCTTCGACGAGCGGCAGGTGCGTGGCGCGGACGAGACTCGTGGCGCGGTCGGAGGGCGGATCGACAGTGCGCGCGACGCGGCGCGGGCGGCTAGCGCGAGCTGGGCGTGGGAGGAGTGGGCGCGCGCCATCTCCGCGCGACGATCGACACCCGCGCGCAGCCGATCCAAAGGCGCGCCCTAAGTGCTCAAATAGCAGACTCCTGCAAAATGCACATTCCACGGCCCAGAGCGGAAGCCTCCATGGACCGCGACCTCAGCCAGGGTCGAGGCCGGCGAGCCGTCGCACCTCGGCCACGGCGCGCTCGAGCTCGTCGTTGACGACGACGTGGTCGTAGCGATGGCGCTCGCGCAACTCGTCCTCGGCCTTGTGCAAGCGCCGCTGCAGCACCTCGGGACTCTCGGTGCCGCGCCCCGACAGGCGACGCTTGAGTTCCTCGAAGTCCGGCGGCGCGATGAAGATGTACACGCCTTCCTCGCCCAGGGCGCGCAACTGGTTGGCGCCCTGCACGTCGATCTCGAGCAGGTAGACCTGGCCGCGCGCCTTGGCGGCCTCCATCGGCTCGCGCAAGGTGCCGTACAAGTTGCCGAACACCTCGGCGTGCTCGATGAAGGCGCCCTTGGCGATCCTGGCGCGGAACTCGTCGGCCGACAGGAAGTGGTAGTCGCGGCCGTCCACTTCGCCGGGACGCGGCTTGCGCGTCGTGGCGGAGACGCTGAAGACCACGCGCGGGTCCTGCAACAAGCGCTTGCAGATCGTGCTCTTGCCCGATCCGGACGGCCCCGAGACGACGAGCATCCTGCCGAGGGTCATTCCACGTTCTGCACCTGCTCGCGCAGGCGCTCGATGAGCGTCTTGAGGTCGACGACCATGTGCGCCACGGCCGCGTCGGAGCACTTGCTGCCGATCGTGTTGGCCTCGCGCAGGAACTCCTGCACGAGGAAGTCGAGCTTGCGCCCGACGGACTCGCGACTGTCAAGCAAACCTGACAATTGCCCCAGGTGGCTCGCGAGGCGCGCCAGCTCCTCGGAGACGTCCATCTTGTCGGCGATCAGAGCGATCTCGCGCGCCAGGTCGGCGTCGGGCACCGGGGCGCGCGAACCCTTGGGGACCGCCTCGCCCGACAGGAGCTGCGCCACGCGTTCGCCGAGGGCGCGCTGGAGGCCCGCGACGGCCTCGGGCATGCGCGCCGCGATCCGCCCGCGCAAGTCGGCCATGCCGCGCGCGTGCGCCTCGAGGTCGGCGCGCAGCGCGACTCCTTCCCGGGCGCGCATCGCCACCAATTCCTCGGCCGCGCGCGCCAAGGCCTCGAGCACGAGGCGATCCTCCGCCTCGCGTCCGGCCTCGTCGGCCTCGGGCGGCACCTGCACGCCGGGCAGCTCGAGCAACTCGGCCAGCGTCAACTCGCCCGCCATCCCGAGCTCGCGCGCCACGCGCGCGGACTCCTCGCGCCACGCGCGCGCGGCTTCCACGTCGACGCGCGCGCGCCGCGCGCCGCCGGCGCGCTCGAGCTCCACCGACGCGGCGAGCGACCCTCGCTCCACGTGCCGGCGCAGCACAGCCTCGACTTCGGCCTCCAGATGGCCCTTGTCCATGGGCAGGCGCGCCTTGATCTGGAGGTGCCGGTGGTTGACCGAGCGCAGCTCGACGCGCACGACGAGGCCGTCCGCCGCCGCGGAAGCCGCGCCGAAGCCCGTCATGGATCTCAGCATGTGCGTCCCGCGCGCCTCAGGTCCCCGCCGGCTTGGCGCGGCTGCCGGGCTTGATGGCGGTGGAGCCCGACTTGCACAGCGGGCACTCCTCGGGCTTCCAAGTCTGCACGACCACTTCCGCCAAGGCGAAGGTCGAGAGCCCGTCCTTGGCGAAGGGGTTGCCGCCCGAGCGGTTGACGAGGCATGCGGCCGCGTGCGCCTTGGCGCCGAGGCTCTGCAGCAACTCCATGACCTCGCGCGCGCTGCCGCCCGTCGTCAGCACATCCTCGACCACGAGGATCTTGTCGGTCGGCTTGACCACGAACCCGCGGCGCAGCGCCATGTCCTCGCCCACGCGCTCGGTGAACTGCGCGCGGCACCCGAGCGCGCGCCCCACTTCGTAGGCCCACGTCACGGCGCCCATCGCGGGTCCGATGACGATGTCGTACGGCTGCGGATCGACGGCGCGAATGCGGCGCGCCAGTTCCTTGGCGAGGATCTCGGCCTTCTGCGGATGTTCGAGCAGCAGCGCGCATTGGAAGTAGCGGTCGCTGTGCAGGCCCGAGGACAACAGGAAGTGGCCCTCGAGCATGGCGCCGCAGCTGCGGAACATGTCGAGGACATCGGCGGTGCTCATCGAAGAGTGCGCAGTTGTGTTCATGGAGAGGCGCGGCGTGTCGCCGCCAGTGTGGGAAACGAAACCGGCCCCGCCCAGCCTGCAGGCGCGAAGCGCGCGGGCTTGTCGGCGAGGCCGTGGTCGGATCGCGGCGGGACGGTGCGCCCTGCGACGATCACTGCCCGGCGGGCATCGGCGCGGTGGACTCGCCGGCCGGCGCGGCGGGCGCGGTGATCTCGGCGCCGCCACCGACGACGGACTCCTCGCCCTTCATGCGGTTCAGCACATGCAAGCCCAGCGCGCTCGCGAGGAAGATCGCGCCAGTCCAGCCGGTGAACTTGTGGATGCCCGAAGCGGCCACGCCGAAGGTCTGCTGGCCGGCGGTGCCGAGCGCTTCCGTGAGGCCGCCACCCTTGCCCTCTTGCAGGAGGACGACGACGACCAGGACGATCGCCGAGAGGACGAACAAGATGTAGAGGAAGGTGATCAGCAGTTCCATGGAGTTCGCGTGCTTGGTCGGTCCGCGGCGAGCGCAGGACGAGGAAGAGTAGCAAACCACCGCGCGCCTCCGCAGCGCACAGCAGGTCCGGTCGTTCGACCGCGGCGCTCGAGGTCGGGGCCGTGGCATGGACGAGCGCGGCGCCCACCCGGACACACAAACACAACGCAAAGCCATGCCATGAAGGACTTTGCGTCGAAATTTCCAGCCACGCCACCGCACGCCGCGCGGTTCAGGCTGCTTAGCGGAACTCGAGCAACGGCAGGAAGCTCTCGGCCTTGAGGCTCGCGCCGCCGACGAGGCATCCGTCGATGTCGGCGACCTGCATCAAGTCGCGCACGTTGTCGGGCTTGACGCTGCCGCCGTAGAGGATGCGCGTCGCCTTGGCGACTTCCATGTCGTGCAGCCCGCCGACGAGGCCGCGCAAGTAGCGGTGCACCTCGCCGGCCTGGTCGGGCGTCGCGGTCTTGCCGGTGCCGATGGCCCACACGGGTTCGTAGGCGACGACCAGCCGCGCCATGTCGACGCGCGACACGCCTGCGAGCGCCGCGGCCAGTTGGCGCGACACGACTTGCTCCGTCGAACGGCCCTCGCGTTCCGCGAGCGTCTCGCCCACGCACACGATCGGCTTCAAGCCCGCGGCGAGCGCCGCCTTGACCTTCGCGCCGACCAGGGCGTCGCCCTCGCCGTACAGATGGCGTCGCTCCGAATGGCCGAGGATCACCCAGTCGCATCCCACATCGACCAGCATCGCGGCCGAGATCTCGCCGGTGAACGCGCCGGAGGCTTCGTCGCAGCAGTTCTGCGCGCCCACCTTGACCTTGCCGCCCGACACGAGGCGCGCCACCTCGTCGAGGTAGACGAAGGGCGGGAACAAGGCCACCTCCACATCGTCGCGCTCGCCGACGCGCTCGCGCACCGCGGCCGCGAGTCCGAGCGCGCTCTTGCGCTCGAGGTTCATCTTCCAGTTGCCGGCGAGGATGGGACGGCGGCCTGAACGCAGGACGGTGCTCATGGCGGGGTGGCGGGTTGCGGTCTTGGGACGACGCGCCTGGCGCGGCGCGGACGCGCGCCTGCGCGCGCGGAAGCGGCTCAGCCCCAGCGCAGGGCGCGGCTCTCGCGCAGCGTACGCCCGTCGAGCCCCGCGATCACCTGCGCGTCGCGCGCGATCTCGCCGAAGGTCTCGGGCAGGATGGCCTGCGCGCCGTCGGAGTGCGTCTCGGAGGGGTCGCTGTGGACCTCGATGATCAAGCCATCGGCGCCGGCGGCGAGTCCGGCCCGCGCCAAGGCGCGCACCAAGTCGCCGCGCCCGGCGGCGTGCGAGGGATCGACCACCACCGGCAGGTGCGTGGCGCGCTTGAGGTGCGCCACCGCGCCCACGTCGAGCAGGTTGCGCGTCGTGGCCGAGTCGAAGCCGCGGATGCCGCGCTCGCACAGCACGACCTCCTCGTTGCCCTCGGCCAGCACGTACTCGGCCGCCAGCAGGAACTCGCGCACGGTGGCCATGTACGAGCGCTTCAGGAGCACCGGCTTCTTCGCCTTGCCCACCTCGGCGAGCAGCGCGAAGTTCGTCATCGAACGCGCCCCGATCTGCAGCATGTCGGCCACGTCGGCCACCGCCGCCACGTCGCGCGGATCCAAGACCTCGGTGACGATGGCGAGCCCCGTCTCGGCGCGCACCTCGGCCAGGATCTCGAGGCCGGCGTGCTTGAGGCCTTGGAACGAGTACGGCGAGGTGCGCGGCTTCCACGCGCCGCCGCGCAAGGCCGTCGCGCCGCGCGCCTGCACGGCGCGCGCGATCTCGAGCACGCGTTCGCGGTCCTCGACGGCGCAGGGACCGGCGATCAGGCTGACGACGCCGCCGCCGAAGCGCGCCGGACCGACGTCGACGGCGAGGTCGGGCCTCCCGGCGCGTTCATGCAGTTCGCGCACGCCCCCCGCGTCGAGCACGGCCGACACGCCGCACAGGTCCTCGAAGCGCGCGCGGTGGTCGGGAGCGCCCTCGCCCTCCAGTTGGAGCAGCGTGCGCCGCTCGTCGATGAAGCGCGTCCGGTAGCCCAGCGCCTGCGCCAGCTCGAGCACGGCTTCTACCTGGGCGCGGATCAGCGAGGGTCGCAGGCGCAGCAGCATCGTGGTGGGCCGTGGGCGGGACTGGGCGCGTGCCGCGGAGCGCGGCTCGCCATGTCTCGCGTCGGGTCATTGTGCGCCGAGCCTCCGGCCCGGTCAACGCGCCGCGACCGCTACGATGGGAGGATGCACCGCGATCCGCTCACGCTGGAGGCGCTCCTCGCCCTGTCCGCCCTGGACGACTTGCCGCGCACGGGCTGGGTCCTGCGCGGGGTGCGGGCGCCGGAGACCGTCGCGGAGCATGTCCTCGGCCTCCAATGGCTGTGCCTCGCCCTGGCGCCGCGTTGCGGGGTCGATCCCGCCCGCGCCGTCGCGCTGGCCTTGGTGCACGACGCGCCCGAGGCCTTGCTGGGCGATTGGCCGCGGAGCGCGGCGGAGCTCCTGCCCGCCGGGGCCAAGCGCGTGGCCGAAGACGCCGCCGCGGCGCGCCTGCTCGCCCCGCTCGGGCCCGCGGCGGAGGAGTTGTGGAGCGAGTGGCGCGACCAGCGCACGGACGCCGCGCGCTTCGTCAAGGCCTGCGACCGCCTGCAACTCGGCGTGCGCCTGCTGCGCCAACTGCGCGCGGGCCAACGCGGGTTGGACGAGTTCCTCGACACCGTGCGCGCGGCCGACCTCGGCGGCTTCGCCGAACTCGAAGAGCTGCGCACGCTGCTCGTCGCGGAGTGCGCGCGAACGCGCTGAAGACGCCGAGGCCCCCGCTCGCCTAGACTCGATCGCCATGGCCCGCTCGCGCATCCCTTGGCTGAAGGTCGTGCCGCTCGCGGCCCTCGCGGCCCTCGTCGGCGCGTACGCGACTCGACCCGGCGAACTCCCGCCCGGCACCGATCGCGCGGCGCTCGCCGCGCCGGAATCCGGCCCGTTCGAATCGGTGGGGCTGCCAGCGCGCGATGGCGTGTTCGCGGCCTTCGTCTGCGACGAAGCCGGCCAACCCGTCGCTTCGGCGGTCGTGTCGGTGCTCGTCGGCGACGAAGTGCGCGGCGAGCTGTCGGACGACGCGGGCCGCGTCGCGATGCGCGGACTCCCGCGCGGCGCGCGCCAGGTCAAGGTGGTCGCCATGGGTCGCGACCCGCTGCAGGTCGAACTGGCCGACGATCCGGCCGAAGCGCGACTCGTGCTGGGCGCCGTGGCTCCCACGCCCACCTTCGCCGGTACGCTGCGCGGGCGCTGCCTCGTCACGATCGCCGCGCCCGCGACGATCGACCTGCGCGGCATGGAGCTGTGGCTGGAACCGGTGGCGGCCGCCCATCGCATCGACGCGCCGCTGCCGGCGCGCGCCAGCATCGCCGCGGAAGGCGCGCTGCGCTTCGAAGCGCTGTGGCCCGGCGCCTACGAGCTGCGCCTGCTGCCCGAGTGGGCGGCGGGCGGGACCTGGCCGGTGCTGTCGGCGCCGAAGCAGGTCGCGATCGGGGCCGAGGAAGCCGTGGTCGCCTTGGAATTCGCCGCCGCGCGCACCGAGGTGAGCGTGCTCGACCTTGCGGGCCGGCCCGTGTCGGGCGCGCTGGTCGTCCTGCGCACGACGGGCGACGCACCAAGGCCCGCCCCGGGCTTCGCGACGGGCGCGGACGGCAAGGGACGCAGTGCGTGGCTGCCGCGCGGCAAGTGGAGCGTGTCGGTGCAAGCCGGCGCGGCGAAGGGGCTCGCGGAGGTGGAGCTCGGCGAGGCGGAGCTCTCCTCCGTGGTCGTCACCTTGGACGCCTGAGCCGCGCGAAAGCCGCTGGAGCGCTTGCGCCCGCCCTCCACCCGCTGTCATCCTCGCTCCCAAGCCGCGTGAACCGCACCATCGCCCTCTTCGTCGCGCTCGTGATGCTCGTCGCGCATGTGCTGACGATCCACATCGACGCGCGCGGGCTCGTCGCGGTCGCGTGGGACCAGGCGCACGTGCCGTTCCGGCTGGGGCGCAACCTCGTCTTCGACGGCCAGCTCGCGTGGAACCCGCTGATGGAGGCCTTCGAGAGCTACCCGAGCGTCTTGTGGGTGCTGCTGTGCGCCTTCTTCGAGCGCGTCGCGGCCTCCTTCAAGACCTCGGTGAACGTGCTGGCGCAGACGACCGGCGTCGCGTGCGCGCTGCTCGCCACGATCGCCAGCTCGCGGCTGCGTCCGAACCGCTCGGCGGGCCTCATGGCGCCGTTGATCCTCGCCACCTGCGGAGCCTTCGCCGCCTCCGCCGCCAGCGGACTCGAGACCCCGCTCCTCGCCTTGTTCCTGGTCGCGGCCTTCCTCGCGGCGGAGCAGGGACGCACGCTGGCGACGGGGATCCTGCTGTCGCTGGCCGTGCTGACCCGGCCCGAGGCCGCGATCATGGTGGCGGGCTGCGCGCTCGTGCGCGCCCTCGGTCGAGGCGCCCGCGACGCGGCGCCGGTGGCGTGGTCGGCCTTCCTGCTGCCGCTCGGCACGCTCTCCATCTCGGCCTTGGCGCGCTACGCGACGACCGACGAACTGCTCGCGCCGGCCCTGCACCCGTGGCTCGCGCCGCGCACGGAGCACTGGGCCGTGGGCCTGGCGGACCTGCGCGCCTTCGCGGTGCTCTCCGCGACGCCGCTGCTCTTGGCGTGGACCTTCGCCTACCTCGTGCGCAGGCGCTTGTCGCACATGGGCGCGCACGCGACCTTCCTCGCGCTGCTGTGGACGACCGCCGTCGCCGTGCGCGGCGTGGGGACCAAGCCGTTCTTCGAGTCCTTCGTGCCCGCGTTGCCGTTGCTCGCCGTGGCGGTGCAGGAAGGCCTGATCCCGGCCTTCGATTCGCCGCGACGTTGGATCCGCCGCGCCGGGCTGGCGAGCCTCGCCTGCGCGTTGGCGGCGTCGGTGCTGGCCAGCAAGTCGAACACGCAGGTCGGCCCGATCGACTACGGCGAGCACTACCCGCGACCGCAGGGACGCGGAGTCGAGGCGCCGCCGCTGGCGCGCCAAGGACTGCACGAGGAGATCGGCCGCACGATCCGCCTGCGCAAGCTCGGGCACTACCTGCGCTGGGAGCTGCCCGAGGGCGCTTCGATACTCGCCGAGGAACCCGGCGCCATCGGCTACATCTCGCGCCGCATCGTGCACGACCTGCTCGGCCGCGCCTCGCCCCTCTCCCCGGGCGCGCGACCGAACAGCTGGGACGGGACGGAACGCGTCGACATCCTCGCCGCGTTGGGCCGCGACGCCGACTACCTCGTTCCGCGCATGCACCACGAGCCCGACGCGCCGCCCGATCCGCGGGCGCTGGCGATGCGCTGGCGCGAGCACCACGACGCGCTCGGCCAAGCGCAGGGACGCCAAGCCGCGCTCGAGTCGGCGTTGGAGCAGTACGAGCTGATGACCGTGCGCTACGGCATCCCCGACCGCGCGCTGCGCTTGGCCGATGTCGAGCTGCTGCACCTGCTGCGCAGGCGCGCGCTCGGGCGCGGACCGCGCCTCGAGACGACGTTCGTCGACGGCGAACTCGTCGTGCACCTGCGCCACAACGCCGAGACCCAGATCGCCGACCTCGTGCTGGCGCTCGAGTCCGAGCGCGGCGCGAGCACGCACGTCGACCCCCGCGGCGCGACGACCGATGCGCGGCATGCCGCGCGCACGCGCCTCGTCGTGTACGCCTCGGGCGCGCGTGCGGTGGAACTGTGGCGCGCGCCCTTGCCCGCCGCGCCCGCTGGCGACCGGTGGAAGAGCGTGCGCGCCGTGCTGCAGAACCCGGGCGTGCCGTCCGACTCGAAATGGGCGCGCGCCAGCGAGGAGTCCACGCTGGTCCTCTACTGAGGCCCCGCCGCGCGTCGCCCGTCGCGGGCGCGAAGAAGAAAGCCGGACGGACGCCGGCGCTCCCCACGCCGTCGTCCGTCCGCGCCCGGGCCTCTCCGCCCGCTCCACTCTTCTCCTCCACTCGAGGAAGCCGAAGCCGGCTCGCTCTCCCCGCGAGCCTCGCCATCCGTGTCAGATGTCGAAGCGCTTCAACTTCCTGTACAGGGTGCTCTTGCCGACCTTGAGCAGGCGCGCGGCCGCCAGGCGATCGCCGCCGCACTCGTCGAGGGCGCGCAGCAAGGCCTTCTTCTCGTACAGGTCCAGGCTGACGGGCTCCTCGTCGCTGATGTCCCAGTCGCGCGGCTGGCGGTGCGGCGCGCCGAGCCGCGGCGCGGGTTGCAGTTCGCCGCGCGCGTAGGCGGGTTGCGCCAACTGCATCGGCAACGGCGCGCGCACGGCGCTGGCGTGGCCGTTGGGACGCATGCCCGCGGCCAGTTCCTTCTGCGTGCGCGGCAGGTCGTCGACCAGGACGACCGGCGTCGTGGCGTGATTGCAGGCGGCGCGCACCACGTCCTCGAGCTCCTTCGCGTCGCCCGGCCACGGACGCGCGCGCAGGATCGACAGGGCGGCGGCGTCGATGCTCGCGACCCCTCGCGCGGCTCCGTGGCGCGCCACGGCGGCGCGCGCGAGTTCGTCGATGTCCTCGCGGCGCGCGTCGAGCGGCACGAGGTCGATGCGGTGCGCCTGCATCAGCGAGTAGAGCCGCTCGGAGAGGCGCCCTTCCTGCACCAACCGCGCCGGGTCCCCTTCGATGCTGACGACGAGGCGCGCATCGAGGCGCTCGGCCTTGTGCCCGCCCTGGCGCGTCAGCATCCCGGTCTCGAGCCAGCGCGCCAACTGCTCCTGCACCTCGAGCGGCAGCTCGCCCGGGTCGGCGAGGTGCAAGGTCCCGTCGACGACGTGCTGCAGCAGTCCATGCCGCAGCGCGGGCGCCGCCATGCCGAAGAGCTCGGCGCAAGCGTTCTCCTGCGCCATCGCGCCGCAGCGCTGGCTGATGTACGGCCCCGTCTGGTGCGAGCTGTAGTGCAGCACGCGCGCCACGAGCTCCTGCTCGGCGCCGCGCGGACCGACGATGACGACCGGTGCGCGCCCCATCGCCTCCTCGACCACCGCGTTGCGCAGGGCGACGACGGCCGAGCTGCGCCCCGGGATGGTGTCGGGGCGCCACAGGTAGCGCGCGGCGTCGAGCAGCACGCTGCTCTCGCGGCCGTTCAGCACGGTGTCGCTGCACTTGAGGCGCTCCGCGGCGTAGCGGCGGCGAGTCGCGTCCTGCAGCAGCACGAGGCGCGTCGCCATCTGGCCGTTGGCGCCGCCCGGGCGCACGAGCAGCGGCACGACGACCGCGCTCAGCGAACGCACCCCGCGCCCGCGACGCGCGGACAAGTCGAAGCGGAAACCGACGCGCGACTCGGTGCGCGCGTCGCGCACGAAGGCCTCGAGGCCCGAGGCGGGCGCCAGCATGCCGAGCGGCATCGACTCGATGCGCGTGCCGAACAACTCGCAGGCGCCGCGGTCGGCGTAGCGCACGGCGCCTTCGTCGTCGACGAGGATCACGCCATCGGGACGGCCGGTGGCCAGCTCCTTCAGGATCGTCGTCGGATCCATGCCCGCCGCCTCGATGCCGTCGCGCGCGACTTGCTCGTGGTTGCCGGCGCGCTTGAGGGCCTCCTGCAGCCCGCGCACCTGCGCGGCGAGCTCCAAGCAGCGGCGGCGCTGGCGCATCTGGCCCTTGAGGATCGTGGCCAACGCACCCAGCTCGTGCTTGCCCAGGTACAGGTCGGCACCGTTCTCGTAGCCGCGCGCGAGCTCTTCGCTCGTGGCTTGCTCCTCCGAGTAGAGGATCGCCGGAGTGAGCTGGCACTCGGGCATGGCCTTGATGCGGTGGACCACCTCGAAGCCGTCGATGCCTTCCGACAAGCGGGACGAGACGAGGATCGCGTCGAACGGCGAGCTGCGCGCCTCGACCAACCCGCGAGCGCCGTTCTCGTGCATGACGACGTCGTGTCCGGCGTCGACCAGTTGGCTGCGCAGCACCAGACGGTTGCCCGTGTCGTTGTCGATGATCAGCAGACGGCTCATGGGGTCCAGCTCCTTTGGCATCCGAACCAGCTCGTCCTTGGGCCCATTCCCGGGAGCGCCGCGCCATTGGCGTGCCAGAGCCGGGAGGGACTAGGACTTTGGCTCTGTTTCTGACCCTACCTCGCCTGCGAAATCTGAGAAGTAGCCTTAGATGAGAAAATCTCATTCCTAAGAACTACTGCGTAGAGTTCTTGGTTTCTGACGGCCCCAAGGCAGCCAAGGTTGTCACAGGCTGGCCAGGCGAGGCAGGGGGCCAACCCGCAAATCACATGACGCAGACGGGCCCCGCGTGGAACGCCGATCGCTCCACTCCCAGTACGGGGAACGCAAGTCCTTGCCCTCCAATGGTTGGGAAGGACAACGAGGATCCACTCGTACACCACCGACAGAGCCGAGCAGGGCGCTCTCCGCTGCCCCTCAGGTCTTGGCTGTATTCATGTAGGCATCTTTCGTACAGCACGCGGGGCGAAAGCCCTGCCTTGATTCAGCCCCAAATAGGGACCCCAAGAGGGGCCGAGGGCCCGGAAGGGCACGGACGTCGCCCAGGTTGACTCCGCGACGCGTCAGACCGGCCACGCACGGACCGGCGGTGTCGGTTGCGGCAAGACTCCACGAGAGTGGCGCGGACGAACAGCGCCGGCGTGCCGGATCGAAGACACGCCGCACGTGGAGGCTGGATCATTCGAGCACGCCACGGCGACAGCCGCGCCCGCGACACCCTCGGCCATGCCTCGCGCGCGCAGCCGCGCGTGCAGGCATCCGACGCGGGAGTGGTGGGCGATGAGGGATTCGAACCCCCGACTTCCTCCTTGTAAGGGAGGCACTCTAGCCGCTGAGTTAATCGCCCGCGGCGCAGGCCGGCGAGGCTATCTTGGCGCGCCCTTCGCCCCCACGCCAGACCGGGATCCCCAACCCACAAGCTGTACTCCATGCGCATCGCAGTCGTAGGCACCGGATACGTCGGCCTCGTGGCCGGCACTTGCTTCGCCGAATCGGGCAACACGGTCGTGTGCATCGACATCGACCAGAAGAAGGTCGACGCCCTGCACCGGGGCGAAGTGCCGATCTACGAGCCCGGCCTCGAGGAGTTGCTGCGGCGCAACGTCAAGGACGGGCGGTTGTCGTTCACGACGAGCTACGCCGAGGGCATCCCGCGCGCCGAGGTCGTCTTCATCGCCGTCGGCACCCCCCCGGGGGAGGATGGCAGCGCCGACCTCAAGTACGTGCTGGCCGCGGCGCGCTCGATCGGCGAGCACCTGACCGGCTACGCCGTGGTGGTCGACAAGTCCACGGTGCCCGTCGGCACCGCCGCGAAGGTCAAGGCGGCCCTGGGCGCGGCCACCAAGCACCCCTTCGCCGTGGTCTCGAACCCCGAGTTCCTCAAGGAGGGCGCGGCGATCGACGACTTCCTCAAGCCCGATCGCGTGGTCATCGGCAGCGACGACAAGCGCGCGGCCGAGATCATGGAGGAGCTCTACGCGCCCTTCGTCCGCACCGGCAACCCGATCATCCACATGGACATCGCCTCGGCGGAGCTGACCAAGTACGCCGCCAACGCGATGCTCGCCACGCGCATCTCGTTCATGAACGAGATCGCCAACATCTGCATGCGCGTCGGGGCCGACATCAACCACGTGCGCAAGGGGATCGGCTCCGACGACCGCATCGGCCCGCGCTTCCTGTTCGCCGGGGTGGGCTACGGCGGGTCGTGCTTCCCCAAGGACGTGCAGGCCATCGTCAAGACCTCGTCCGAGGCGGGCTACGACTTCAAGATCCTCAAGGCCGTCGAGGCGGTGAACGCCGGCCAGAAGCGGCTGCTGGTCGACCTCGTCAAGCAGCACCACGGCGCGAACCTGGCGGGCAAGACCATCGCCGTGTGGGGCCTCGCCTTCAAGCCCAACACCGACGACATGCGCGAAGCCCCCGCCATCGTCGTCGTCGAGGAGCTGCTGGCCGCGGGCGCCCGCGTCGTGGCCTTCGATCCGGAGGCGATGGACGAGGCGCGCCACCGCCACTTCGGGGAACGCATCGCCTACGCCCCGAACCCGATGGCGGCCTTGCAGGGCGCCGACGGGCTGGTGCTCGTCACGGAGTGGAACGAGTTCCGCCGGCCCGACTTCGAGGCGGTCAAGTCCGCGCTGCGCACGCCGGTGGTGTTCGACGGCCGCAACATCTACCCGCGCGCCACGCTCGAGCGGCTGGGCTTCGCGTACTACGGCATCGGCTGCTGAAACAGCGCGGTTTTCGGCCGCGAAACCGGCCAAGACCGCGAGGGGCCGCACGCGGGCCGCGACTTCGTCCGAGGCCGCGGCCCGTCGCATGCCGCGGCCCGTCGCATGCCGCGGCGCAGGCGCATGTCGGCGCGCAGCGCAGGCGCATGTCGGCGCGCGCAGCCAAACGACAGGGCGTCTCGAACTCTTGCGACTTCGAGACGCCCGATGATGTCGTGCGCCGGTGGCCAACCTGCTCGTGCGCTGGCTCGACCACCGTGGTCGAACCCAGGACGCGCCCGCGCTGCTCGCCTCCGACGCGCCTATTCGTAGCCATCGCCAAGTTGGCTTGCAACATGCTCGCGCGACTTTCCTTCAACGCGACGATCGCGAGTCTCGTCGTTGGAGCGCGCGCCAGCGTCGTTCGACCATGCGTTCGGCGCGCGCCAACGAACGCATGCCATCCAACGCGGCGACTATGCGCCGCGACAGTTCGTCGTCGGCCGCATGGTGCGCGGCGAAGGCGGCGCGCGCCGCGTGCAGCTCCCCCGCCGCGGCCTCCAGGTCGTCGGCGTCCAACCACTGCGCGGCGAGTCGGTCGAAGGCCTCGATGCGTCGCAACGGATCGAGCGACTGCAGCGCCAAGCGCCGCCATCCCTCGCGCGCCGCGACCACCGCTCCGCGCTGGTACTGCAGGCGCGAACGCCAATCCAAGGCCTCGTCGCGATCGGAGCCGAGCACATGCGCCGCGCCGCAGGCCCGGTCGTAGGCCTCCTCGGCCTGCCGCCAGCGCTTGGCCCTGCGCAAGGCGTGAGCCGCCTCCAACAGGGCCTGCGAGCGCCATCCGCTGTCGGCGCCATGGCGCACGGCGCGCTCGTGCTCGTCCAACGCTTCGTCCAGGCGCCCCTCTTCGAGCAGCAAGCGCGCCGCGCGCACCGAGCATTCGGCCACGATCGCCGGATCCACTCCTCGCTTGCGAGCGAGGTCGCGATACCCGGCGCACACCACGCGCCGCGCCGCGGCCAGTTCGGCGGAGTCCTTGCTCCGCAAGGCTGCGCGCAAGGCGGCGAGTCGCTCCAACTCGACGCGGACGGCGGCCGCGGCGTCGCAGGCGGGTGCCGCGGCATCGGCCACGCCGGCCTCGTCGGCGCCGTTGGACTCGCCCGTGCACGCCGATGGATCGGCGGCCGAGCCCAGCATCAAGAGGGCCAAGGGCAGGCGCGCCATGTCAGGCCAGCTCCTCGGCGGCGTGTTCGCAGGCCAAGGCCGCGTCGAGCACCTGCAGCAAGCGCGCGCGCGCCCGCGCCACGCGCCAACGCGTCGGACGCTCGTCCGGCGCCGCGTGGCCGCTCCAGCCGAGCTCGTAGTGCGCGACGAGCACCGCGCGATCGGCCTGGCTCAACCCGCGCATGGCGCGCCGCAGCGCGCGCAAACCGGTGCTGGTCGTGAAGCTCAACCCGTTGTGGCTCCAGCGCAGCTCGTGGCCGTCGTCCCCGGGGATGGGCTCGTGCCCCTCTTGCGCCTCGAGCACCTCCTCGCCGCCTTCGACGCGCACTTGGCGCTGCATGCGCCGCAGGTGGTCGCGCCAGCAGTTCAGCGCCACCGACTTCAGCCAGCGGCGGCGAGCCTCGCCTTGCGGCGCGCCCTCGTCGTGACGCACGACGCGCAGCCAGGCCTCCTGCACGATGTCGTCGCGCAGGTTCGCGTCGCGACAACACCGTTGCAGGCTCTTCGCGAGGATCGTCCGCTCGAGCGGACGCGCGGCGTGGATCGCCAAGTCCCGGCGCGCGCAAGCCACGCCCCCATCGTTGCCGGACGGCGCGTGGGCGCCGTCGCTCTCGTCTCGCAGGTCCATCGTTGCTCCTGCGCCCCGCCTTGGTCGTTGCGGGTGCGCACGAGAGTGACGCGCACGCCGGACCCGACCGTGGCGGGCACGGCTTGTCCACGCGCACGAGGACCCGGCCCGGCGCGGGACGAAGCGGCGAAGCGGCGTCGAGCACGCAGCGACGCGGAGGGCTCGAACGATGCTGGCGGTCGAAGGGGCTGTCCGCGCCGTGCGGCGTTCGCGCCGCGTTCGGGCAGCGCTTCCTCGATCCGCTCCGCGCGCGAATTCGCGGCGCGCCCCACCCTCGCGGGTCGCCGGCTCGGCCTCGATTCGCCGCTAGGCCGGTTGCGAGCAGGCGCTCGGACGCGCGTCGCTCGTGGACACCATGTGGATCACGCCGGATGGACGGCGGCGGGCGCCGACCCGCCCGCGACCATGGCGCGCGCGAGTTCGTCCGCGCGTTGGCGACCGCATCGCGCCGCGACGAGCGCGAGGGCGAAGGCCACGGCCGTGCCCACGCCTTGGGAGGTGGTCACGACTCCGTCGACCACCACGGGTTCGTCCTTCCAGAGGGCGCCGCCGAGCTTGTGCTTGACCGATGGATGGCTCGTGGCGGCCCGCCCCTCGAGCACGCCCGCGTCGGAGAGCACCAGCGGCGCGGCGCAGATCGCCGCCACGGGACGACCGGCGGCGACCATGCGCCGCGCCAACGCGACCACGCGACCATCGGCCAACAGGTGGTTCGTGCCCGGCTGTCCGCCGGGGACCACCAGTTGCTCGACCGAGTCTTGGTCGAGCTCTTCCCAGAGCAAGTCGGCCTCGACGACGATGCCGTGCGAGCCGCGCACGGCGCGCGAGACGGCCGACACGGCGACGGTGCGCACCTCGAAACCGGCGCGGCGCAAGATGTCGATCACGGCGACGGCTTCGATCTCCTCGAAGCCGTCGACCAACGGGATGGCGGTGCACGGGAGCATGGGGCCAGAGCGTACCCGCGCGCCCACGCGCCCCCGGCGGTCGTCGTGCGAGGATGGCGGTGCGCGGAGGACGCAGCCACGCACGGCGCGCACCGGTATCCTGCTCGGGCCGATGAGCGAACGCGTACTCGTCTCCGCCTGCCTGGTGGGCACCTTCTGCCGCTACGACGCGCGCACGAACCTCGACCACGCCTTGCTGCGCCAACTGGCGGCCGAAGGCTGCACGATCGTGCCGTTCTGCCCGGAGGAGGCCGGCGGCCTCGCCACGCCCCGTCCGGCGGCCTCGCTCCACGGCGGCGACGCGGCCGCCGTGCTCGACGGCGCGGCGCGCGTGGTCGACATCCATGGTCGCGACGTCACCGCCGAGTTCCTGCGCGGCGCCATGGCGGCGCTCGAGGCGTGCCGCGCGCAAGGCATCGTCCGCGCGTACTTGAAGGAGCGCTCGCCCTCCTGCGGCACCTGCGCCACGCATGTCGAAGGCGCGACGGTCCCCGGCCCCGGCGTGACGACCGCGCTGCTGCGGCGCCACGGCGTCGAGTGCGCCCCCGTCGAAGGCCGCAAGGCCTGAGGCGCGGCCCGCGCCTCAGCCGTCGACGGCCACGTCGACCAGGGTCGGCCGCAGGACGCGGACGAGGTCCCGCGGGTCGATCTGCACCAAGAAGCCGCGTCCACCGCCGTTGATCCAGATGCGCTCGAGCTCGAGGATCGTGCGTTGGCAGTACACCGGCATGGCTGACTTGGTGCCGAAGGGACTCGTGCCGCCGACTTGGTACCCGCTGTGCCGGTCGGCCACCTCGGGCTTGCATGGCTGCACGCTGCGCGCGCCGATCTGGCGCGCGAGGTTCTTGGTCGAGACCTGCTTGTCGCCGTGCATCAGGACCACGAGCGGGCGGCGCTGGTCGTCTTCCATGACGAGGGTCTTGATCACCGCGTGCTCGGGCGCGCCCAGCGCCGCCGATGAGGCCGCGGTGCCGCCTCCCTCCTTCCACGCGTAGAGGTACGGCGTGAACGCGACACCTTGGGCTCGCAGCACGCGCACCGCCTGCGTGACGGGATGGTCGGTCGCCATGCGGGCAGCGTAGCGCGCCTGCGCGCCGACTAGGGCGCCCACTCGACGCGCAGCGCGGCCGAGAAGTTGAAGGTCGCCGGGCCGCAATGGGCGGCCGGATCGCGGTAGCGCACCTGGTAGTGGCGCGCCTCCGGCGAGTATTGCACTTGCCCGAGCTGGGCCAGCGGCAGGTCGCCCGCGACGCCGAAGCCGAAGCGCGCGACGCCGTCCACGGCCTTCCTCGGCGGGGAGGCGTGGAAGGGCGCGCCGAAGCAACGCACTCCATCGCCGAACGGCGTGCCCTGGCCCGCGACGGATGCTCCGCACAGGAGCTGCACCGTCGCCTGCGGCGGCGCGTCGTGGATCGTCAACGCCAAGGTGTCGGCGGACAACGCGGCACGGCCTTGCGCCACGAGGCGCGCTCCCGTCCCGGCGCTCGAGGCGCAACCGGCGCCATCGCCGCCCGCGTTGCCGCACGGGCATGGCACCGACGGTCCATGGCAGGCCGGCGTGCCCGCCTTGCAACCCAGGAGGTAGACGTCCCACGCGTCGTTGGTGTCGCCAGGGGCGAGGTCCGCCGCGCCCGTGACGCAAGCCACGAGATCGCCATCGGGATGCATGGCCGGGAAGTTGACGCCGCCGGTCGATGGTCCGGTGACGGGCGAGGCGTTCACGCGCTCGATCGCTCCCGCGAGGCGGTCGACGAGGAAGGCGTCGCGCTGACCGTTGTTGTCGCCCTGCACGAGCTTCTCGGAGTCGCTGACGAAGGTCGCGAAGCGCCCGTCGCGCGACAGCGCGCCGACCCATGCGCCGCCGGTGGTGGTCGTGCCCTCCCAGCCCAGCGACACGCAGCTCGCGGCCAGCGTGGCGCGATCCACCGCGTACAAGTCCAGCGCGTCGTTGTGGTCGCCGCCGACCCAACTCTTGGCGGCCGACAACACGAGCAGCGTGCGCCCGTCGAGCGACAGGTCCGCGAGATCCGTGTCGGCGCCGTGCTGCAGGAGGTTCGCCTGGCGCGAAGCCAACGCGATCGAGCCCGCGACGAGGTCGAGCACGAACACGTCCATCCTCGCGTTGAGGTCGCCCGGCACGAGGTTCGTCGCCTCCGAGGCGAAGGCGAGCCAGCGTCCGTCCTCCGACCAACGGGCGCCGAAGTTGCCGCCGCTTGGACCATCGGGCTCCACGCCCGGCGCCTGCACGCGCGTCGTGCCGCCCGTCGCGAGGTCGTGGATGAACAGGTCGCGCGCCCCGTTGGAGTCCCCGGGCGCCAGGTCGGCGGCCCACGAGAGGAACGCGACCCGGCGACCATCCGGCGAGATGCGCGCCGTGAACGAGCTGCCCTGCGCCGCGCCGCCCGCGAGGCCGCGACTGACGAGCGTGGTCGTGCCCGCCGCGCGGTCGCGCACGTAGATGTCGTTCTGCCCGTTGGCGTCGCCCGCCGCGAGGTTCGTGGCGAAGCTGGAGAAGCACACGCGGCGCGCGTCGGCCGAGAGCGAGGGCCCGTTGGAGGCGCCGTTCGCCTCCGCCCCGCCGTCCGCGAGGCTGGCGCGTTCGACGACGCCCGTCGCGAGTTCCACGACGAAGATGTCGTCGCAGGCGTTGCCGTCGCCCGGAACGAGGTTCGTGGCCGAGGACGCGTAGGCGAGATGGCGGCCGTCCGCGGAGAAGCACGGCGTCGTCGAACCGCGGTCGGCCTGCGCGCCCGCGGCGTCGACCGACAGTCGCCGCGGCTCGCACACCTGCGCGGGGGCGATCGAGGCCAGCAGGACGACGCACGACGAACGAAGCATGGAGCAGAAGCTAGCACGACGCCTCGGGGGCGCAAGCGTCCCCGCCGCCCGCGGCGCGACGGAACGGCCGGACGCGCTCAGGCGCGCGGCTTGCCCACCACGATCACGTGGAATCCGAGCAGCGAGAGCCCGGGGATGGAGCACAACAGCGCATCCAGCCGCAGGAAGAAGCGCGTGAGCAGCGTGTTGAACGGGATCCACTTCAGGAGCCCGATGTGGTCGGGGAACCCGGCGAGCACGTAGGCGAACACGCCGTACTTCTCGACCTTGGCGACCTCGAACCCCGCCTGCTCGCACAGGGCGACGATGCCCTTCCGCGTGAACCCCTCGTCGCCTTCGTCGAAGTGCGCGCTGCGCTTGTACAGCACCGCTCGCGCGAAGCGGATCACGGGATTGTCGTTGCAGGGCTCGCTCATGATGAGCACGCCGTCCGGGCCCAGGACGCGCCTGCAATCGGAGAGGAAGGCCACGTGCCTGCGCGTGTGGTGCAGGCTGCCCTTGCAGAACACCGCGTCGAAGGTGCGGTCGCCGAAGGGCAGGCGCTCGGCGTCGCCCACCACGAGGCGCGCGTCCGGCACGTACTGGCGCGACACGAGCAGCATGTCGGCCGAGATGTCGAGCCCGACGGCGCGCGGATAGCTCTGGTTCAGCTCGGCGAGGAAGAAGCCCGTGCCGCAACCGAGGTCGAGCACCTGCGTCGCGCCCCGCGGCACGAGGCCGATCAGGCGCGCGTGCCAGTCCTGCTGGAAGAGCCGCGAGAACGGCAGCGAGTAGCGGTAGGCGTAGCGCGGCGCGAGCGCCTTGTGCAGCTCGATCTGCGCTTGCGCGTTGCTCGTCGTGCCCGCCATCGGGGCGCGAGTCTACAACGCGGCGGCGCGGGTCGCACCGGCGGCTGCTAGAGTGTCGCGCGATGGTCGGAGCCCCGCCGTGGCAGCAGCTCGCCTCCTTCGCTCCGCTCGTGGTGGCGTCGTGGCTGTGCCTCGTGCGCGCGGGACTGCTGCCGGGCGGCTGGCGGCTCGAAGGTTGGATCGAACCGCGCGAGCGCGTCGAGGCGCGCGAACGCGCGCTGTCCGCCAGCCTCCGGCTCGCGGCGATCGGCGAACGAGCCCGCCTCGCGCCCGAGGGCGCGATCCTGTGGCTGGGGCATTCGACGGTGGAGCGGCACGAACCGGCCGCGCACCATCCGCTGCACCCGCAGTTCAACGCGGGCGTGGCGTCCACGCGCGCCGACGACCTCGTGCGCGTGCTCGAGCGGCTCGTGCCGGCCAGGCGCCCGGGCGGAGTGGTCGTCGTCTCGGGCACGGCCGATCGCCTGGCGCTGCCCGGTCGTCCGCTCGAGGCGGCGGCCGCGGTCGAACGCCTCGTCGCCGCCATCGAGGAGCGCCTGCCCGGCGTGCCGCTGCTCGTCGTCGGTCCGCTGCCGCAGGTCGACGGCGAGGGCGAGGCGGATGTGCGCGCGCTCCAAGCGGCGTTGTCCGCGATGGCCGCGAGGCGCGGCCACGCCTTCGTCGATCCGGCGCGCGAACCGCTGGTCGACGAGCGTTTCCGGTTGCGCCCGCGGTTCGCGGTGGATGAAGTGCACCTCTCCGCCATGGGCTACACGCACTACGCCGCCATCCTGCGCGGGGCCCAAGGTCCGGTGGCGGAGGCCCTGCGCCGGTGACGAGCATCGCCCGTCACGTGGGCGGCAACTGGCTGCTCAACGCGCTCCAGTTGGCCGCGGTGCTCGTGTTGTCGCCCTTCGTCTACAGGACGCTCGGCGCGGAGCAGAACGGCGCGTGGGTCGTGATCGTGTCGTGGACCGGGCTCTTGTCGCTGCTGGTGCTCGGGGTGCCGATGGCGACCGTGCGCTTCGTCGGCGCGGAGGTGGCGAGGGGCGACCAGGCCGCGCTCAACCGCGTCGTGGCCACCTGCCAGCGGACGCTCTGCCTGCTCGCGGCCGCGGCGCTCGTCGTCGGCCTACTCTTGTGGATCTGGTTCCGCCACGGCTGGTTGGGTGGCGAGGCCGGGGCGACCTTCGACGAGGCGCGCCGCGCCGACGCGAGCTTCGCGTTCCTATTGATCGTGCTGCAGGTCGCCGCCGCCTTCGTGCTGCGGCTGCCCTACGCGGTGCTCGAGGCGCACAAGGACTTCGCCGCGCGCAACGCGCTCATGGCCGGCGAGGTGCTGCTGCGCACCGCCCTGACGCTCGGCTGCCTCGCGTGGCGGCCATCCTTGTCCACCCTGGCGGCGGTGCTCGTGGCGACGATGCTCGCCGAGAACCTGGCTGCCCGCGCCGTGGCGCGCGCGCGCCATCCCGGACTCGTCTTCGGACTCGCCGGCGCCGACCTCGCGCTCGTCAAGCCGCTGCTCAAGTACAGCGTGTGGGCGCTGCTGCTCAACGTGGGCGCCCTGCTCTCGTTCCGCGTCGCGGCCATCGTCATCTCGTCCCACCTTCCGCCGGGCGAAGCGACCTGGTTCGACTTCGGCAACAAGTTCTTCGATCCGCTGGCGGGCCTGCTCATCGCGGTGGGCGCGGTGGTCATGCCCTACGCCACGCACCTCGCGACCAGGGGGGACGCGGACGAGCTGCGCGAGGTGTACCTGCGCTGGTCGAAGGTCTGCACGCTCGCGAGCCTCGTCGTGCTGACCTTCCTCGTGTTCGTCGGGCCGGCCTTCCTCGCCGTGTGGGCCGGTCCCGAGGTCGCGGAACGCTCGAGCACCGTGCTGCTCGTCCTGTGCGCCGGCTTCCTGCCGTACCTGCCCGTGCGCGGCGTGTCCGTGCCGCTGCTGATGGGCGCGGGCGATCCGCGCACGCCGGCGCTGGCGATGGCCTGCACCGGGATCGCCAACGTGGTCCTGTCGCTGGTGCTCGTGCGCACGCACGGCATCGAGGGCGTCGCGTTCGGCACCGCCTTGCCCACGGCGCTCTTCGCGGCGTGGGTCCTGCCCGGCGCCTGCCGTCGCGCGGGCGTGGGCCTCGGCGAGTACCTCGGTGCGGTGGTGGCCCCGCAGGTCGCCGGAGCCGCCGTCGTCGCGCTCGCCACGTGGGGCGCGGTGCGCGCGCTGCGCCCCGATTCGTGGATCGAGGTGCTGGCGCTCGGCATGATGGTCGTCCTGCTGTACGCGGCGTTGTGGCTCGCGGTCGTGTGGCGCGGCGATCCGCAACTCGACACGCGCGCGCTGCTGGCGCGCCTGCGCAAGGGCTGAAGCGGACTCAAGGAAACGCGCTTGGACATCCTCGGCTCGACCATCATCGCCGCCTGCTCGCTCGCCGCCGCGGAGCTCGCCGCGCGCGCGTGGTTCTCCAAGGTCGGCCGGCACTGGGTCTGGGCGCCGCACGCCAAGATCGACCACGTGCTCGAACCAGGCGTGCTGCCCTCGCTGCCGCCGGTGGCGCGCCAGCGCGTCAACGCGCTGGGCGAGCGCGGCGATCCGCTCCCAGACGAGGCGCGCGCGTTCCGCGTGCTCGTGGTCGGGGGCAGCGCCGCGGAGTGCTACCTCGTGGACCAACCCGCGACCTGGCCGCACGTCGTGCAGGAGGCCTTGAACCGCCCCTCCGCCTTGGAGGCGCTCGGCGCGCCCGCCGCGCACGTCGGCAACCTCGGCCGCTCGCTGGTCACCTGCCGCCACATCGACGCGATGCTCGACCAGGTCTTCCCGCACTACGACAAGGTCGACGCCGTCGTGTTCATGATCGGCGCCTCGGACGTGGTGGCTTGGCTCGAACGCGGCTGCCCCGCTTCGATCCCGCTCGATCCATTGAAGCCCGGCCAGATGTACGGCCAGCATCCGCGCGGCCCGTTCGGCCTCGCGCCGCGCCGCACCGCGTTGTGGAAGGCGCTGTCGATCGCGCGAAGGCGCTTCGGCGGCGTCGAGCGCCGCGAGCACGCCGGACGACGCCTCGAGGCGGCCCGCGAGATGAAGGCGCGCGCCACGGACATCGTGCGCGAGGCTCCCGATCCCGCGCCGCTCGTCGCGCACTTCGAGGATTGGTTCCGTTCGATCGTGCGACGCGCGGTGGTGCGCGCGCCGTTGGTCCTCGTGGCGCGCCAGCCGTGGATCGAGCGCGACATCGCCCCCGACGAGGCGCGCGCGCATTGCTGGAGCTTCGGCCGCGGTCGTCCGTTCGAGCAGGAGATCGCGACCTACTACGACTACGGCGTCTGGCGCCGCCTGATGGCGGCCGTCGACGACTCGGCTGTGAAGGTGGCGCGCGAGATGGGCGTGGCGGAGATCGACCTGCGCCCGGTCGTGCCCGGCGACTGGAGCCTGTGGTACGACGAGATCCACCACACGCCGGAGGGCTGCCGCAGGATCGGCGAAGCGGTCGCGGCGCGGCTGGTCGAGCTGCGGGCCGCCAGGCGCATGCGCGCGACGCGCAAGGCCTGAACGGCGGCGCCACGGTCTTCGTCAAGAATTTTTGACAGAATCGCCCGCGCGCCGCGCCCACACGGCCATGCCCGCGTGGCCCAGCAGTCCCAGCGCCACCACGTGCGCGAGCTGCACGAGGTGCAGGCCCACACCGGTGGCCACCGCCACGTCGGCGGGCACGCCGAAGAGGCCGAACCCGCCCACCCAGCCGGCTTCGAAGGTGCCGAAGTTCGCGAAGGCCGACAGCGGCACCAGGGAGGTGATCATCGCCAGCGCCGAGCCGAAGGTGGCCTCCAGCAGTCCGATGCGCTCGCCGATCCCGAGGCCGCGCGCCAGGATGGCGCAGAAGAGGAAGATCGCCAACCAAGCCAGCAACGACAGCGCGGCGGCGGCCGCCAGGCGCGCCGGGCTGCCCGCGTGGCGCAGCGCCGCCCCGAGCACGTCGACGCGCGCGGCGACGGCGCGGCCGAGGCGCGTGTCCTCGAGGCGCAGCGCGCGCAACGTCCAGCGCAGGGCCGCCAGCAGGCTGTCCCCGCGCGCCGCGAGGCCGAAGCCGCCCGCCGACAGCGCGAGCAGCGCGACCCCGGCAGGCAGGAACCACGCGTGTTCGGGCCATGCGCGCGCATGGTGCATCGCCACGCAGGCGACGCCGAGCGCGAGGAACACGCTCGCCATGTCGAGGATGCGCGAGACGACCAGCGACGCCAGCGCGGTGGCGGCCGGCACGCCCGCCACGCGACCCGCGTACAACACGAAGGTCGCCTCGCCGATCTTCGCCGGCAACACGAAGGTCGCCAGCGTGTGCGCCGCGCAAACCGGCAGCAGTTGGCGCTGCGCCGGACGGTCCTCGACCGGCATCAGCACGGCGAAGCGCCACGAGCGCACGACATAGAGGAAGGCGTGCAGCGCGAAGGCCGGCAACCACGCGAAGAGCGACAGTCGCGCCCAGGTGGAGCGGATCGTCTCGCCGTCGACTCCGCCCCACACGAAGAGCGGCACGAGGACCGCGGCCGCCGCGAGGAAGGACACGAATAGGCGCCAAGCGAGCCCCAGGGCCGTCGGTCCCGCCTGCCGCGCCGCGCCCGTGCCCGCGCCAGTGCCCGCGCCAGCGCCGGGAATGGGCGCCTCCCTCTGCGAGTCGCCGGACGTGACTGCCGGTACCGCAGGGAGTTCGGACGGCGGCCGCGCGCTCATTTGCGATTTCCTTGCAAGTCCTTCACCCGCTGGACCTGAAAGCGTGTTGCACTACGGGCTAGAAGCTTCTCCCCAGCCGGACCGGTGGCCCTGACCGCACACCGACCGCGCCGCTCTCCACCTGTCATGCACCGCGATTCAAACGGCCGCCAGCGGCCCGCGTCAACTTTCCTCGGGCTTCTGCCGAAGGACGGAACGATTGGCCGCGCCGAGGCCATGGACGCCCGCGGGACCGTCGTACCTGCCGCGCCCTGCCGCGCGATCGAACCGGAGTAGTGCACCATGATCGAAGTCGCCGCCCACGCCCTGCCGTCGGACAAGGCCCGCACCTTGCTGCGTCGCCTGCGCGATTTGAACCTCGTCTGCGGCCCGGTCGCCATCACGAGCGACCTCGCCGTGATCGTCTCCGGCTGCTTGTCGCTGGACGCCCCCGTCGAAGGCGGCGTCGCCTACCGCTTGCGCGACCAGCACGGCCGCGAAGGACGGCTCGACCTGCGTTGCGAAGGCCCGCGCCTGCGCGTGGAGATCGACGGCATCGGCGCGCGCCGCCTGGATGTGCAGTTGACGCTCGACCGCCTGGGCCGAGCCTGCGCGCGCAGCATCGGCGGCCGCGTGCGCCCCGAGACGACCTCGCAACTCGAGCTCGAGCACTTCCTGCGCCGCCTGCTGCGCGCGAGCCTCGCCTGAGGACGCGACCGCGACGCGCCACTACAGCCGCGAGCGCTTGTCGATCAGGTCCGCCACGAGGCCGACCGAGAGGATGAACATCATCGCGATGAACAGCAGCGTCGTCTTGTCCGAGAGGTTCGGCGGCGAGACGACGAAGATGTCGTAGGCGAGCGAGGCGGAGAGCAGCGCCAGCACGAAGCCCGCCACCGGGTAGATGACCTTGAGCGGGTTGAAGTACAGGACCGTGCGCACGATCAACTGGGTGAAGCCCAGGGTGTCGCGGATCGGCCTGATCTTCGAGCGTCCTGAACGCTTGTGGTAGTTGATCGGCACGTACTCGACGACGTGGTCGTTGGTCAGCGCCGCCAGCGTGATCGTCGTCGTGAAGGAGAAGCCCTGCGGCAGGATCGGCCTGTAGCGCAACACGAGCTCGCGGCGGAAGGCGCGCAGCCCAGAGTTGAGGTCGGGGATCTCGGTGCCCGCGAGGTAGCTCGCCAGGCGGCGCAGGAAGGCCTTGGCGGGCCGCCGCACCAACGGGATGTGGACCTCCGCGCCCGTGCGCGAGCCGACCGCCATGTCCGCCCCCTCGTCGATCTTCGCGACCAGCGCGCCGATCATGTCCTCGGGGTAGGTGCCGTCGGCGTCGGTGATGACCACGACCTCGTGCCGCGCGCGCGCGAAGCCGGTCTTCAACGCCGCGCCGTAGCCGCGGTTGTGCTTGTGCCGCACGACCGTCAGTTGCGGATGCCTGGCGGCGAGCCCTTCGAGCACCTTCGCGGTGCGATCGACCGACCCGTCGTCGACGACGAGGACCTCCAGCGGGGCGCCGAGCCGCAGCGCGCACAAGCGCTCGACGACGCCGGCGATGCCGTCTTCCTCGTTGTAGGCGGGCACCACGAAGCTGATGCCGGCGGCGCTGGGACGTCGGGGGTCCAGGGTCTCCTCCGTGAACCTTGTGCCATGCGCGGCGCGTCGGATCAACGGAGGCACCGCGCGACGAGCTTGCGCGCCATGCCCGTCAAGGCCGACCGACGCACCTCTTCGGGCGTCATCCACGACCAGGCGCCGTCGTCCCGCGGCGCCTGCAGCGCGCCCGCGAGCCGCGCCCGCACGACCCGGGCGCGGATGCGATGGTGCGTGATGGCGTGGCCGAAGCGCGCGAGCTCCTCGTCCTCGGCGAACTCCAGTTCGGGCCGCGCCGGCCACAACACGCCGCCCGGTCGCTCCTCGGTGGTGGGGAACTCGACCAGCGAGGCCATGCGACCGCCGGAGGCTCGACGCCGCACCAGCACGCGGCCGCCTTCCTCGACGAGGTGCAGGACCAGCTCCACCTCGATGGTGGCGGGCTTGGGCTTCGGCAGCGGCAAGGCCGGCGCGCGTCCTGCGGCGCGGGCCTTGCACGGCGCGCGCACCGGACATGCGTCGCACTTGGGTTGTCGCGGCGTGCAGACCAGCGCGCCCAGCTCCATCAAGGCCTGGTTCCACTCGCCCGCGTCCACGCGCGGCGCCAGTTCGCGCGCCAACGCCCAACTGCGCCGCCTGAGCTCCGCCGAGCCCCGCGCCAAGGGCCAATCCATCCAACGCGCGAACACGCGCTCGACATTGCCGTCGACGAGCGCGTCCCCGGTCCCGTGCGCGATGCTCGCCACCGCCCCGGCGGTGTACGGCCCGATCCCGCGCAAGGCCTCCAATTCGGCCGCCGTGCGGGGAAAAACGCCCGCGTGCCGCGCCACCACCTCGCGCGCCGTCCCATGCAAGCTCCGCGCCCGACTGTAATACCCGAGCCCGCTCCAAGCCTCGAGCACCGCCTCCACCCCCGCCGCCGCGAGGACTTCGACCGTCGGGAACCGCTCCAGGAACCGCTCGTAATGCCCCACGACCGCCTCGACGCGCGTTTGCTGCAGCATCGCTTCGCTGATCCAGACGCGGTAGGGATCGCGCGTGCGGCGCCATGGGAGGTCGCGACGCGCGGCGCGGAACCAAGGCACGAGCAGGGCGTGCCAGTCGGGGGTGGAGAGGGGCATGCGCAGGATGCTGGCCCCTTTCATTGTGCGCGCAACGGAGCGCTTCCTCGCGCGCGCGGCGATGAAATTCGCGCTTCCCTGCTGCCTGCGAGCCTCGCCGGAGCGTTCTGTGCGAGGAGCAACCTTGCGCCTCGGAGGTTCGTCCTGACCGCGCTCCCCCGTTCCCCACCGACCGTGGACCCGCCCGAGGACGCGTCCGCGCGCTTGTCGCGCGCGCGACGCCAGCGAGGGTGCGACCACCCGCCTGGGTCCGCGGAACCCGATTCGAAGACGCCTGCCGCGCGTCCTGCCGGATGGCGGCGGCCACACCCGTCGCGCCGCGACGCGACAAGGCCCACCAGCACGCCGAGCCGGCCCCCAAGCGGCCAGGCCGAGGCCTGGAACACCGCGCGCACCGCGTGCGGACCCAAGACGCGCGGCACAGCCGCGCCGCTGCAGCAGGCCGCCAAGTCGCGCACAATCACCGGGGCCAGCATCTGCAAGGCGCCCCCGCCCCTGCGTATCCTCCCCGCCATGCACACGCTGGCGCAGCTCGTCCTGGGCCTGGTCCTCGGCTGGATCCTCTCTCGCACGCGCCCCGCCCCCGGCGGCGAGGTCGTCGACTGGACCGGACTCGACCCCAAGCAGGCTGCCATGTGGAGCGCCTTCGGGCTGTTCCTCTACGCCGTCATCCTGCGCGGCCGGGTGCGGGGACCGCGGCTCTTCGCGTTGTGGTGCGTGCCGGTCGGGGCGTTCCTGCACGCCTTCGTGGGGCCGGCGAGCTTCGAGATCCCTCCGTATTTCGTCTTCCTGCTCATGCCGCTCGTCGCCGTGGCGGCGCTGGTGCCGGACACGCGCATCGACGACCAACTGCCGAAGCCGCGCTGGATCGAGCTCGCGGGGCTGGCGCTGGCCGCCGCGGCGGCGACCACGGCGCTCGGTTGCGTGTGGCGGCACTTGCCGATGCTGTCGGACGGGACCAGCGGCGCCACCAGCGCGCACATGGTCGTGCTGTTCCTGCTGCTCGCGCTGGGGGCCAGCGCCTTCGCTCCGGTATGGCGCAGCTTGCGCGCGGCACGCCTCGCCTCGGGCACCTTGCTCTGCGCGAGCAGCGTCGCGTGCCTCGCCTCGCTCGCGTTGCTCGACTCGCTGGCGACGCAACGCGGCCTGGGCGAGCACATGCGCCGCTTCGCGCTCGACTCTTCGTGGCTCGGCACTTGGCGCTGGGACGCGGCCGTCGCCGGCGGCGTGCTGGCCCTGCCGGGACTGCTCGCCGGCGCGGCCTTGCACGCCCTGCGCGGACGAGGCGCCTTGGCGGCGGTGCTCTTCGGCGCGGGTGCGGGACTGTTGCTGCTGCCGAGCCTCGTCGAAGGCTCGGACGTGGCGCGCGAACGCCTCGCGCTGGCGCAATGGATCCCGCTGTGCGCGTTCGCCGCGACCGCGGGCGCGGCGCTGGCGGCGCTGGCCGAATCGAAGGACAAGCTGCGGTGGGTCGCGGCCGGGGCGAGCCTCGCGCTCGGGGCCTTGGCGGCGATCCCGACGGTCGAGGCCGTGGTGATCCTCTCTCCATGGTCGCGCCGGCCGATCATCCCGCACATGGCCGTCGAGTCCGCCGCCGGGTTCGCCACGGTCGAGCCCGGCCAAGGCGGCATCAAGCTCGCCACCTTGGACCGGCGACGGCTCACGCCCGACCTCGAGGACGCGGGCGACGACCTGCGCCGCCTCGCGGCGAGCGCCTCGTTCGTGCCCGCGTCGGCGCGCGCCGGCGGCCTCGACGTGCTGTTCGTCGGTCAATTGACGGCGTTGCGCGCGAACGCGCTGCTGCAAGCCGGAGCGACGCGCATCGATCGCACGGCGGCATGGCACGACGCGATGGCGTCGATGGAGGCCGCGCTCTTCGACGGCGCCGGCGGCATGGCTCCGCCCGCGGGCGAGGTCCTCGAACCGGACAAGGCCTTGGCGCGCTATCGATCCGGAGAGTACGAGCTCGTCGTGTGCGCCGCCGTCGCGGGCGAACTGCGACTGGTGTCGGAGATCGAGCCGCCCTCGAACACGACCGTCGTGCGCTGGCTCGACGGCGACGCGCCGCTGCCGCGCTCCATCCCCGCCGGTCGCTGGGCGGGCGTGGAGCAGCAAGTGCTCGTGGCGCACGGTCGCGGATTGGAAGCCGTGCAATGGGCCGTCGTCGCCAACGGCGAACCGGCGTCCGAGCCGGCTCCCACCGTGCTCGCCGCGGGCGATGGTCCGTTCGAGGACGCTGGACGCGAGGGCGAGTGGTCGCGCCGCTTCGATCGGCCGATCCTGCGCGGCAAGCTCGATCGCGCGCGCAACTGGGAAGCGTTGGCCGCGGCGCAGAGCGGCAGCGCGGCGCAGCTCCTGTGCCAGGCGGGCGCGCGCTTCGCGCACGACCAGGGCGCTTCGTCCCCGTTCGAGACCGAAGCCCAGCAAGTCGAGCTCGAGGACGGCGTGCTCGAGCTGCTCGGACGCCTCGGAGTCCAGGGGCGGCTCGACGACTACTCGCGCGCGTGCGTCGAGGGCGCGGCGCGCGTCTTGGCGCAGAAGCGCGACATCGACCGCTTGCTGCGCTACGCCGAGCCCATCGCCGCGGCCGGATCGTGGCCGCGCCTCGAAGTGGAGTTGGCGCGCGCCGAACTCGAGATGTTGGAGGCGGCCGCGGCCTCCGCCCGCCTGGCGCGCGTGGGCGATGCGCTGCCGGCCGACAGGCCCACGCACATGCTGCGCGCCGAAGTGCTGGAAGCCGTCAACGACTTCGCGGGCGCGGTCGCGCAGTGGCGCGCAGCGCTCGCGCTGGCGCCAACCGACCACGGGCTGCAGCGCTCGCTCGCGGCGGCGCTGGTGCAAGGCGGCGATCCGAGCGGTCGCGCCATGGTCGAGGATCTGCTGAAGGCGCATCCCGAGGACGAGGCGCTGCGCGCGTTCCTGGGTCCGGGCCCCCACGGCCGCCTCGTGCCGAGCGAGTGCGAGCACTGAGCCCGCGTCGCGCGCACGCTGCTACACTTCGGCGCTGGACGCAGGACTCTTTCGCATGCCCCAACCCGTGCACGACGACGAACTGCTGCGACTGCTGCGGTCGTGGTACGCCGGCGACACCTCGGCGCTGAAGACGCTGGTGCTCGCCGTTTCGCCATGGGTGCGCGAGGACGCCGGATCGATCTTGCGCGGCCGCGCGGACGCCGTCGCCGACGCCGAGGACCTGGCGCAGGCCGCATTGGTCAACTTCCTGCAGTACGGACCACGCTTCCAACCCGCCAACGCCGCCCAGTTGCGCGCCTTGCTGCGCCGCATCGTGCGCAACCTGCTGGTCGACCAGGCCAGGCGCGAGCAACACCGCGCCGCGCCGAGCGACGATCTGTCCGCATCGGGACGGGACATGCTCGGATCGTGCTCGAGCACGCGCACCTCGCTCGACCCCGAGCGCGCCGCCGCGCGCAACGAGGAGCGCGAATGGGTGCGCCTCGGGTTGCAGTTCCTCGACGAGGAAGAACGCTACTTGCTCGTCGCCAGCGAAGTCGAGGGCCTGCCGTGGAAGGACATCGCCGCCAAGCTCGGCATGGAACGAGGCGAAAGCGCCCGCATGCGCGCGGCGCGCTTGAAGCCGCGCCTGGCGAACATCCTGCGCCAACTGCACGCGGGCCGCACGCCGGACGAGGCC
>JBKDQQ010000087.1:0-8335 GCA_046341775.1 Planctomycetia bacterium
GATCTTCGCCATGCAGCAGAAGGAGCTGGTGTTCACGCCCGAGGCGCTCTCCGCCATCGCCGACCTCGCCTTGCAGCGCGAGACGGGCGTGCGCGCGCTGCGCTCGATCGTCGAGGACCTGCTGCTCGACCTGCTCTACGAACTGCCGTCGCGCCAGGACCAGCGCGTCTTCGTCGTCGACGAGGACGTGGTGCTGAAGCGTCGCAGCCTGGCGCTGGGCATCGTCGCTCCGCCGGCGGCCGCGGAGGCGCCGGTCGTGCCTCTGCGCGACGACTCCGGCGACGGCGAGGCCGCTCCGGTGCGCGAGATCGCCTGACGATCCACGCGCGGGGATCCGCTCAGTCCAGCTCGAAGCGCGCGCGGGACGCGGCCATCCCGGCCGCGGCGTCGCTCGCGCCGGCGAGGCCCAGCAAGGCCTCGCCGCGCTCGCGCAGCTCCGGATCGAGCTTGGGATCCAGCTTCGCCAGCCACTCGCCGACCGACTGCGCCGCGCTCCCCGCCTTGCCGGCGGCGAACTGCTTCTCCGGCGCGGCGAGCTTCTTCTCGGCGCGCGAGGCGTCCTTCCATGGCTTGCCGCCCTCGAGCTTGGCCGACGCGGCTTGCGCCAAGGCCGCCTCCTCGAGCCCGGCGTAGGAGCGCGACACGCGCGCGAGCTCGCGCGCGGCTTGCAGCACGCGTCCCGACGCGGCGAGCTCCTCCGCCCGCGCGATGCGCGCGCGCGCCTCGGATCCCAGGCCGGCGAGTCCCGCCGTGGCGCGCGCGACGGCGGGATGCTCGGTCGCGATCGCGGCCAACTCCTTCCAGATCGCCAAGGCGCCCGCCGCGTCGCCCTTGGCGCGCAGGAGGTCGGCCTGCTCGAGGCGCGGCGGCGCCGCGCGCAACTCGCGCCAGCGCGACGCGTCGAGGTGCCGTGCCAGCGGCTCGTCGAGGTAGCTGCCGTACTCGGGCTTCCAGTCGGGGTTGCCCTCCCACGCCACGCGCCCGTCGACGCCGACGAGCTTGGCGTGCGGCAACCCGACCTTGCCGGCCGCGTAGGCTTCGTAGGCGCGGTTCGTCGGATCGCACAGGACGGGGAACGGCAACGCGTTCGACGCCAGCCAGGCGCGCACGACCTCCTCGGTCTCGTTGCTCACGAGCAGGAACGCGACCTCGTCCTGCTTGTGCTTCTCCGCGAGGGCGACGAGGCCCGGCAGGACGGGCACCTGCGACTCCTGGTAGGTGCTCCACAGGACCAGCACCAGCGGACGGAAGCGCAAGGCGTCGAGGTCGCGCCCGTGCGGCGCGTCACCCACGAGGGCGCCCGCGCCGAGCAGCGGCGGAGCCTCGTCGAGGTAGGCGACGCGGCCGGGCTCCGCTCGCGCGAGCGGCGCGAGTTCGCCGGTGCTCGTGGGCGCCGGCGCTTCCTTGCGCAGGCCGATCCGCGCGCGACGCGGCAGCCCGGGGTCGTACTCGAGGAACTTGATGTCGCGGAAGGCGCTCTGGCCGTCGCCGGCGAGCAGGCCGAAGTCGCCGGCGAGGCGCGCGCGCGAATCGAAGGTCCACTCGAGCACCTGCTCGTCGTCGACATGGGCGACGAGCCGCGTGCCTGCCGTCTCGATGCGCAGCACGTGCCGCAGGCCCTTCCAAGGCTTCTTGACGCGCAGCAGGGTCTTGCCGTCGGTCCCGAACGCGCCGAGGTCCACGTGGCCTTCCGGCAGGAGCACGACGCCGTGGAAGGAGTCGTCGCGCTTCTTGCCGAAGCACAAGCCCGCGAGGCGCGCGCCGGCGAGGTCGATCTCCGCCGACAAGGACCAATCGCCCGAGGGCTCGACGTCGACGAACAAGCGCCGGTAGGCGAAGGCCGACTGCTTGGGGCCCGCGGCGAGCGGACCGGTGGCCGGGCCCTGGCCCTTGTCGCCGGCGAGTCCGCCGATCGTGGCGAGGATGGCGCCCTCGTGCACGCGGAAGTCCTCCTCGCCGCCGCCGTAGAAGCCCTTCAGCGTGCGCTCGTCGAAGAGCAGTCGCCACGACTCCAGCGACACCTTGGATTCGTCGGACACGGCGAAGTACAGGTCGCGCGCGGCGACGCTGGGCGGCGTCGCGGTGGCCGGTCCGCGGAGCACTTGCAGCGCGATGCGCGGCAAGCCGGCCTTCCTGTAGTCCTGCGCGAGCGCCAGGGCCTCCTTGTGGAAGGACTCTCGCAGGCGCTCGAGCCGCTTGGCGCTCGTGTCGAGCTTCTGGATGCGCGCCAAGGCCTCGGCGCGGCGCGGCGCGAGCGGATCCTCCGCGCCCGGCGCGGGCAGCGTCGCCGACATCCATTGGCGCAGCGTGCCCGCCGCCCGATCCGGCTGCTTGTCGGCTTCGAGCGCGGCGGCGAGCTTCCACAGGACGGCGGGGTGCCCCGGGTCCTTCTTGAGGCTGCGCTCGTACAACTCGATGGCTCGCCGCCACGACTGCTTGGCCGCCTGGCGGTCGGCCTTGGCCTCGCTGCTGCGCGCCAGGTCGACCGCGCCCTTGTCCACGCCCTCGAGCTCGAGGATGTACGCGCGGAAGCGCGCCTCGAACTCGTCGAAGCCCGAGACTCCCGGCACCTTCGGCCGCGCCACGAAGTGCTCGACGAAGCGCCCCATGTGGTCGGGCTCGTGGTACTGCTGGAAGTACTCCGGCAGGCGATCGCGGTAGAGCAGCGTGCCGTCCTCGTCCTCGGCGTTGTGCAGGTAGTACACGATCCCCCAGCCCCAGGGGTAGTAGCTGCGGTAGTCCGAGACGCGCCCCTCCACGATGGCGCGCAGGTCGTGCTTCTCCTCCTTGATCTCGTCCAGCAGCGGGTAGAGGCGCCCCGGCACGACGAGGTTCCACTCGAGCTTGCCGTTCGACAAGAGGCGCGTGCCCTCGAAGAAGCTCGCCATGCCCTCGTTGAGCCACGCGGGCACGGCCGAGCCGCCCGCGAGGCTGGTGAACTGGTGGCTGGCCTCGTGGAACAGTGTGTCAAGCAAACCAGACAGCCCGCCATCGCCCCCGCCGCGCGGATCGTAGGTCACCACGTTCGTCCCGTCCCAGTGGCCGGCGGCCCACTCGACCGGCTGGCCGCCGAGTTCCTTGTACTCGGCCGCGTCCTTGAAGATCAGGACGTTCGCGACGGGCACGGTCTCGCCCTTGCCGAGCTTGTAGCGGTGGAACTGGCGGTAGAAGACGTGCACCTGCTCCATGGCGTGCGCCACCGTCTTCAGGACGCGCCAACCGGCGTTCGTGCGCACGACGTAGTGCTCGGTGGCGAGCTCCCACGCGGCGTCCCATTCGGCGTGCAGGGGATCGTTCTGCGCCACCCACTCGGCGGTGACGCCGGAGAGCGGATCGCTGCCGCCCGTCTCGTCCTCGACCGCCAGCTCGTTCCCGCCCTCGAGGCGGATGCGAGCCAAGGCGGCCACGAGCTGGGGATGGTCCGGATCGGCGCCGCGCGCCTCCTTGAGCACCGCCTGCGCGCCGTGCCAGTTGCCCGCGTCCATCTGCGACGCGGCCACCTCGAGCAGCTTCGTCACATGGTCGCGCTTCAAGGCGTCGTGCCGCTTGCGCAGCGGATCGGCGCCGAGCACCCAGGCCTCGAGCTCCTTGCCGGGCGCGACGAGATCGGCCGGACGCTCGCGCAGGCGCTTCCATTGCCAGAGGAAGTCGCCGGCGCGCCACAAGGCCTCGTCGAGGCGCGGCGGCTCGGCCTTGCGCGCGAGATCGGCCAATCCGAGGAGCGCGCGCAGGTGGCGCGGCTCGCGCTCGAGCACGCGGATCCAGGCGGCGCGCGCCTCGTCGAGGCGGCCGGCCTGCGCGGCCAAGAGCGCCTGCGCCGCGAGCCTGCTCGCCATGTCCTCGACGGCGGCGTCGCGCGCCGCGGGCTTGCTCGCGCCTGCCTGGACGCCGCGGGGTTCCGCGCCGGGCGCGGCGTGCGGCGCGCGGGCGCGGGCCCATGCGGGCGCGATGCACGAGACGACGAGGAGAAGCGTGGCGAAGGGACGCGGCAGGCGGGGCATCATGTCGAGGCGCAAGCCTACTCGGCGCGGCGGGATCGCAGTAGCCGCGAGAGCCCGCGCGCAGGCCGTTCGCGGCGCCAATCGCCGCACCCCCTACGCCCGACCCGCTCCGCGCCCTAGGATGTCCGGTCTCCCATGGCCACGGAACGCCTCTGCATCCACTACCACCGCGACTTCGACGGCATCGTCTCGGCCGCGGTCCTGGCCAAGGCCCTGCGCGAGCGCGGCGGCGAAGATCCGCGCTGGACGAGCGTCAACTACGACCAGCGCTCCGACTGGCGCTCCTTCGAGAGCGGACGCCGCTTCGCCATCGTCGACTTCCACTTCCATCCGCGCGCCGAGTGGTGGTTCGACCACCATCCGACCACCTTCCTCGACGACGAGCTGCGCGGGCAGTACGCCGAGAGCGAGCGTTGGCGCTGGGACGAGGCTTCGCCCTCGTGCCCGCCGCTGATCCTCGCCCACATGCGGCGCCACCACGGCTTCGAGCCGCCCGCGCGCTTCGTGGAGATGGCCCGCTGGTCCGACATCGTCGACGCCGCGCGCTACAAGGACGTGGAGCAGGCGCTGTTCGGCGAGGAGCCGGCCTTGCGCATCGCGCGCGCCTTGACGGCGGCGCCATCGGTGGAGTGGGTCGACTCGCTCGTCGATGGACTGGTCGAAGGTGGCATGGAGGCGCTCGCCGACCGCGGCGATGTCGAGAAGAGCTTCCAACGCGCCTCGCGCAACCGCGACAAGGCGCTCGAGCAGTTCCCTCCGACCGTCAAGTGGAAGAAGGACGGGGTGCTCGTCTACGACGCCTCGAGCAACCAGATCCGCCGCGAGCGCTTCGCCCCCTTCTACCACCACCCCGACGCGCGCTACGCGGTGGGCGTGATCCCCACCCGCGCCGGATTCCACGTGTCGGCCGGCGAGAATCCGTGGAATCCGCCCGTGCCCGGCGCGCACATCGGCCAGATCATGGAACGCTACGGAGGAGGCGGCCACAAGGCCGTGGGTGGCGCCAACCCGCACGGCCTCGAGGCGACGCGCACGGTGGCCGAGGAAGTCGGCCAGCTCCTGCGGCGCGCGTTGCTCGAGGGTGGAGGCTGAGGCGTGGCCGGGCACGAGGACGCCTCCTCGCACGGGACGGAAGGCGGGCGGCGCCCTTCGCTGCTCGAGTTGTTCCTCGCCGACGCCGCGGCGTGGCCGGCCGCCGCCGAACGCCTGGGAGCCAAGCCCTTCCATGCGCGCATCGTGCGCGAGCAGGTGCTCGAGAAGGGCGTGCTCGACTACGCGCGCATGACGGCGCTGCCGGCGACGCTGCGCGCGACGCTCGCCGCCGAAGTGCCGATCTGGTCGGGCGCCGAAGTGGCGAAGAGCGTCGCCGGCGATCGCACGACCAAGTTGGCGCTCGAGTTCCCGCGCGAAGGGACGCGCGACGCCACCATCGAGACCGTGCACATGCCTTCGCTCGACCTCGGCGAGGAGGACGAGGAATCGCGGGCCGGAGCGACGCTGTGCGTGTCGACGCAGGCGGGCTGCCCGATCGGCTGCCCGTTCTGCGCCTCGGGCCAGCTGGGGTTGTCGCGCAACCTGCGCGCGCACGAGATCCTCGAGCAATACGTGCGCGGACGCGAGCTGGGTCCGCTGTCGCGCAGCGTGGTGATGGGCATGGGCGAGCCGCTCCTGAACTACGCGGCGCTGGAGAAGGCGCTCGACGCGGTGCACGACGAGATGGGCCTCGGCTCGCGCCGCGTGACGGTCTCCACCGTCGGCTTCCCCGATCGCTTGCGCGCGCTCGCGCCGAAGCGCCCACGCTTCCAGTTGGCCATCTCGCTGCACACGCCCGACGACGAGGAGCGCGACGAGCTCGTGCCCGCGATGAAGGGCGTGCCCGTCGAGGAGGTCCTCGCCGCCGGCGACGACTGGTTCCTTCGCACCGGACGCGAGGTCACCTACGAGTATGTGCTGCTCGGAGGACGCAACGACGACGACGGCCACGCGCGGCGCCTGGCCGCGCGGCTCGCGGGCCGGCGCTGCACGGTCAACCTGATCCCCTTCAATCCCGTCGCGGGCAGTCCGTGGCGCAGGCCGTCGGGCGCCGATGTCGAGCGCTTCCGCGCCGCGCTGGCCGAGGCGCGCATCGTGGCCACCGTGCGCTGGTCGCGCGGCGGCGAGAGCGACGCCGCCTGCGGGCAGCTGCGCTTGCGTCGCGCGCGCGGCGCGCCTCCGCCTGCTAGCCTGTAGCCATGCTCCCGATCTTCCTGCTCGCCTTGTCGCCCGTCCTCGCCCCGCAGGCGAAGCCGATCCCGCCCGAGCGCGACGCGCGGCGGCCGGAGAACCAGAACCAGCCCGCGCCGGGAGCGGCCGAGGGACGCCCCGTGCCCGTGCAGGCGACGCCGGGACGCGACCGGCGCAGCGCGCTCGTCGATCCGGTGCAGAGGCAGCGCGAGTTGGCGAACCACGTGGCGCGCCTGGAGTCCGACCACCGCTCGCGCGTGGCGCGCCTCGAACGCCTGGTCGAGGTCTACACGCAACTCGGCGACAGCGCCAAGGTCCAGCAATGCGAGGAGCTGCGCGCGCGCTGGCTCAAGCAGTACCGCGGCGCCATCAACGCCTACAAGAAGAGCTTCGCGCCGGAGGCTTGGCGTCGCCTGGCCTCCGGACTGGGCTTGCAGGAGCCGGCGTGAAGCGAGCGACTCGCACCGCGCGCGGCGTGGCGCTCGCCTTGGCGTGCGCCGTCCTGCACGCGTGCTCGCCGGAACGCGAGGCGCCCGCCCCGATCGCCTTCGACGACGAGGTGCCGCGAGCGGACGCCACCGTCGAGCGCTCCCCGGCGACGGAGATGGCGCCGCCAGGCGCGCGCACCACGGACCGCGTCGGACTGGTGCCCGAAGGCCTGGCGGAGTTCGACATCCAGGCCTTGCCTGCCTCGTTGGACGACCTCAAGGAAGCCGCCAAGCGCGACATCGGGCCCGCCAACGCCGACGCCGAGTTGGAGAAGCTGAAGGCGGAGCTGGGCGACCGCCAACCGTGACGGCGTGGCCGCGGCGGGGCGTTCAGCCCGCCTTGGCGCAATCGTCGAGGATCTCCAGCGCCCGATCGACCTCGGCCGCCGAGACGGAGAGCGGCATGCGGAAGCGGATCGACTGCGGCCCCGAGGGCAGCGCGAGGAACCCGCGCTCCTGCATGCGGTCGAGCCACGCGCCGCGCGTCGCCGTGTCGGGCAGCGTGAACGCCGCCAAGGAACCGACGCCGCGCACGTTGGTCATGGCGCTGTTCGAGCGGGCGAGGGAGCGCAGGCCCGCCACGAAGCGCGCGCCCTGCGTCGCCACGTTGTCGCCGAGCTTGTCGGCCACGATCACCTCGAGGATGCGCTGCGCGCGCACCATGTCGGTCAGGCTGCCGCCCCAGGTCGAGTTGATGCGCGACGGCAGCGCGAAGACGTTGTCGGCCACCTCGTCGACGCGCGTGTTCGCGTAGAGCCCGCAGATCTGCGTCTTCTTGCCGAAGGCGACGACATCCGGCGCGACGCCGTGGTGCTGCCAGAGCCACGGCTTGCCGGACCCGAAGAAGCCGGTCTGCACTTCGTCGAACACGAGCAGCGCCTCGTTCTCGTCGGCGTAGCGCCGCAGCCTCGCGAGGAACTCGGTGCGGAAGTGGTTGTCGCCGCCCTCGCCTTGCATGGGCTCGACGACGATGCAGGCCACGCGGTCCTTGAACTGGCGGAATCCCAGTTCGATGTCGGCGCAGGCCTTGCGCTCCTCCGCTTCGATGTCGTTGGCGACGCGCCCTTCGAGGTCGAAGACGATGGCCGGGTTGTGCACGCGCGGCCAGCAGAACTTCGGGAACAACGCGACCTTCCTGGGGTCGGTGTTCGTCATCGACATGGTGTAGCCGGAGCGGCCATGGAAGGCCTGGCGGAAGTGCATGGCCACGAGGCTCGCGCCATCGTCCTTGATCGAATCGAGGCCGAGCTTGCGCGCCTTCCAGTCGAAGGCGACCTTGATCGCGTTCTCGACCGCCAGCGCGCCGCCGGAGATCCAGAAGTGGTGCGGGTAGCCCGCCGGAGTCGCGTGCGTGGCGAAGCACTGCACGAACTCGGCCATCGGCCCCGTGTACAAGTCGCTGTTGCTCGGATTGTTGAGGGCGGCTTGCAGCAGACGCTCGCGGAAGCCGGCGTCGCGCAGGCCGGGATGGTCGTAGCCGATGGGCCAGCTCGCGAAGCAGGTGAAGAAGTCGAGGTACTCGCGGCCATCGCGCGCGTCCACCAGCCACGACCCGTGCGAACGCGCGAGGTCGAGCACGAAGTCGAAGCCGTCGGCGAGCTGGTGGCGGGAGAGGGTGGGATG
>JBKDQQ010000088.1:0-26885 GCA_046341775.1 Planctomycetia bacterium
GCCGAAGGGCATCGACGGCTTCTTCCTCGAGCCCGGCGAGCACAAGCTCGGCATGCGCGGCTCGGACTGGGGCAGCCTCGTGTTCCAGGACGCGCGAATCCCCAAGGACCACCTGCTCGGACCGACGGGTGAGGGCTTCAAGACCTTCATGAAGACGCTCGACGGCGGGCGCATCTCGATTGGAGCGCTCAGCCTGGGCATCGCTGAGGGCGCCTACGAGTGCGCGCTCGAGTACGCCAAGCAGCGCGAGGCCTTCGGCGGCACGCTCGCCGACCTGCAGGCCGTGCAATTCAAGCTCGCCAACATGGCGCTCGACATCGAAGCGAGCCGCCACTTGGTCTGGCACGCGGCGCGCCTGAAGGACTCGGGCGCGGTCTACGGCAAGCAGGCCGCCATGGCCAAGTTGTTCGCTTCCGAAGCCGCCATGCGCTGCACCTACGACGCCATCCAGATCCACGGCGGCTACGGCTACTCGCGCGAGTACCCGGTCGAACGCATGTGGCGCGACGCCAAGCTGTGCGTGATCGGCGAAGGCACGAGCGAGATCCAGCGTTTGATCATCGCGCGCAACGTCCTCAAGGAAGCGGCGCAGGGCTGAGGAGGCGCGGGGCTGGGCTGCGCGGGGCCTGCGGCGCGGGGCCGAGAACCGGGATCGGGACGCGTTCGCTCCCTTGCTTGCCTCGAGAGGGGGCGCGCAGCATGATCCCTTCGCGGACGATCCCCTCCACGAAGGAACGGGGACGCCGTCGAAGGCACCCATGCGCACCTTGGCATCCATCCTCCTCGTCGCGCTCGCCGCCCTCGCCTCGACCAGTTGCTCGACCCTCTACGAGGTCGGCTACGGCTGGACGCTGGAAGGGCACGACGACGAACACGCCCTCGCGGTCGAAGTGGAGGACCTCCACTTCCGGTTCCACCCGACGGCGGCCGGCGTGGCGTTCTCGGTCGAGAACAAGGGCGACGAGGATGCCGCCATCGACTGGAACCAGTCGTACTTCATGGCGCCCGACGGCACGAGCACGCCGCCCTTGCGCACGGAGTCGTTGCTCGTCGGCGGCGCGAAGGCGGGCGAGGCGCCGGCGAGGTCGATCCTGCCGCGTGGCGCGACGATGAGGCGCTTCGTCGCCCTCGACAGCCGGGCCGGCGAGAAGGCGGACGCGTCGGCCTTCACCATCCGCGAACTGATCTCGATGCGCACGACGAGGTGGGAGCGCGAGCGCGGCTGGGTGTCGTGCGCCACGGAACCCACCGGCTTCGAGGCGGACTTGATGCCGAACACGCTGAACCGCTTCGACTTCCCGCTGCACTATCCCTTGTCGTTCCGCGCGGCCGGTCCGCAGGTCCTCGCGGAGACCGCCAAGATCGTCGAGCAAGTCAAGGCGACGCCCTTGACCGTGCTCGGGCTGGCGATCGAGGTCGATGGCGAGATGGTCAAGCAGCGCTTCGAGTTCCGCGTCGAAGGCGTGCACGTGACCACGCTGAACTACGCCAAGGACGGCGACAAGACGATCGGCACGCGGGTGCTCGCGGTCGAGGCGCGCGCGGCGAAGGGCTGGGCCATCGAGGACTTCCGGGCCGCGTCGGGCGTGCAGGAGCGCAAGGGGATGGAGGCGGCGAAGTGAGGACGAACATGAATCACGGATCCTGGTCGCTCTTCGCCATCGTCTTGGCGCTCGCCCCCGCGTGCCGTTCGACCGCGTCGAACCAAGGCCAGGCCACGGTCGACGCGCGCGTGGCGACGGCGGTGTTCGAACGGCTCAAGGCGCTCGAGGGCGATTGGTCCGGCACGGCCACGATGGGCGACGAGTCGTTCGCGGTGGAGACGCGTTGGCGCTCGACCGGCGGCGGCAGCGCGGTGGTGGAGACGCTCTTCGTCGGCACGCCGCACGAGATGGTGACCATGTACCACCTCGACGGTCCGCGCTTGATGCTGACGCACTACTGCGCGGCGCGCAACCAGCCGCGCATGGTCGCGAGCGCGGCGACGGCCCCCGCGGACGCGGGCTTCGAGGCCTCCTTCACGTTCCTCGATTGCACCAACCTCGAGTCGCCGGGAGCCATGCACATGCACGACGCGTGGATGGCCATGGACGCGTCGGGCGTGCTGCGCTCGCGCTGGACGGCGTGGCTCGCCGGCAAGCCCGACCACGACGCGGCCTTCGAACTGCGGCGCAAGTGAGCGCGCCGCGCGCCGCGCGTCATTCGCCGATGTCCTCGTTCCACAGCTCCGGGCGCGCGCGGATGAATTCCTCCATCAGCGCGATGCATTCGGGATCCTGCACGATCACGAGTTCCACGCCGCGCGCGCGCACCATGGCCTCGGGGCCTTGGAAGGTGCGGTTCTCGCCGACCACGATGCGCGGGATCTTGTAGAGCAGCGAAGCGCCGCTGCACATGTCGCAGGGCGAAAGCGTCGAGTACAGCGTGCAGCGCGCGTACTCGCGCGCCTTGAGGCGGCCCGCGTTCTCGAAGGCGTCCATCTCCGCGTGCAGGATCGGGCTGCCGCGCTGCACGCGCCGGTTGTGGCCGCGACCGACGATCTCGCCGTCGAGCACGAGCACGGAGCCGATCGGGATGCCGCCTTCGGCCAGGCCGAGGCGCGCTTCGGCCAACGCCTCGCGCAGGAATCGCTTGTCGTCCATGGCGCGATTGTGCGCGGAGACCGGCGCGCGCGCCATGGGCGCTCGCCCAGGACGCGCGCTATCCTCGGATCCATGGCGATCCCCCAAGCATCGCGCGCCGCGCCCGCCTGGACCCCCGAGACGCGTCGCGTGGGCGAGTGGGAGGTGGTCGCGCTCTCGGACGGCCACCTGCGACTCGATGGAGGCGCGATGTGGGGCGTCGTGCCGGCGGCCATGTGGCGCGCATGGACGCCGCCCGAGCCCGACAACACGATCCTCATGGCGCTGCGCCCGTTCCTGTTCCGGCGTGGTCGGCATGTCGTGCTGGTGGAGCCAGGGATCGGCGAGCGCTGGTCGGAGAAGTGGCGGCGCATCTACGGCATCGAGCACGATGGCGACGTGGTGCGATCGCTGGCCGCGGTGGGAGTGGCGCCCGACGAGGTGACCCTGGTCGTCGGCACGCACGCGCACTTCGACCATGTGGGCGCGTGGGTGGCCGAGCGCGCCGGACGCCTCGAGCCCGTGTTTCCGCGCGCGCGGCACCTGCTGCCGCGGGTGGAGATCGAGATGGCGTTGGCCGGCGAGAACCCGCGCTCCGCCTCGTACCGCGCCGAAGATGTGCGCCCGCTGCTCGAGGCGGGACTGCTGGAGGGCGTGGACGGGGTCGTCGAGTTGGCGCCCGACTTGCGCCTGCACGTGCTCGGCGGGCATTCCGACGGCGTGTCGGTCGTGGTGGCGCACGAGGACGGACCCGAAGGCGCCATCTTCTGGTCGGACGTGGTCCCCACGGCGCACCACATCCAGCCTCCGTACATCATGGCCTACGACATCGACGTGGTGAAGAGCCACGAGGTGCGCTCGGCGTGGCTGCGTCGCGCCGCGGAGCGCGGTTGGCTCGGCTGCTTCTACCACGACCTGGACCACGCCTTCGCGCGTGTCAAGCAAACCGGACGACGCTTCGAGGCCTTCCCGGCCTGAGGCGCGCGCCCTCAGGCGCGCGCGGCCAGCACCGCGCGCGCGATGGCGAGGTGGTGGCGCGTGTGCATCGCGCCGAAGCGCGCCCATTGGGCGAAGTCGAGCGGACCCAGGATCTGGTGGGGGATCCAGAGTCGCGCCAACCGCGCTGGATCCACCCCGGCGGCGAAGCGCGGGACGAGATCGGCGACGCCGGCCGCCCATGCACGCGCCGTGGCGTGGTCCAGGTCGGCCGGTGGACGCACCATGCGCGGCGACTGCGCGCCGGAGGGCAGCACGCCCGACTCCACGATGCGCAGCGCCTCGGGGTTCGGCGTCGCCTCGCGCTGCACCAGCAGCCCTTCGCCCTTCTGCAGCGAGGCGAGGTTCTTCAGCACGAGTTCGTTGGCCAACGACACATGCGCCACGTGGCCGAGGGCCGACCAGCCGGACACGGCCGATGCGACGACGCCGAGCCGCGCCGGATCGTCGTCGCACAGGCGCAGGAGCTCCTGCGCGGCCGAATCGAAGGCGGCGAGTTCGGACAGCGGGTCGAGGTGGTCGGCGGCCATGCGCGCGCATGGTACCTTCGACTAGCCATGCGCATCGTGTCCTTGTGCCCCAGCCTCACCGAGCTGGTCCACGACCTCGGCCGCGGCGAGGAGCTGGTCGGCATCACCGAATGGTGCGTGCATCCCGCCGACAAGGTGGGGGCGATCGAGAAGGTCGGCGGCACGAAGAACCCCAAGGTCGAGCGCATCGTCGAGCTGCGGCCCGACCTCGTCTTGATGAACGAGGAGGAGAACCGTCGCGAGGACGCCGAGGCCTTGTCGGCGCGCGGCGTGCGGGTGCACGCCACCATGCCGCGCGGCTGCGAGGAGACCGCCGCCATGGTGCGCTCGATCGCCGGCGCGCTCGACCGCCGTCCGCAAGGCGAGTCCATCGCCGCCGACATCGAGTCGCGCGCGCGGCGCGTGCGGCTCGCCGCGGAAGGGCGACCGCGCGTCGGCTTCGCCTACTTCATCTGGCGCAAGCCGTACATGACCGCCAACGCCGACACCTTCGCCTCGAGCTTGCTGGAGCAGGCCGGCGGCGTGAACGTGTACGGTGCGCACGAGGAGCGCTATCCCGAGACGAGCATCGAGGAGCTGCTGCGATTGGCGCCGCGCCTGGTGCTGTTGTCGACGGAGCCGTTCCCGTTCCAGGACAAGCACATCGACGAGCTGGTGGAGGCCACCGGTTGGTCGCGCGGCAGGTTCAGGATCGCCGACGGCGAGTACCTGTCGTGGCACGGCTCGCGCACGCCGGCAGGCATCGACTACGCGGAGGCCTGCATCCAGCTCGGCCGGGACTGACGCCGCGCCTGCGCGCGTCCGGTCAAGGCAGGCGCATGCGCCAGGTCACGTCGCTTTCGAGGTGCCCTTCGTCGTCCTTGCCGTCGGGGCCCACGCACCACGCCTGCACGAGGCCGTCCGCGCCGAGCGCCAGCCGCACGGGTCGCGCATCGTAGGGGTCGCGGCTCTCGCCGAACCAAGGCAGCGCTTCCTTCGCGCCACCGTGGCGCGCGACGAGCGCCCCGCGCGCGAGCAGCAGGCGCGCCTCCATGCGGTCGGCGGCCTCGAGCTGCGATCGCAGGGGAGGCGTCAACAACCGCGAGCGCACGGCGAGACAGTCGGGGCCGTCCTCGAGTCGCGCGTCCGCGCCGTCGCGTTGGTGGTGGGCGAGTCGCGCGGCGGCGAGCGCCTGGCGCCACATGTCCATGTACTCCGCGCGGTCGCGGTCGATCAGGATCCAATCGGAGATGCGGCCCAGCATTCCGTCGCGTTCGGAGCGGAACACGTCGTCCCAGGCGTCCCAGACGCGCAGGCCGAAGGCGCGCTCGCCGATCATGCCGCGGCGCAGCGCTTCGCGCGGACGCGCGAGCTCGAGCTCGACCTTCACAGGTTCGAGGTCCCATTCCGGCGGCAGGTGCGAGATGCACAGCTCGAGCGTCGCGCAGAGCACCTCCAGCGCGACGATGTGCAGCGCCGCGGCGCCGAGCCAGTCGGGTTGCTCGTGCAACTTCGCGAGGGCGATGGCCCCGTCGATGCCGGCCTGGAAGATCCCCGCGTCCTGGCGCAGCGCGCCGTGCAGCGCGGTGGCGCGACAGGCCTGCGCGAGGCGCAGTTCCTCGAGCATGGGCAGCGAGGGGAACAGCGTCTCCTGCGGATCGACGGCGCGCGCCACCGCCTGCGGATCGCTCGATCCGAGGTTGCGTGCCTGGTTGGCGAGGTTCACCAGGGGCTCGACGCCCAGCACATGGACCGCCAGCAAGGCACGTTCGCTGGCGAGCCACGGCTCGATGCCCGCGCCTTCGTCCATGCGCTGGCCAAGGCGGGCGACCAGCGACGGCCAGGCGTCCTCGTTCGAACCGGGCTCCGCGCGCCAAGCCTCGCGCAAGGTCGAGGCCGCCGCCCGCCCCGCGTCGCCGCATTCGCCCGCGTCCAGTCGCGCCAGCACCGCGTCGCGCCCGGCGGTCGTGGCGAGGTCGTCGAGGCTCCAGCGAGGCTTGGTGGTCGCCGCGAGCACGAGCCACGGACCGGGATCGTCGCCTTGCTTGCCGCGGCGCAGGTCCTCGACGCGCAAGGGCTCCAGCGAACCGCGCGCGGCCGCCTCCGCCTCCGCGCGCAAGTTCCGATGGGCGACCTTCACGCCCACGGGGATGGCGACGGCGAGGAAGAGGAATCCACCAAGCACCCAGGGCCAACGAAGCTGCTTGCGGGGACCGCGCATGCCGTGATGATACGCCGCGGCCCGCGCATCATTCACCGGGATCGTCGCTTCGCGGCGCGGGCGCGCCTCAGTCGTCCCAGTCGTTCGTGTCGTGGCACCACTGGCAGTTCTGGGACGCTCCCGGCTTTTGGTGCTCGCGATCCTCGTTCGGGTTGAAGTCGTTCGCGTGGCACACCACGCAGCCGCGGGTCACGCCGGCGTGGTTGAAGTTGGCGACGTTCCAGTTGTTCACGCCATGGCATTGCTGGCACTGCGTGCCGAGCCCGGCGGCGGCATGGTTGGGGTTGGTGGCGCCCTTGTAGTCGTCGAGGTGGCAGGCGACGCAGCCGTTGACGATGCCGACATGCGAGAACGACGCGCCTTGCCAGGTCGTCGTCGTGTGGCATTGCTGGCAGTTGGTCGAGAAGTTCCCCGCGACATGCCCGGGGGCCGCCGTGTACTCGCGCTGGTGGCAGGCGAAGCAGTTCGTCGGCGTGCCGTCGTACACGCCGCCGCCGTGGCAGGCGTTGCAGCTGGTCGAGGCGTGCGCGCCGGTCAGCGGCCAACTCGCGTGCGCGAAGTTCGCGTCGTCCCAGTTGCTGGTCGAGTGGCACTGCTGGCACTGCGTGCCGAAGCCGGCCGCCGCGTGGTCGGGCCGCGCCGTCTGGTCGTACTCGCGTTGATGGCAGCCGACGCAGGTGTCCGGCGTGCCCGCGTACACGCCACCGACATGGCACTCGGCGCAGGCGGTCGAGCGGTGCGCGCCGGTCAACGGGAAGTACGGGTGCTTGAAGGCGCCACCGCCCCAACCCGCGGCGGTGTGGCAGGTGCTGCAGTCCTGCTCGGCCCAGCCGAGGGCCCGGTGGTCCGGCACGACCGCGGTCGCGAGGTCGTCGGCGTGGCAGTCGATGCAGGCGACGGAGAGCCGCTCGAAGCGGCCGACTTCGGCGCCCTGGTGGCAGGCGAAGCACGCGGCCGCGGCGTGCGCGCCCACCAGCGGGAAGCGCGTGCGCGCATGATCCGCGATGGCGCCGACGACGAGCCAGTTCGATTGGGAGTGGCAACTGGAGCAGTCGGCGCCCATGCGCGACTCGTGCGGATCCTCGTGGCATCCCGCGCAACCGCGCACGCTGAAGAGCTGCACCGGGCCGCGATCGTTGTGGCAGCGCAGGCACTCGGCCGCTTCGTGGGCGCCTTCGAGCGCGTAACCGGTCTCCTTGGCGTGGTCGTAGGTGAAGTCGGCGCGGATCGTGTTCCAGTCGTCGCCCTCGTGGCACAGGCTGCAATCCGCAGGGAAATCGTCGTGCGGCACCACCGGACCGCGCACCTTGTCCCACTCCTGCGCGGCGACCGAGGAGCGCGAGCCATCGATGGCGCAGGCGAGGAAGGCGAAGGCCGAGGCGCACAGCAGCAGCGAGAGCGAAGTCTTGTCGCGGTTCATGGCGGCTCTCCGGATCAGAAGCGCGTGGACAGGAGGAAGCCCGCCGACCACGCGTCGACGGCGTCGTCGAAGCGGCGGTCCGCGCGCAAGGACAGGTCCCACGACTCGGACAAGGCCCAGTCGAGCGTGCCGTAGAGGATGTGCTGGGCGAGGATCGAATCGTCGAGAGGCTCGAAGTCCTTCTCCTCGTACTCGGTGTAGCTCCAGCCGAACGAACCGTGCAGCTCGTCCCATTGCTTGTCGGCCGACAGGCGCATGCCCGGGCCGCTCGAGTAGCTGCCATCGGCCATGTTGAACGCCAAGGCGAGGCTGCCCCGATCCCAGGCCCAGTCCTTGGCGCGCACCTCGACCTCCCAGGTCGCGCCCGAGTCGTCCTGGTCCTTCCACAGGTCGAGCCGTTCGTCGGTGCGCCAGGTCGGATTCCACTCCTGCCACGCCCAGGCCGAGTAGCGGTCGACCTGGCCGTCGGCCACGAGCTCGTCCGACACGGGCGCGTACTCGTCGCGCAGCAGCTCGGGCCAGCGGATGCGCGACCAGCTCGCGCCCAAGCCGTCGTCGTCGGTGGCGCGCCAAGTCGCCGACAAGCGCGCCTCCGTCAGTTCCATGCTCGAGTCCTTCAACTCGTCCTCGGACCCGTAGAAGTCGAGCCACGCGGAGCCGCGCAGCACGAACTCGCGTCCCAGGCCGGTAGCGCCGTCGAAGACGAGCGCGCTGCGGTCCAGCTCGCCCTCGTGCATCGTCTGCTGGGCGGCGAAGGCCACCGAGCTGCGGCGTTCCTCGTCGAAATCGTGGCGCCAGAAGGCGTTGGCGGCGAGGTCGACGAAGCTCTTGCGCTCGCTGGTCGGTTCCGGGAGCCAGCCGAGGCTCGCGCCGACGACATCGCGCCCGTCGCGCAGCGCGCCCTCGACGCCGTCGACGAGCCCTAGTTGCGGCAGCACGCTCGAGTAGAAGCGTCCGAACTGCCAACGCAGCGGTTCGTCGCGCGTGCCACCCACTTCGTAGACGAGCCGGTCGACGGAGAGGTACCCGTCGTCCTCGCTGGTCGCGCCCGCGTCGCGCGACTTGACGATCGCCTCGGCGTCGATGCGCAAGCTGCCGCCCCGGCCGAAGGGGTTGCGCAGCGTGGCGTCGCCGCCGACGGCGAAGAACGAGTAGTTCGCATCGTCGCCCGCGTCGCTCGTGCTGCGCGTCGCGTCGAAGCGCGTCCACGCCCGTCCGCTCCACTCGGGGCGGCGCTCCTCCGGCTTCAAGCCCTGCACCGGGGCGAGGAGCGGCTTGTCCACGCTCCACGGTTCCGCCGGCTGGCTCCACCCGGGATGCTCGGGCAGGTTGTCCGGGCGCGGCTTGGCCTCGCCCGCGGCGGTTTCCTGCAGGCGGCTCGCTGGCACGCGCACCTCGCCGCGCGCATCGCGCGGGACGGGGAGCGAACCGGGCAGCAACTCGACGCGCGCGCTGCGGCGCGAGACGACCCGCACGAGGCCCTCGCTCTTCGCGCCGGATCCATCGAGGAACTCGACGCGATCGCCGACGGCGAGCCCTTGCTCCCGTCCAGCATCGATGTAGACGGCGGTGGCGGCGACCTGCGTCACCTTGACCTCGACCACCCGTTCCTGCGCCGGAACCGCGGTGGCTCGCTCGCTCGGCGTCGCTTCGACCGCGGCGCCCACTCCGATGCGCGAGTCGCGCGCAAAGCCGACGGCGTGCAGGCACAGTCCGGCGATGCACAGATGAGTGGTCTTCTTCATCGCGGTTGGTCGCGCGCCTCGGAGGAACGTCGCTCCAGCAGTTCCCCGAGCAGATGGTAGCGCAGCCGCGCGGCGCCACCCTGCTGCTGGTCGCCATCCTCGCGTTCGCCGTCGTCGTCGCGCCGGTCGTCGTCGCGCCTGCCGTCGCGATCGCCTCCGCGACCCCGGCCGCGGCCCTTGCCGCCTTCGTCTTCGAAGCCGAAGCCGTGGCAGTCCGCGCACGTGGTGCCGAGCGGCTTGTAGCGCGTGGCCACGCGTCCGTCCACGGTCGACGCCGGGCGATGGCAGGCCTCGCACGACAACCTGGCGTGGCGCTCGTCGAGCGCGAAGCGCGAGTGGGTGGCGTGGTCGAAGCGATCCGCCTCGAAGCCGGGCGCGGTCGAGTGGCACCGCGCGCAGTCGGTCTTGCCCGCTTGCGCGAACTGCCCGAGGTGCACATCGGCATGGCAACTGGCGCAGTCGACGCCCGGCACCTTGGCGTATTGGCGACCGTCCGCGGCCGGCTCCGCGAGTCGCGCGTGGCAGCTGGTGCAAGCGGCTTCTGCGTGGGCTCCATCGAGCGCGAAGCCCGTCCATGCGCCGTGATCGAAGGATCCGGCGCGTACCGGGCTCCACGCGTCCTCGGTGTGGCACCGCTGGCAGCCGTCGCGTCCCTCGATGGTGCCCGGCGCGCCACCGGCGTCGAAGGCGCCCTCGTGCGGATCGGCGTGGCAGGCGCGGCAGTCGGACAAGGGCCTGCCGGCGTCGAGCGGCTTGGCGAAGCCGAAGGCCCGTCCACGCTCGTCGCGCGGCTGGGTCGGATGGCAGGTCGCGCAGGCCAGCGCCGCGTGCGCACCGAGCAGCGGATGCCTCGCGTCGCGCGCGTGGTCGAAGCGCGCGTCGATGCGGTCGAACCCGGACGAGTCGTGGCAAGCGGCGCAGTCGGTCGCGCCACGCGCGTCGGCGAGCTTCCCGCGGTGCGCGTCGGCGTGGCAACTGGCGCAATCCTGCGCGTCCCCGTGCACTTCGACGCGGCCGAAGGTCCGCCCGTGCTCGTCGGGCGTCGCGCGCGGACGGTGGCAGGCCTCGCACGACGCCTCGGCGTGGCGTCCATCGAGCACGAAGCCCGTCGAGCGTCCATGGTCGAACCCGGCGACCTGTGCGAAGTCGTGCGTGTCGTGGCAGCTCCTGCAGTCCGCGTCGCCGCGCGCGGCGAAGAAGCCCGCGTGGGCGTCGGAATGGCAGGCGGAGCACGCCTGGTCCACGCCGCGGAAGGCGCGTGGACCTGCGCCTTCGCGCTCGTGGCACGACTCGCACTTGGCGCGCGCGTGCGCGCCCTCGAGCGGGAAGGCCGTGCGTGCGTGGTCGTCGAGGTCGTAGCCGTGCGGCTCGAAGGCGTGCCGGTCGTGGCAGGCGAGGCAGTTCGTCGCGCCGCCCGGCGCGTCGGCGAACTGTCCCGCGTGCGGATCCGCGTGGCACGAGGCGCAATCGTCCATGGCGCGGTCGGGGTGCGAAGCACGGTGCAACTCGAGCACCAAGGCCTGGTCGACGAGGCGCGAGCGCGAAGCGAGGCCGTCCGCCAGGATCGCGCGCGGCGGCGCGGGCCGCTCGGCGACGAGCACCGTGCTCGCGTCGGCCGCGTGGCATTGGCCGCACTCGAGCTGTTCGTGCGGCTTGGCGAGCGCGAAGCCGCTGCGTTCGTGCTGCGCGGGCGTCAAGCGTTCCGCCGCCGAGCCGAATGCGCCCTGCGACAAGCCGTGGCACTCGACGCAGGTCGCGTCGACCGCGCGGCGATCGGAGAGGTCCGCGAGGCCCAGGAAGTCCGCCGCGTGCGGTTGCGCGTGGCAGTCGACGCAACCGCGCGCGGCGCTCGCGTCCGCGCCAGTCGCGTAGCTCTCGATGGCGCGCGCCGAGTCCTTGGGGTGGCACTCCTGGCAGCCGCGACCGGCATGCACGCCCTCGAGCGGGAACTTGGCGGTGTGCTCGAACAGCGCGACTTCGGCGAAGGGGCGTTCCTGCCCGTGGCACGAGGCGCAGTCGGGGAGCTTGCCGCCGTGCGGGTCGGCGTGGCAACTGGCGCAGTCCTGCGCGAGTCCATCGAAGCGCTTCTGGCCCTTCTCGAGCAGCACGGCGTCGGCGTGCGGATGGCAACGCTCGCACGCGAGGCCCGCGTGCGCACCGGTCAAGGCGAAGGCCAGTCCCTCGTGCGCGTAGCGCGAGCGATCCGCGATGCCCGCCAAGGCGAAGCTCAGGTCGCTGACGAGGGGGTGGTCGGGGCCGTGGTGCTCGCCGTGGCAGCGCTGGCAGCTCGCCGCGTCGGCGAGGCCGCCGTGCAGTCCGCGTCCATCGCGGATGTCGGCGAGCGTGTCGGCGTGGCACTCGCCGCAGGCGCTCGCCATCCCGCCGGGGCCATCGCCGTGGCAGGACTCGCAGTCGTCGTCGTCGAGGCCCGCCGACGCGGCGTGCACGCGCGTGATCGTGCCGGGCGAGACTCGATCCGCATCCCACAGCACCAGCACGACGACGAGGGCCGCCGACGCCGCCCCCAGCAACCAACCGGCCTTCTTCATCGCGAGCGGACCTCGAACGCACAAGGCATGGACGCGCGGAGTGTACTGGACCGGCGCCGTGGATGCAGTCCTCGCGCGAGCGCGGCTAGACGAGCGCGCCGTAGCGCAGCGCGGCCCAGATGTGGACGCCGACCACGAGCACCATGAAGAGCGCCACCCAACGGTGGAACCAGCGCCAAGATCCGAGGATCGCGCGCAGGTCCTCGTAGTGCGCGGCCATCAACGCGGTGCGTTGCGCGCGACGCGCCAAGTCCAGCAAGGCATCGAGCTGGTCCGGCGCCACGCCTTCGGCCTCGCCAGCCTTGCGAAGTTCGGCCAATAGCTTCCGAAGCCGTGCTTGGCCTCGACGCAGCGCGAGGACCCGCGCGAAGAAGCCGCCCTCCCAGCGCCCCTCGGCCACCAGCGCCTGCACGCTGGCGTCGACCTTGGCCGCGAAGGCCGCGCGCTGGTCCCACTCGGCCGACAACGCGGCGAGGCGCGCGTGCACCTCCTCGAGCGCCAGCTCGCGCCCGTTGGCGGCGCGCGGCACGAACGAATAGAACCAGCGCCCGATCGCGCCCGTCACCACCAGGAAGGCCAAGGCCCAGAAGGCGTGCCCGCCGACGGTCTGGCGCGTGTCGAAGCCGCCATGCATCGCGGCCAGCAGGAACGCGCCGATGCCGGTGGCGACATGCGCGCTCATCCACGCCTGCAGGCTGGCCTTCGGCCAGGGCAGCTTTTCCGCGCGCCGCAGCAGGTACAGCAGGTTGCAGGCGACGAGCGCGATGCTCGCGATCCCGAGCGCCAAGCCGAGGCCGCTCGAGGGCCGCAGCCACGCGTGCAGCGCGTGCAGCGGGCGCTGGTCGCGCGGCGCGAAGTAGTAGTCGCGCCACCACCACGCCGCCGCCAGCACGCAGGCCGAGGCGAACAGCGCCACGACGAGCGCCTTGACCAGGCCGCCGTCGTCGGCGACCTGCGGTTCGCGCGCAGCGCCGTGGTCGAAGGACACTCCCGAGCGCTTGAGCAGCTCGAAGGGCGGCGTGCCGCCGGCGAAGATGAACACCTCGTCGTTCTCGAGGCGCGCGTCGCCGCGTTGGGTGCGCAGCACGACATGGTCCGCCGCCACGGAGAGGAGCTCGCTCTCCCATTCCATGCGCAACTCGCGCTTGGCGATCGCCTCGAGGATGCGCGCCTCGTTGCGCGGGCGCAGGCGCGAGAAGGCCGCCTGGCGGTACGAGAGCACGACCTCGTTGCCCGTCTCGGCCAGGCCCAGCGCCGCCTCGACCGCGCTGTCGCCGCCGCCGACGACGAGGATGCGCCGGCCTTCGTAGCCTTGCGCGTCGAGCAGCGAGTACGCGACCTTCGGCAGGTCCTCCCCCGGCACGCCGAGTCGCCGCGGGGTGCCGCGCCGTCCGAGCGCCAGGAGCACGTTGCGCGCCGTCCACGCGCCGTCCTTGGCGCGCACGCGCAAGAGCCCTTCGTCCACCTGCTCGACCGCCTGCACCACGACGCCGGTGGTGATCGGCAACTCGTGCTCGGCGGCGAGGCGCGTCCACAGCTCGACCAGCTCCTCCTTCTCGAAGCTGGTGCGGTCCAGGCGTCCGGCGAGCGGCAGATCCATCGGCTGGGTCATCACGAGCTTGCGCCGCGGGTACTTCGCCACCGTGCCGCCGAGCTCCTCCTGCTCGAGCACGCGGAACGCGAGCCCCTTCTCCTTGGCGCGCAGCGCCGCCGCCAGGCCCGCCGGTCCCGCGCCGACGACGACGAGGTCGAGCACGCCCTCGACCTCGGGTTCGGCGGCCGCGCCCGCGAGCCGATGGTGCCCGGGCGGCCGGCCGACCGAGCGGCCTTCCGACGCGAGGCGCCGCGCGACATGGTCGACCACGCCGACGCCTTGCACGACGGCCGTGCGCACCAACGACCATCCGGTCACTTCGCCGGCGAGGTGCAGTCCGCGCACTCCCTCGACCTCGAAGCGCTCGTCGACCACGGGGATGTCGTCGCGGCGCGACAGGTCCCCGAGCGTCACGACGATGGCGCCGGTGGGGCAGGCCTCCGCGCACTTGCCGTGGCCGACGCAGCGCGCGCCGTGCAGCACGACGGCCTGGCCGTGCATCATGCCGAGCACCGCGTCCTCCGGGCAGGCGTCGACGCACGCGCCGCAACCGATGCAGCGCGCCAAGTCGATGCTCGGGTATTGGAGGCGGGCGCGGTCGGTGCCGCGCGTCTTCGCCTTGTGGCGCTCGACGCGCATGGCCGCCAGGCGCTTCTTCTCCTCGTTGCGTCGCCACAGCACGGCCAGCGCCAAGGCCAGCACGCACGGCACGAGGACGAGGACGAGGCTTGCCATGCCTCAATCGTGCACGATCAGCGTCGAGGCTTCCATGTGGCGCAGGTCGAGCACCCGCACGACGTGGTTCCCCGTGTCGGCGACGTACATGCGCCGGTCGCGCACGGCGAGGCCTTCGGGGCCATGGAAGCGCGCCTGCACGAAGTGGCCGTCGGCGTGTCCGCGTTCGCCGCTGCCCGCGAGGCGCGTCGTGCGCCGCGTGGCCGGGTCCATCTGCTTGATCTTGTGGTTGAGCGTGTCGGCGATGTAGAGCAGGCCGTCGAAGCACAACCCCGCCGGGCGCTGCAAGCGCACCTCGGCGCCTTGCCCGTCGCGATCGCCCCATTCGTGCAGGCCCTGGCCCACCAGCGTGTCCACGCGCGGGCGGCCGACCAGTTCGAGCCTTCGCAACGCCGAGGCCTCGGCGTCGGCGACATACAGCGCGCGCCCGTCGCTGGCGAGGTCGCTCGGCTGGTTGAAGCTCGCTTCGAGCGCCGGTCCGTCGACGAGGGCTTCGCGTCCGTTGCCGGCGAGGGGCAGCAGCAAGTCGTCGCCTTCGAGGGCCGCCAGTTGGTGGCTGCCCGCCAAGGCCACGTACAAGCGCGGACGATCCCACCACAGGGCCCACGGCGAGCGCAGCGCCACGCGCAGCGGGTGCCCCGGCCGCGGCAGGCGCAGGCCGACTTCGCCCGTGCCCGCGATGGTGGCGACGCGACCCGAGTCGAGGTCGATCGCGCGCACGCAGTGGTTGCCGGTGTCGGCCACGCACAGGCGCCTCCCGACCAGCGCCAAGCCGCGCGGCGCGTCGAAGTGGGCTTCGTCGCCTTCGCCGTCCTTCAGGCCGCGCACGCCCGAGCCGAAGGAACGGCGCACGAAGGCTTCGCGTCCGTGCGGGTCGAGCTCCAGTTCCAGCACGCGGTTGTGGCCGGTGTCGGCGACGTAGAGGTGCGCCTCGGAGGCGCACAAGAGCTTGGAGGGGAAGCGCAGCAGGTGCCGATGCTCGCGCGCGGACTCGCTGCGCGCTTCGAACGTCGCGCCTCCGACCAGTCCTTCCTCGCGCCAGCGCCGCAAGTGGCGCGTCACGAGCTCGACGAGCTTGTCGGCGTCGAGCTCGCCCGAGAAGCCGCCCACGATGCGGCCCGCGGGATCGAGCAGCACGAGCGTGGGCCAGCTCTTCACCTCGTAGGCGTTCCACAGCTCGCGCTCGCGGTCGACGACCACCGGATGCTCGATGTCGAGCCGCAGCAACGCCTCCTGCGCGGCGCGCGCGTCCTGTTCGCCGGCGAACTTGCCGGAGTGCACGCCCACGACGGCGAGGTCCGGTCCGACGCGCGCGGCGACGATGCGCAACTGGGCCGCGTTGTGGTGGCAGGCGATCTCGCCGCCGGTCCAGAAGTCGAGCAGCACGGCGCGACCGCGCAGGTCGGCCAGCCCAAGGGGCCGCGCCACGTTGAACCAGCGCAGGCCGGCGGGGAAGTCGGGCGCGAGGTTCCTGGAGTCGTCCATCGTCGTCGTGCGCGCCGTCCTCCTGCGCGGAGGCCGCCTCGCCTCAGCCCGCGCCGCCTTGCGAGTCGCGCGGCAGCAACTCGTGCGCCTGCAGCGCTCCGTCGGCCCGGCGCTCGACCGAGACCTCGGAGTACAGCACGCGCATCTGCGGCGCCGACAACGGCAGGCGCTGCAGCAAGAGGTCCGCCAGGTGGCCGAGCGGCACCTGGTCGGGCATGTTGAGCAATTCGCGCGCGCGCGACATCAACGCGGTCTTCACGCGCGGACGCAGGCGCGCCTCGGCCTCGGGCGTGGCGGGGAAGTCCTCGATCGTCTCGCAACGCACGGTGCGGTAGAGGCGGGTGCTCGGCACTTCCTCGATGCGCACGCGCGCCATCCCGACGAGCCACACGAGGAAGCGCCCGTCCGGCAGGCGTTCATGGCGTCCGATCTCGCCCAGCCCGGCGATGGGATGGATGGCGGGCCGTCCGTCCTCGTCGCGCTCGCCCTCGAGCAGTGCGCCCATGACGATGCGACCGGTCTTGTCGAGCTGGTCCTCGATCATCTGCCGGTAGCGCGGCTCGAAGATGTGCAGCGGCATCACGCAGCCCGGGAACAAGTACACGTTCGGCAGCGGAAAGACCGGCACGACGCCCTGCGCCAACGCCTCGCCGGATGCACCTTGCAGTTCGGCCATGGCGCGCCTCAGGTGGCCTTGGCCGGCCGCGCCGCGCGCCGATCGGCGAGCGACAGGAGCAGTTGCAGTTCGCGCGCTTGTCCGGCGAGCCCGCGCTTCTCCGCGCTCTTCTGCAGGTTGGCGATCTGGCGCCGCACGAACACCGGCTCGGAGGCGTCTCGCAGGTAGGCCGGGTCGAACGGCACCCCGTTCTCGCGCAGGTACCGCCGCAGGTCGCGTTCGCTGCGCACCTCGCCCTTCTGGTAGGGGTCGATGACCACCGCGCCGTCGCCGCCGTGCACGCGCAGCATGACGTGCCCGGGCAGGGGGATCAGCCCCGTGCGGATGCCGGCGCGGCGCGCCACCGACGACCAGATCGCGCACAAGGTCAGGGGCATGCCTTGGCGCATGCGCCAAGCCGAATGGATGTGGATGTTGGCGGGATGGTGGTACTCGCCGCGACTGCCGCCGTAGCCGAGTTCGCCGCCGAGGTGCTCGGCCAGGGCCAAGGCCCGTTCGAGCGCGCTGTCCGAGCCTCGCGCGCGCGCCGCCACGGCCTTGGCGTGGTCGTCGAACTCCCGCAGCATCGGCCGCGGATCGAAGCGCGGCTCGTCAAGTTGGGCCAGCACGCACAGCGCCGGTTCGAGGCGGAGGTTGGGCTTCGCCATCATCCCTGCGAGGCGCTTGAGCACCGCCAGCCGCTCGCGCGTGGAGAGGATCTGGCGCGCGCGTCCGCGCAGCGCCGCGTCGCCTTCGCGCGCCGCGCGCCGCAAGGCCGGCAAGGCGTTCTTGCCCATGGCCGTCAACTCGCGCCGCACCGCTTCGCGCACGTGCTCCGACTCGTCCGCCAAGAGGCTCGTCAGCAAGGTCGCCCGCGCCGCCAACTTGGCGCGCGGTGGGCGGCTGGACGGGTCGAAGTCCGGCTGGAGGGCGGGGTCGGTCATGGTGTCTAGGCTGGTGGCGGGTCCGGATTGCAAAGATCCGGCGTGGAAAGAGGCTTTCCGAGCCCCCAGCCGCCCTCAAGCCTAGGCCCGCTCGCATCTGCTCGGAAGGGGGCACCTTGCTGGTCCGACGCGCTTGCACGGTCTCGGTGGCGCTCCCTATCCTGTTCGGCTCGCAACCCGCCGAGCAGATCCGGTGCAGCCCCCCGACCTCCCGCTGGTCGCCTGCCCCGCGAGCCCGGCGCACCCACCCCTACCATGCTGCGACCGCCCCAAGGCGACGAGGCCATCGTCGTCACGCATGCCCTGCGCACGCCCATCGGCAAGTACCTGGGCGCGTTCGCCGACCTGACGGCCGCGGACCTCGGCGCGGGGCTGGTCGCCGAACTCCTGGCGCGCTCCGGCGTGGGTGGAGCCGATGTGGGCGAGGTGATCATGGGCAACGGTCGCCAGGCGGGAGGCGGTCCCAATGTCGCGCGCCAGATCGCCTATCGCGCCGGCATCGCGCAGGAGACCTGCGCGTGGACCGTCAACATGGCTTGCGGTTCGGGGTTGAAGAGCATCCTGCTCGGGGCCGAGGCGATCGCGCTCGGGCGCGCCGACATCGTCGTCGCCGGAGGCGTCGAGAGCATGAGCGGGCTGCCCTTCTTCCTGCCCAAGTTCCGCACCGGATATCGCCTCGGACATGCCGATGTCGTCGATGCGATGTACAAAGACGGTTTTGGCTGCCCGTTGGCGGGCATGCTGATGGGCGAGACCGCGGAGAAGCTCGCGCAGGACCTCTCCATCCCGCGCGCCGAACAAGACGAGTTCGCCTGGCGCAGCCAGCAGAAGGCCGGCGCCGCGATCGCCGCGGGGAAGTTCAAGGACGAGATCGTGCCGGTCAAGGTGCCGGGCAAGAAGGGCGACGTCGTCGTCGACGCCGACGAGCACGCGCGCCCCGACACGACGCTGGAGAGCCTCGCCAAGTTGCCGGCGGTCTTCGACAAGGCCAAGGGCACGGTCACGGCGGGCAACGCCTCCGGCATCACCGATGGCGCGGCGGCCATCCTCCTGATGCGCGCCAGCGAGGCGCGCAAGCGCGGGCTCGAGGTGCTGGCGACGCTCGGCCCCGCTACGCAAGCCGGCGTCGATCCGAAGATCATGGGCATCGGCCCCGTGCCGGCCATGCGGGCGCTCGAGCGCCAGGCGGGTCTCGCGGCCGACGGCTTCGACCTGATCGAGTTGAACGAAGCCTTCGCGGCGCAGGTGCTCGCCTGCCACCGGCAGCACCCCATGCCGATGGACCGCGTCAACGCCAACGGCGGCTCGATCGCGCTCGGCCACCCGATCGGAGCCACGGGCGCGCGCATCGTCGCGACGCTCCTGCACGAACTCAAGCGACGCGGCGGGCGCCGCGGCCTCGCCACCCTGTGCATCTCGGGCGGCATGGGCCTCGCCGTGTCGTTCGAACGCAAGTGAACACCACCCTCCCACACCGGATCCACACGAGAAGGAACCCCGCATGAGCATCAAGAAGGTCGGAGTCGTCGGTTGCGGCCTGATGGGCCACGGCATCGCGCAGGTCGCGGCGCAAGGCGGCTGCACGGTGGTCGTCTACGAAGCGGCCGACGCGGCGCTGGCCGCGGGCCTCGGACGCATCGACAAGTCGCTGGCGAAGCTCGCGGAGAAGGCGGCCGAGAAGGGCCAGCAGTTCGACGCGGCGGGCGTGCGCGCGCGCATCACGGGCACGCTGTCGAAGCAGGATCTCGCCGACTGCGACCTGGTGGTGGAGGCGATCGTCGAGAACCTCGATGTCAAGAAGGCGCTCTTCGCCGAGCTCGGCAAGCTGTGCAAGCCGGAGACGATCTTCGCCTCCAACACCTCGAGCTTCCCGATCGCCGCGATGGCCGAGGCCTCGGGCCGGCCGGCGCGCTTCGTGGGCCTGCACTTCTTCAATCCGGTCCAGTTGATGAAGCTGGTCGAGGTCGTGCGCACGGACAAGACCGACGCGGCGGTGTTCGAGGCCGCGCGCGCCTTCGGCGCCGCCTGCGGCAAGACCGCCATCGCCTGCAAGGACACGCCGGGCTTCGTGGTCAACCGCCTGCTCGTGCCGTACATGAGCCAGGCGCTGCTGATGCTCGAGCGCGGCGACGCCTCGGCCGAGGACATCGACATCGCGATGAAGCTCGGCACGGGTTACCCGATGGGCCCGATCGAGCTGACCGACTACGTCGGCCTCGACACGACGCTCTCGATCCTCGAGGGTTGGGTGAAGGCGCACCCGAACGAGCCCGCGTTCACGATCCCGAAGATCCTGCAGCAGAAGTGCGCCGAGAAGAAGTTCGGCCGCAAGAGCGGCGAGGGCTTCTACAAGTGGCAGGGGGACAAGAAGGCATGATCGCCACCTCGCTCGCGCTGGCGCTCTTGGCGCAGCCTTCCTGCAGCTTCCCGACGATCCAACTGCCGGGTGATCCGTTCGTGGCCAAGGTCGTCGTCGTCGCCGACGCGCAAGGCGAGGTCGACGCCGCCCTGCTCGAGCCGGCCGGCTTCGCCATCGCCGGCAAGCCCTTGGGCGCGCCGCTCAACGCGGCGAAGCTCAAGCTGCCGCCGGGCACGCGGCTCGCCGTCGAGGTCGACCTCGCCGCGGCGCTGCAATCAGCCGGTCTCGAGGGCGACTTCGAGCTCGACTGGCTGGGCGATCCGGCGGGCGCGCAGAAGGTGCGCCGCATCGAGGCCTTCGAGACCAGCGACTCGTTCCTCGACGAGGCCAAGTTCCCCACGGCGGACCTGGCGCAGTTCCGCGTCCTGATGGTCACGAACCAGGGCCCGATGGAAGTCGAGTTCTGGCCCGAGGTCGCGCCGAACATGGTGCGCAACTGGCTCGAGTTGTGCCGCACGGGCTTCTACGCGGGGACCTTGTTCCACCGCGTCGGCCCGGGCTTCATGATCCAGGGCGGCGATCCCAAGACCAAGGATCCGGCCAAGCGCCGCGAGTGGGGCACCGGCAACGGCCCGCGGACGCTGAAGGACGAGTTCTCGAGCGTCAAGAAGCACGAGCGCGGCGTGTTGTCGATGGCGAGCAGCGGCCCCAACACCGCCAGTTGCCAGTTCTTCGTCATGCACGGGCCCTACCCGTCGCTGGACGGCAAGTACAGCTGCTTCGGGCGGCTGGTGTCGGGCTTCGACACGCTCGACAAGATCGCCACCGCCAACGGAACCTTCGGCCCCGACCGCACGGTCTCGCCGGCGCAGCCGCAGCGCATCGAGAAGACGATCATCATGCGCGTCAAGGCGAATTGACAGACTCGCGCGCGCGCCCCGCACTTCGCACCCCACCCAGCACGAGAAGAGGAAGCACACGATGAGCCAGAAGCAGGATTTCATGAACATGGACGCCGCCCAGCTCGCCAATTGGCGCGTGGTCATGACGACCACCGCCGGCGAGATGGAGATGGAATTCTGGCCGGAGACCGCGCCGAACCACGTGCGCAACTTCCTCGACCTGTGCCAGGCGGGGTTCTACGACGGGGTGATCTTCCACCGCGTCATCCCGGGCTTCATGATCCAGGGCGGCGACCCGACCGGCACCGGCACCGGCGGCGGACCGCGGCGCCTGAAGGCCGAGTTCAGCCAGCGTCCGCACAAGAAGGGCGTGCTGTCGATGGCGCGCTCCTCCGATCCGAACTCGGCCTCGTGCCAGTTCTTCGTCATGCACGACGCCTCGCCGCACCTCGACGGCCAGTACTCGGCCTTCGGCGTGGTCGTGCGCGGCCTCGAGGTGGTCGACGCCATCGCCAAGACGCGCACCGGTCCGGGCGACCGTCCGGTGGCGAAGCAGGAGATCAAGTCCGCCAAGGTCGTGCCGGCCCCGGCCAAGCAATGAGCGCGCCGATGCAGTACGCGAACATCCTCGTCGAGCGCGCCGACGGCGTCGGCTTCGTGGTGGTCAACCGCACGAAGGCGATGAACGCGCTGAACCACGCCACGCTGGTCGAGCTCAAGCACGCCTTCGAGGCGCTCGACGCCGACGACGCGACGCGCGCCATCGTCGTCACCGGGGCGCCGATCGAAGGCAAGCCGGCGGAGAAGCAGGCCTTCGTCGCCGGCGCCGACATCGGCGAGCTGCACGCCATGCAGACCGCCATGGACGCGAAGAAGCTCGCCTTCTTCGGCCAGACGGTGTTCTCCGTGCTCGAGCACTCCGTCAAGCCCTCGGTGGCGATGATCAACGGCTTCGCGCTGGGCGGGGGCCTCGAGCTCGCCATGGCCTGCACGCTGCGCACGGCGGCGAGGACGGCGCGCGTGGGCCTGCCGGAAGTCAGCTTGGGCATCATCCCGGGCTACGGCGGCACGCAGCGCCTGTCGCGCATCGCCGGTCCGGGCGTGGCCCGCGAGTGGGTGCTGACGGGCGAGATGTACTCGGCCGAGGAAGCGCACCGCGTCGGAGTGGTGAACCGCTTGTTCGACCACGAAGGCTTGCGCGAAGGCACGCTCAAGATGGTGCAGACGATCCTGTCGCGCGGCCCCGTGGCCGTGCGCCTGGCGCTCGAGACCATCCGTCGCGGCCAGAACATGAGCCAGCAGGAAGGCGAGATCATCGAGTCCGACATGTTCGGCCTCGCCTCGACCACCGCGGACATGAAGGAAGGCATGGCCGCCTTCCTCGAGAAGCGCCCCGCCAAGTTCACCGGCCGCTGACGCGGCGCCACCACCACGCACGGATCCACGCGAGAACCACATGCAGAACGACATCGTCATCGTCGGCGGCGCCCGCACCCCCATGGCCGAGTACGTCGGCACGCCGGGCTTCGGCAAGTTCAAGGACCTGTCCGCGATGGAACTCGCGGCGATCGCCTCGAAGGCGGCGTTGGAGCGCTCCAAGGTCGCTCCGGACGCGGTCGACCACGTGGTCATGGGCAACGCGCTGCAGACCTCGGTCGACGCGTTGTACGGGGCGCGCCACGTGGGCCTCAAGGCCGGCGTGCCGCAGCATGTGCCGGCGTTGACGGTGAACCGCCTGTGCGGCTCGGGACTGCAGTCGATCGTCAGCGGCGCGCAGCTCATCCGCCTCGGCGAGGCGAAGACGGTGCTGGCGGGCGGCATGGAGAACATGAGCCAGGCGCCGCATGTCATCTACGGCATGCGCGCCGGCGTGGGCTTCGGCCAGCAGCAGGCGATCGTCGACTCGCTGTTCGCGTCGCTGATGGACCCGGTCGGCGGCCTGTACATGGCGCAGACGGCGGAGAAGGTCGCCAAGCGCCTCGGCATCACGCGCGAGGAGCAGGACGCGTACGCGCTGCGCAGCCACCAGTTGGGCGCGAAGGCCGTGCAGAGCGGCCGATTCGCGGCCGAGATCGTCCCGGTGGTCGTCAAGGGCCGCAAGGGCGACGAGACGGTCGCGACCGACGACCACATCAAGCCCGACACGACGCTGGAGGGCCTCGCCAAGCTGCGCGCGGCCTTCGGGAAGGAAGGCACGGTGACCGCGGGCAACGCCTCGGGCATCGTCGACGGCGCCGCCGCCGTGGTCGTGACGAGCGCCGCGCAAGCCAAGGCCGCCGGCCTCGACGCGTGGTGCTTCGTGCGCGGCTGGGCCTATGTGGGCGTCGATCCCACCGAGATGGGCATCGGTCCCGTGCCCGCCATCCGCAAGGTGTGCGAGCAGGCCGGCCTGAAGCTCGACCAGATCGACCTCGTCGAGATCAACGAGGCCTTCGCGGGCCAGTACCTCGGCTGCGAGAAGGAACTCGGCCTCGACCGCGCGCGCTGCAACGTCAACGGCGGCGCGATCTCGCTGGGCCACCCGCTCGGCGCCTCGGGCACGCGCCTCGTGCTGACCCTGATGCACGAGCTGCGCGCGACGAAGAAGCGCTACGGCGTGGCTTCCGCCTGCATCGGCGGCGGACAGGGCATCGCCGTGCTGGTCGAGAACGCGGCCCTCTGAGGCCGCACGGAACGAGCGACATTCCTCGATGAACCCGCTGATCCACACCAAGGCCGACGGCTCGCGCGTCGTGCGCCTGACTCCGGGCAAGCGCGTGCTGTTCCTGACCAAGGACTACGCGACCATCGAGGAGCAGCTGTACTCCGGACGGAACCTGCGCATGGAGCAGGTCGATCCCGCGACGCTGCTCGACGACATCAACACCGACGCGATGACGCCGGCGTGGGTGTGCTTCCGCCACAAGCCGGAGGACATCGCGCTCGACGCCTACGCCGGCCTCGTCCACAAGGGCGGCGCCAAGGACGGCGCGCGCGTGTTCCAGACGCGCGCCCTGATGGACGGCGGATTCGAGGTGGTCGTCAGCGGCCAGCGCAAGGGCACGGGCTCGTCGCGCGAGACCGCGCCGCAGTGCGAACGCTGGTCGGGCGTGCACCTCGTGGTGGCGGCGAGCTTCGCGCCGATCCACGAGCGCAACAACATCAACCTCGGCCAGTTGATGGGCACCTACGAGCAGCTCGCGCGCCTGCAGAAGGGCGAGGAGATCCCGCTGGCGGAGTTCACCGGGCGCTACGACGAGGTGACGCGCGCCATCCTCGAAGCGGGCGGCCTGTTCCCGTTCTCCGCCGCCTACAAGGCGGGCCGGACCGCGGTGCCGGCGCCGAAGACCGCGCCGCGGCCGATGACCATCGCCGAGAAGATCCTCGCCGCCAAGCTGGTCGGCGCGACGGGCGCGGCGCACCTGCAGCCGGGCGACATCTGCCTGGTCAAGGTCGACGGCGGCTACAGCCACGAGTTCACCACCGCGCAGGTGCACCACTTCCTCGCGCAGGAGTACGGCGCCGACTACAAGTTGCCGAACCCGTCCAAGTTCGCGGTCTTCGAGGACCATCTCCTCTACGCCGACGGCGTCAAGCGCATGGCGCCGTTCGCCGCGCAGATCCAGACGCTGCGCGACCTGCAGAACGAGTTCCAGCGCCACACCGGCGTGCGCGACTACTCGGCCAAGCAAGGCGTGTCCCCCGGCATCTGCCACCAGGTGGCGCGCGAGCAGTTCGTCGACCCCGGCGACTTCATCCAGGCCACCGACAGCCACACTTGCATGGGTGGCGGCAGCAACGCGCTGACCTGGGGCGTGGGCGCGACCGAGTACGCCGGCCTCGTGCATTCGGGCTTCACCTTCGTGATCGTGCCCGAGACGATCCGCTTCGACCTGGTGGGCGCGCTGCGCCCAGGCGTCACGGCCAAGGACCTGATCCTGCACATCCTCAAGGTGCACGCGGTGCCGGAGCACACGCTGGACCGCGTGATGGAGTTCGGCGGCCCTGGGCTCGCGAGCCTCTCGCTCGACGAGCGCGCCACCTTGTGCAACATGGCCACCGAGTGCAGCGCCAAGAGCGGCGTGTGCGAGGCCGACGAGGCGCTGGTCGAGTGGATCGCCGTGCGCCGCCCCGGCGTCGACAAGGCCGCGCTGCGCGCGCGCTGCGTCGCGCCGGACAAGGGCGCCACCTACCACGGCGGCCGCTACACCATCGACCTGTCGCGGCTCGAACCCATGGTGGCCGAGCCGGGCGACCCGACCTACGGCAAGGATGTCGCGCAACTGGGCGAGGTGAAGATCGACATCGCCTACGGCGGCTCGTGCACGGCCGGCAAGGAGCACGACTTCGACATGTACGCGCTGGTGCTGCAGGACGCGCTGGCCGCCGGTCGCGGCGTGGCGCCCGGCGTGAAGATGTACATCCAGTACGGCAGCGAAGCCGTGCGCGACTACGCGCGCGCCAAGGGCTACCTCGATATCTACGCCAAGGCCGGGGTCGAAGTGATCAACCCCGGCTGCGGCGCTTGCATCGGTTGCGGACCGGGCGTCTCCGACACCAAGGAGCAGGTCACGGTCAGCGCCATCAACCGCAACTTCGCCGGGCGCTCGGGCCCGGGGCGGCTGTACCTCGCCTCGCCCTTGACGGTCGCGGCCAGCGCCGTCGCCGGGTGCATCGTCGAATACAAGCCCGGCATGTTCTCGAACACGACCACCACCACGAACGCGGGCGCCGGCCCGAGGGGGAGCTGACACCATGAAGCAGTACAACATCGCCGTCGTCGCTGGCGACGGCATCGGACCGGATGTCACGCACGAGGCACTGAAGGTGCTGGACGCCGTCGCGTCCATCCACGGGTTCTCGACGAGGAAGACCGTCTATCCCTTCGGCACGCAGCATTGGCTCGACCACGGCCAGAAGGACGAGATGATCTTCCCGCAGGCCGCCTTCGAGGAGGTCAAGCAGCACCACGCGATCTACCTGGGCGCCATCGGCGACCCGCGCGCGCCGGTGGGCAAGATCGAGTACGGCATCATCGCCAAGATGCGCTTCGAGCTCGACCTGTACATCAACCTGCGCCCCGTGCGCCTGTACGACGAGCGCCTGTGCCCCCTGAAGGGCAAGGGGCCGGCGGACATCGACATGGTGTTCGTGCGCGAGAACACCGAAGGCGCCTACACCGGAACCTTCGGCTTCGCGCACAAGGGGCTGCCGATCGAGGTCGCCTCGCAGGTCATGACCTACACGCGCATCGGCGTCGAACGCGCCATCCGCTACGCCTTCGACGCGGCGCGCGCGCGCAACAAGCAGAAGAAGGTCACGCTGATCGACAAGGCGAACGCGCTGCGTTCGCACGACCTCTGGCAGCGCGTTTTCCACGAAGTCGCCGCGGAGTACCCGGACATCAAGACCGAGCACGCCTACATCGACGCGGCGTGCATGTGGCTGGTCAAGAACCCCGAGTGGTTCGACGTGGCCGTCACCACCAACCTGTTCGGCGACATCATCACCGACCTCGGCGCCATGCTGCAGGGCGGCATGGGCATCGCCGCCTCGGGCAACCTCCACCCGGGCAAGGTCAGCTTGTTCGAGCCGATCCACGGCAGCGCGCCCAAGTACGCCGGCCAGAACAAGGCCTGCCCGGTGGCCGCGATCATGGCCGCCTCGATGATGTGCGACTACCTCGGCGAGAAGGAAGCCGGCGCGGCGATCGAGAACACGATCATCGACCTGATCCGCAGCAAGCGCATCCGCAGCGTCAACACCGGCGACCACGGCACCACCGAGGTCGGCGACATGGTCGTGGCGCATCTGCAGGGCAAGCTCGCCAAGGCTTGAGCGATCACGCGCGTCGAGCGCATGCGACGGGCGTCGGCCTCGCGGGTCGGCGCCCGTCGTCGTCTCCACGGGCGTGCTCGCCATGGGCGTCGTCGCGCCCCCGCGCGTCAGAGCTCGTCGCGGACTTCGACGGAGCCGTCGGCGCGCACCGTGGCGACGACTTCGTAGCCCCCCGAGGCTTCGAAGTAGCCATCGGGGCCGTGCATGACGCGCCGGCCTTCGCGTTCGAAGGCCAGCGTCAGGCCGGTCTCGCCACGCGGTTGCACGCGCACCTCGGCGCGCGCTCCGGGGGCGATCGTCCCGAGCGGGTGCTCGAACCCGTTGCCCGAGACC
>JBKDQQ010000089.1:0-23085 GCA_046341775.1 Planctomycetia bacterium
GTCGCCGTCGACGTGTTGCCGGAGGCGTCCGTCGCGGTCAACGTCACGACCAAGCTGCCGGGGACGACGCTCGTGCCCGCCGCGGGAGACTGCGTCACCACCACGGCGCCCGTCGACGGGCAGTTGTCCCCGGTCGTGGCACGGCTGGTGATGTCCGCCAACTGGCCCACGCACGGAGTGCCGAGCACCAAGGAATGCGTCGAAGGGGCGCTGATCGTCGGCGACGTCGTGTCCACCACCGTCACCGAGGTCGCGCAGGTCGTCGTGGTCCCGGCGGCGTCGGTGGCCGTCAAGGTCACGCTGGTCGTGCCGAAGCCGATCGCTCCGCCGGCCGCGGGGCTCTGGGTGACGACGACAGCCCCGGCGCAGGTGTCGGCGGCCGAGGCGGTCGAGGCGAAGTCGGGCATCAAGGCGCCGCAGGAGGCGTCGCCGGAGAGCGTTTGCGGAGGCGCGCAGGCCGTGAAGGCGGGCGGAGTCACGTCGTCGACCACGAAGCTCGCGGTGCAAGTGGACGTGTTGCCCGCCGCGTCGGCGACGGTCAGCGTGATGTCGTGCGAGCCCTTGGCGAGGACCGCGCCGGCGGCCGGTGCTTGGGTCACGACCAGGGAACCGGTGGCGGTGGTGTTGTCCGCGGCCACCACTCCCGACGTGAAGTCGGGCACCAGCGCCGTGCAGCTCCCCGCGTCCGCATTGGCCGACTGGGTCGGCCCGCAGGACGAAATCACGGGCGGCGTCGTATCGATGCCGGTGAAGCTCGTGGTGCAGCTGGCGGTGTTGCCCGCCGCGTCGGCCACGGTCACGGTGACCGTCGTGGCGCCGAGGCCGACTTGCGTGCCGGCCGCGGGCGATTGCGTGCGCGACGTGACCGCGCAGTTGTCGGCGGCCGCGGTGCCCGTGGCGAAGTCGGGCAGGGCGATCGTGCCGCTGGCGCCGACCGAACCCGTCTGCGCGGAGGCGCAGGCCGAGATCGTCGGCACGCGGTTGTCGTGGATGGTGTAGGTGGCGACGCAGGTCGCGGTGTTGCCGCTCGGGTCCGTCGCCGTCATCGTGATCGGGTGGACGCCGGCCGTCAGCTGCGTGCCGCCCGCCGGGGATTGCGTGACCACGACCGTGCCGCTGTCATCCGTGGCGTTCACGGTGAAGGTCAGGTCCGGCACCGTGGCCAGGCAGCTCGTGTTCGCGTTCGCCTTCAAGTCCGGCGCGCAGTCGATGATCGTCGGCGGCGTCGTGTCGCCCCCGCCCTGGACGACGGGACCGGCGGCGCCAAGTGCGCTCGACGCGACCGTTCCGAGAGCCACCAGCACGGCTGCCCCTTCATGCAAGCGCTTGCGAGCCAGCACGGCGGCGCGCACGAGGGAAGAGAGGAAGCCGTTGCTGTTGGTGTCGGTCTTCATTGGCTGATTCTCGGGGCTTGGTCTCGAGCGTTGCGTCTCAATCCCGGGACGCTGGACGGCGTGAAGGCGCGATGTCCGACCGTAGGGGGACAAGCGGGGCTTCGACGCAGGACAGGTGGTTTGGGAGGAACTGAGGGGTTGCAGTCGTTGGCTTCAGAAATCGTCCGGAGACAGGCATCTGTCGGTCGAACGAGCCGCGGGCCATGAGAGTGGGCTCCGCTGCGATTGGAGATCGTACCGCAGTTTTAAAAACGCATTCCTAAAACAAGGAAATACCACGCAATCTTCATCTGCCATTCGTTAAACAGCCAACCTCGATGCTTCCGTGAGCGTCAGTTCGTGACCCAAGCCGCTGGCAGGCAAGACTCACACGCTGATTCACCCGCGATGCCTTGACGGACATGTGACCGGGGCCGCCCCTCGCTTGGCGAGAGACGGCCCCGGTCGATGGACTCGACTGGGCCCGAGGGAGTGCCTCCCTCGGGTCAGTCATTCCCGGATCAGGGGATCCAGATCACGGCGACGCCGTTGGTCAGGTTCGAGCCCGTGCCGCACGGACCAGCCGTGTTGCGGTACCAAACCTGGTAGTAGCGGGCGCCGCCCACCGTCGGGATGCCACCCACCGTCGAAATCGACGGGTTGAGGCCCTGCGGGTAGGTCGCGCCGCCTTGGAACGGCGAGAGCGTCGCGATCCGCACCGTCGAGCCACCCACGCAGACCTTGCCGTCGGCGAAGGGCGTGCTCGTCGAGGCGGTGCCTTGCAGGAACAAGGCGAACGCGCGCTGGTTGTTGGCCGGGACCGGCAGGCCGCCAGCCGACAGCATGAACGTGTCGTTCGTCACCGAGCTGACGCCGGTGCCGAAGAGGAACGCGCCCACGCCCGTCGAGTTGCGGCAGCCGCCCACGACCGAGTTGTTGCCGCACGGGCAGCCCACGTTGCCGAAGCAGTACTGCGTGCCACCGCTCGTCTCGCACTCGTCCGGCACACCCGTGAGGTTGATGTCGGCCGAGGTCGCGTTGAGGATGTCGCAGCTGTCGGGCACGGTGTTGGCGTTGCAGTCCGCCTCGCCGGCCGCGATTTCGCACGCGTCGCCGATGCCGTCCACGTCGCAGTCGGCCTGCGACGGGTTCGCTTGCGTCAAGCAGTTGTCGCACGCATCGCCCACGCCGTCGTTGTCGCCGTCGGCCTGGCTGGCGTTCGAGAACTGCGGGCAGTTGTCGATGCAGTCGGCGATGCCGTCCAGGTCGGTGTCGGTGTCGAGGACGCCGCAACCGCACTGGCCCGGAGCCGTCTTGTTGACATCGTTCGGGCAGCCATCGTTGCAATCAGGCGTGCCGTCCGTGTCCGTGTCCGTGTCGGCGACGCCGCAGCCGCACAGGCCCGGAGCCGTCTTCAGCGGATCGGCCGGGCAACCGTCGAGGCAATCGACGGTGCCGTCGGCGTCCGTGTCGGGCGTCGACCAGGCCAGCGTGTAGGCCTGTCCGCCGCCGACCGCCGTCGACTGGGCGCCGGCCGTGGCGACGCGCACGAGATAAGTCGTGCCGCCGGTCAGGGCGACCGTCACCGAGGAACCCGGCGTGCAGCCCGCGGCGCCGTTGTCGTTGCAGGCACCCGTCACCTGGTTGGAGACGGCGCCGCTCGGGCAAGCCGAGTAGACCGACACGATCGTGTCGTAGGTGCCGCAGGTCGAGAAGGTGTAGCTGGCGTTGCAGCCCGCGGGCGGCGTGAAGCTGTACCAGGTGTCCCAGTACGTGTAGGTCGTCGCGCACGAGGCGAGCTGGACCGACGTGAGCGAGTAGGTCTCGCCCGTGGCGCCGACGTTCGTGCCCGAGACCGAGCCCGTCGTCGAGGCCAGCGCTTGCGCGTTGGCGCACTCATCGTTGGCCGGCGTGGCGTCGCCCGTCACGGTCAGGATGTAGTTGCCCGTGCCCGTGCCGAAGGCGTTGACGAGGACCCAGTAGTCCTGACCGGCGTTGGCGACCCAGGCGACCTTGGAGCGGAAGCCGCCCGCGCTGCCGACGACGTCGTCGTTGCAGGTGACGCCGACGAGGGCGCCGCAGGTGCCCGTGTAGACGTGCAGCTTGCTGTCGAAGGTGCCGGTCGTGGCGAGCGTGTCGGCGTAGACCGTCTGGGTCGTCGGCACGTTCACGCGGTACCACACGCCGGGCGCGGTCACGCTGAAGTTGGAACCGCCTTCCTGGTTGCCGGGACCGGCGACCGCGGGCAGGCCGGCGTCGGCGGTGGCGCCGATCGTCGTGCCGTTCGTCGTGCTGGGCACCGCGACGGACACGGCGTCCGTGCACACGTCGCCCGCGAGGGTGAAGTTGGCCCGCACCGTGAAGGTGCCCGAGGAGCCGGAGTAGCCCGCGACGCGCACCAGGTAGGTGCCGGCCGGCAGGGCGTTCGCCGCGACGCTGGACTGGACCACGCCGCCGCCGATGTCGTCGTTGCAGCCGAGCAGCGTGCCGCCGCAGGAGCTGTAGACCTCGAGCACGGTGTCGAGGGCCGAGCCGACCGTGTCGACCGTCAGGTTGCCGAGGGCGGTCGTGGTGACCGAGTACCACAGGTCGCCGCTCGTGGGCGCGCACGAGGCGGCGCCGATCTCGTTGCTGGCGAGCGTGTTGTCGCCCGCGAGGCCGGCGACGCCCAAGGGCAGGTTGGCCGCGGTGGCGCAGGTGTCGTTGCACGGCGCGGTGTCGAGGCAATCAGCGATGCCGTCGAAGTCGGCGTCGCCGGTGCAGTACTCGAACACGTAGACGCGACGGTTGAAGAAGTCGAGAACCGCGAGGCGACCGTTGGCCGCATCCCACGAGAAGTCGTAGTAGCCGGTGGCGTTCGCCGGCGAGAAGCACGGCGTCGGGCCGAAGACGGCGGCGACCGCGGCGCCGCTGGTCGTGACCATCTTGAGGCGGCTGGCGAAGGTCTGGCCGGTGGCCGACGAAGCGCGGTCGTTGTAGAGGAGGAAGTTGCCGCCCGAGGTGTTCAGGAACTCGATGTTCTGGCCGGCGACCGTCGAGACGTCGGTGACGTCGACGATGCGCGTGTTGGGCGTGTAGGCGTTGCCACCCGTGCGGACGTGCTTGGAGACGTCGTTGTTGACGCGCGTGTAGAGGTCGCCCGTGGCCGGGTCGAACACCATGTCGCGCCAGCCCGTCGCCGTCGGCGTCAGGTTGATGATCGCGCCGTTCGCGCTGGTGTAGACGAGCGCGCCCGTGGCTTCGTTGGCGAGGCGCACGCGGCCGGAGCCCTGCGCCAGGTAGCTGACGCCCGAGTCGACCGAGCCGAAGCCGGGGTTGAAGTCGATGCCCGACATGCCGCGACCGGACTCGATGCTCGACCAGGCCAGCGTGCCGTCGTTGTTGTAGAGGCGCCAGGCGTTCGTCTGGTTGGAGCCGAAGTCGTGCGAAGCGGCGATCTTGCCGCCTTGGGCCGCGAGGCCCGAGTAGCCGCGCTGCGACGGCGTGGCGGCGATGGCGCCGAAGGCCGTGCCGAAGGTCGGCGAAGCCGTCAGCACGTTCGACACGCGCGTGATGGCGGTCGGAGCCGCGGTGGTGCCGGCGTTGAAGCCGGCCACGATCAGGTCGCCGTTCTCCCAGGCGACGGCCGACGGAGCGGTGCCGATGAACTGCGGATTCGCCGCCACCGAGGTCGAGGTGAGGTCGACCGTGTTCAGCAACTTGAACTGCGGACCGACGAGCGGCGGAGCGCTGATGGTGAAGTTGCCCGAGCCGCCGGGGCCCGTGCTGGCGCTGTTGTACAACGCGACCTGGATCAGGTAGGTCGTGCCCGAGGTCGCCACGAAGGTGACCGAGGACTGCGTGCTGCAACCATCGTCGTTGCACGCGACCGCAGCCCCCGAGGGGCAGCTCGTCGCTTGCCAGACCGACAACACGGTGTCGCCCGTCGTTCCGCCGCACGTCGCGATCGTCACCGAGTAGGTCGACGGCGCGGTCCACGAGAACCACACGTCGCCCGTCGAGCTCGCGCATTGCACGGCATCGACGCCGCTGACGGCGGCGGTGCCGTTGAAGGCGAAGGTGCCGCTGCCGGCGACGACTTGGGGGGTCGCGCAGCTGTCAGATCCCTGGGCGAAGAGGGTGCCGACGAAGCCGACGGCGATCGCGCCGGCGGCGAAGGTGCGTTGCAGGAACGCACGACAGGCATTCGTGGGAGAGGACATGTGTTGCTGATCCTTGGTTCAGGAGTCGGAATCGCAGCTCTTCCAGCAGCAAGGGAGATCGCCGCTGGCTGGTCTCTTGATGTGTCTCGAGTGGATAGAGAGGGACCTCCCGCGGGGAGGCTTCCCTGAAAACTACCCCACCCCACGAGATCGCGTAAGGGCGAGAATTGCCAAGATTTTGACGAAGCCCTGACTTGCAGCGCCCTGTCCGAGGCGTCCCGACTCGGGCGTGACGCGGTCACCACACCCCTGAAATTGAGCCTGGGCACGCTAGCGGAGGCCCGCCCGCTGACGCGGCCCGCCGGCGGCGTTTCGCACGGGAGGCAGGAATCTGAATGGACCCCTACTTCAAGGCAAGTAACCACTAATGTGGGTTTTAACGCCTCACGCCACCTCGGTGGCGCTCTGGTCCCGCATGGACGGCCGTCTCGGGGGACCTTGCGCAGGTCGAATTGCAACTCGGTGCCCAAGGCCGTTGCCGCCCCCCTACATCGCTTGGCAACCGGCGCTTGCTCACGCGGCGAGCCCTCACGGTCGACGCGAAGAAAATACCAACTCGCTTAATGTCACTTGGTCTGCGGGACGCGCCGCGACGGCGCCGAGGTGGCACACTCGCGACGTTCAACCGCGTTGGCGACGGAACTCCTCGAAGCCCCCGCCGGACTTCGACGCCTGAGGCGCGCCGCCCTCCCCCGTCGCTCCGGGCAACGGCCCGCGCGGCTGCGCGTCGTCCTCGGGTCGCGCCGCGACGCGCAGGCCCTCTTGCTGGCACTTCTTGACGAAGTCGTCCTTCTGGACCGCCTTCAAGTAGGCCTGCTCCGCGTCGACCTGGCCGGACTTGACGAGCTCCAACAGCGCGTCGTTCAACAGGCGCGAGCCGGTCTTCGCGCCCATCTGCATCAGCGACGCGATCTGGTGGGTCTTGCCTTCGCGGATGTTCGAGGCGATGGCGGCGTTGACGACGAGGATCTCGAGCGCGGCCAACCGTCCCCCACCCGTCTTCTTGCACAGGGTCTGCGCCACGACGCCCTTCAAGGAACTCGCCAGCATGGTGCGGATCTGCGCTTGGCGGTCGGCGGGGAACTGGTCGATGATGCGGTCGACGGTGGTCGCCGCGGTCGAGGTGTGCAGGGTGCCGAAGACGAGGTGTCCCGTCTCGGCGGTCTCGATGGCGATCTCGATCGTCTCGAGGTCGCGCATCTCCCCCACCAGGACGATGTCCGGATCCTCGCGCAACGCGGCGCGCAAGGCGCGCTTGAACGACCCGGTGTGCGCGTGGACTTCGCGCTGGTTGACGAGGCAGCGCTGGTTCTGGTGCACGAACTCGATCGGATCCTCGATCGTGATGATGTGCTCGCTGCGCGTCTTGTTGATGTGGTCGACCATCGCCGCGAGCGTGGTCGACTTGCCGCTGCCGGTCGGGCCGGTGACGAGCACGAGCCCCTTCGACAAGGAGCAGAAGTCCACCACCGCGCGCGGCAGCTTGAGCTCCTCGGCGGTGAGGATCTTCGAGGGGATCTGGCGGAAGACGGCGCCGGGGCCGCGGTGGTCGCGGAAGATGTTGGCGCGGAAGCGCGCCACCTCCGGCAGCTCGTAGGCGAAGTCCGTGTCGTTCTCGGCCTCGAACTGGGCCTTGGCGCGTTCGGGCGCGACCTCGAAGAGGATCGGCAGCATCTGCTCCTTCGACAGCACGGGGCAGCCCTCGACGGGCTGCATCTCGCCGTGCAGGCGGAACATCGGCTGCACGTTGGAACTCATGTGCAGGTCGGAGGCGCCCAACTGCACCATCCGGCGGAACAACGCGTCGATCCAGGCCATGGGCGATCCTCGGTGCCCGCGGACGCGGGACTCCTTTCGGTCGCTATCGGCCGGCGCCGCGCGGCGCTTGAGGCGGCACGCCGCGCGCGAGCCACTCGCGGGAGGCGGCGCGCGATGCCACAATGGCGCGCGCATGCATCCCTCCCGCCGCGCCATCGTGGCGACGGGAGCCGCGCTGGGCGCGTCGCTCGCCCTCGGCTCCTGCGCCTCCCTCCGCACCGCCTCGAACACGGACCAGGGCGCCGAGCCGCGCGCTGGCGACGGCGCCGGGCGCGGCGGTCCCTTGTGGAGCATCTCGCTGGCCCAATGGTCGCTGCACTCGACCTTGTGGAAGAAGGAGCTCGACAACAAGGACTTCGCCAAGCACGCGAAGCAGGTCCACGGCATCGACGCCATCGAGTACGTCAACTCGTTCTTCAAGGACAAGGTCTCCGACCGGGCGTATCTCGACGAGTTGAAGAAGCGCGCCGACGACCTCGGCGTGCGCACGCTGCTCGTCATGATCGACGGCGAGGGCGACCTCGGGCACGCGCCCGGAGCGGAGCGCGACAAGGCGCTCGACAACCACAGGCGCTGGCTCGACGCGGCCAAGGTGCTCGGCTGCCACTCGATCCGCGTCAACGCGGCCGCGCACGGCACGCCCGAGGAGGGCGCGCGCCACGCGGCCGACTGCCTGCGGACGCTGGCCTTGCACGGCGACACGCTGGGCCTGGATGTCATCGTCGAGAACCACGGCGGGCTGTCCTCGGACGGCTCGTGGCTGGCCGGGGTCATGAAGCTCGCCGCGCACCCGCGCGTCGGGACACTGCCCGACTTCGGCAACTTCACCATCGGCGAAGGACGCGTCTACGACCGCTACAAGGGCATGGAGGAGCTGATGCCCTTCGCCAAGGCGGTCAGCGCCAAGAGCTACGACTTCGACGCCAAGGGCGACGAGACGACCATCGACTACCGGCGCATGATGAAGCTGGTGGTCGCCGCCGGCTACCGCGGCCACGTGGGCATCGAGTACGAAGGCTCGCGCCTCTCCGAGCACGACGGCATCGTGGCGACGAAGAAGCTGCTCGAGGCGATCCGCGCCGAGATGTCGTGATGCGCGTCAAGCTCGCCTCGGCGTTCCTCGTCCTCGCGCCGCTCCCCCCGCTGCACGCGCAGGACCGCTCCGGCGGCACGGGCGAGGTGCGCTACTCGCCCGCGGTGGCCGCGGCCTCGGACGAACCCGAGCGCGTGGCGGCGACCTTCAAGCTGCGCGAGGGCTACGCCGCCAGCGCCTTCGCCGCCGAGCCGATGCTGGCGCATCCGGTGTGCTTCTGGATCGCGCGCGACGGCAAGGTCTACGTGGCGGAGACCTTCCGCCACCACGCGGGCGTGACCGACATCCGCGACCACATGGATTGGCTCGAGGACGACCTGGCCGCGCGTTCCGTCGAGGACCGCGTCGCCATGTTCAAGAAGCACCTGGGCGACAAGTTCCCCTCGTTCGAGTCGGAACACGAACGCGTCAAGGTGCTGGTCGACGACGACGGCGACCGCAAGGCCGACCGGCACGCCGTGTACGCCGACGGCTTCCGCGAGGCGGCCGACGGCATCGCGGCGGGCTTGTTCGAGCACGAAGGCTCCGTCTGGTACGCGTGCGTGCCGAAGATGTGGAAGCTCGCCGACACCGACGGCGACCTCGTGGCCGACCGGCGCGAGGTCCAGAGCGACGGCTGGGGGATCCGCGTGGCCTTGCTCGGCCACGACATGCACGGCATCCAGCTCGGCCCGGACGGGATGCTGTACTGGTCGATCGGCGACCGCGGGTTCAAGGTGGTGAACAAGGAAGGCGTGCTGCTCGACAGTCCGTTCACGGGCGCCGTGCTGCGCTCGAACCTCGACGGCTCGAACCTCGAGGTGTACGCGACGGGCTTGCGCAACCCGCAGGAGCTGTGCTTCGACGACCACGGCAACCTGTGGACGGGCGACAACAACTCCGACGGCGGCGACAAGGCGCGCTGGGTGCACGTGGTCGAGGCAGGCGAAACCGGCTGGCGCCAAGCCTACCAGTGGATCAAGGAGCCCAACCTGCGCGGCCCGTGGAACGACGAGCGTCTGTGGCTGCCGAGCTTCGCTGGCCAGGCAGCCTACATCGTCCCGCCGCGCGCCAACATCGGCAACGGCCCCTCGGGCCTCGCGTGCTATCCGGGCACCGGCCTCGATCCGCTCGACGCGCCTGACAAGTATTCTGGACGCTTCTTCCTGTGCGACTTCGTCGGCGCGGCCGAGTGGAGCGGCGTGCTGACCTTCGGGGTGGTGCCGGAGGGCTCGAGCTACACGCCCACGCCCGTCGAGCGCTTCGCGTGGGGCCCGCTGGCCACCGACTGCGACTTCGGCCTCGATGGCGGCTTGTACATCAGCGACTGGGTCGCCGGATGGAACAAGACCGGCAAGGGGCGCTTGTGGCGGGTCGCCAAGGAAGGGACGCACCTCGATCCGCTCGTGGTGGAGACCGGCTCGATCCTCAAGGCGGGCATGCGCGGCCGCCAACTCGACGAACTGGCGCGGCTGCTGGGCCACGCCGACCGGCGCGTGCGCCAGGACGCGCACTTCGAACTGGCGCGGCGCGGCGCGGAAGGCGAAGCCGCGCTGGCGCGCGTCGCGGGCGACGCCAACGCGCCCAGCTTGGCGCGACTGCACGCGATCTGGGGCCTCGGCATCCGGCTCGGCGCCAGCGGGCGTCCCGACCTCGACGCGCTCGCCGCGTCCATGGGACTCGACGCCCTCGCCGCCGGCCCCGGCGCGGAGGTGCGCGCGCAGGCTCTGCGCGTGCTGGGCGATCGGCGCGTCGCCGGAGCCGCCGAGGATTGGTACCGCCGCGGCTTGTCGGACGCCTCGCCGCGCGTGCGCTTCCACGCAGCCATCGCCTTGGCGCGCATCGGGAGCTCCTTGGGCGCGCGCGCGGCGGTGGCGCGCATCGCCGACCTCGGCGAGGGCGATCCGGTGCTGCGGCATGCGTACACCTACGCCGTCTGGAGCGGCTCGACGCTCGAGGAGCTGCGCGCCCTCGCGACGCACGAATCGGTCGATGCGCGCGTCGCGGGCGTGGTCGCGCTGCGGCGTCGCGGACAAGGCGGTCTGGGCGGCTTCCTCGCCGACACGCACTGGCGCGTCGTGGCGGAGGCCGCACGCGCCATCTACGACGAGCATCGTCCGGCGGAGCTGCCGGCGCTGGCGGCGCTGCTCGAACGACCCGACCTGCTCGCGCTGGATGTGCGGGTGCCCGTGTCGAACGCGCCGGACGCCTTCCTCGCCGGCAACGGCCTGGTGCGGCGCGCCTTGCACGCCAATTGGCGCCTCGGCGGAGCGGCCGAAGCACGCCGCGTGGCCGACTTCGCCGCGCGCGTGGACGCGCCCGAGGCGCATCGGCGCACGGCGCTCGCCTTGCTCGCTGGTTGGTGCGAGCCCCCGAACCTCGACCCCTTCCACGGCGAGCACATGCCGCGCGGCGCGCGCGAGCCCGCCCTGGTCGCGGGTGTCGCCGCGCGCCTCGCGTCGTCCTTCGAGAGCGCCTCGGCCGAGCTGCGGCGCGAGTGGCTGGCCCTGGCGCGGCGGCAGGACGCGCGCGAGCTGGCGCCGCTCGCCGAACGCTGGGCGCGCGACGCGAAGGAAGAGCCGCGCTTGCGCGCGGACGCGCTGCGCGCCTTGGGCGCGTTCGCGCCGCAGACCCTGGTCGAAACCCTGCGCGCGACGCTCTTCGATCCCGACTCGCTCGTGCGCGCGGCGGCGCTCGAGACGCTCGTGGCCGCGCGACCCGAGGAGGCGCCCAAGCTCCTCGAAGGAGCGCTCTCCGGATCCGTCGCCGAACGCCGCGTGGCCTACGCGGGCCTCGCGCGCCTCGCCGACGAGGCCTCGGCGGCGCTGCTCGCGCGCGAACTCGCCAAGCTCGACGCCGGCCTCGTGCCTCACGAAGCGGGCCTCGACCTCGTGCTGGCCTGCGAACGGCGCGGCGGCGAGCTCTTCGCCGGCAAGCTCGCCGCGCGGGCCGAACCGCGCGCCGCGGATCCGCGACTCGCGCGCTACCTCGACTCGCTGCACGGCGGCGACGCGGCGCGCGGACGGCAGGTCTTCCGCGGCAAGAGCGAGCTCGAGTGCCTGCGCTGCCACGTCGCCGAAGGAGCCGAAGGCGGCGTCATCGGTCCGAACCTCGCGGGACTGTCCTTGCGCGCCACGCGCTACGACGCGCTGGAGTCGATCTGCGACCCCAACCGCCGCTTCGCGCCCGGCTACCAAGGCACGGTCGTCTTCCGCCACGACGGTCCGCCCGTGGAGGGCGTCGTGCTGGAGGAGACGGCCGAACTGCTGCGGCTGCGCACCGCCGACGGCGCGCTGGTCGAAGTCGCGCGGGCGGAGATCGAAGGCGCCAAGCCCGGCGTCTCGTCGATGCCCGACAACTTGTGCGAGCACATCTCGCGCGAGGAGATGCGCGACCTCGTCGAGTACCTGATGACCCTGCCGGCGCCCGAGCCGGCGCAGAAGCAATGAAGGCCTACTCCATGCCGAACGTCCCCCCTTCGAACGCGGCCCGTTCCATCCGACCCGCGCGCCGCGGCTTCCTGCAAGGTTCCTTGTGCGCCGCGGCCGCGCTCGCGGTGCCCGCCGTCGCCAAGGCGTCCGCGCCGGCGCGCGCCGAGGAAGGCACCAAGCGCGCCATCGACCCGGATCGACCCGGAGCCTCTTGCCGCACGAAGTTCGCCGTGAACATCGAGATGTGGGGCTTCGGGGTGCCGACGCTGCACGAGCGCGTGAAGAAGGTCGCCGACCTCGGCTTCGGCGCCGTCGAGTTCTGGCCGTGGCGCGGGCGCGACCTCGACCTCCTCGCGAAGGCCTGCAAGGACGCCAAGGTCGAGATCATGCAGTTCACGGCTTGGGGCTTCGTGCCGGGCATGAACGACCCGAAGAACCACGACGACGTGGTCAAGGAGATCGCCGCCTCGTGCGAGACCGCCAAGCGCCTCGGCGCGCCGATGATGACGGTCGTGGCGGGCAACGACATCCCCGGCATGGACCAGCGGCAGATGCACGCCAACGTGATCGAGGCGCTCAAGCGCTGCGCGCCGGTCGCCGAGAAGGCGGGCGTGACGCTGATCCTCGAGCCGATGAACATCCGCGTCGACCACAAGGGCCACTGCCTGTACGGTTCGGCGCCGGCCATCGCCATCTGCAAGGCGGTCGGATCGCCCTTCGTGAAGATCAACTGGGACCTCTACCACATGCACATCAGCGAAGGCGACTTGTGCGGGCACATGCGCGAGGGGTTCGAGCACGTCGGCTACTTCCAGTTGGCCGACCATCCGGGCCGCAACGAGCCGGGCACGGGCGAGATCCACTACAACCGCGTGCTCAAGGAGGCGTGGAACCTCGGCTACCGCGGCGGCGTGGGGCTCGAGTGCAGCCCGCTCGAGGGCGAACTGCAGGCCGCCCGGCGCGTGGCGGCCGCCGACGTGTGGTGACGGACCGCTCTCCGCTCCCCGCCGAGGGTCCGCGCGCATAGGATCAGGGGGCGCACGCCGCGCGGCGCGCGCCCCCTGCGCATGCACCTCGCCACGCTGCTCCTCGCCACGATGCTGCTCGTAGCCGCCGCCGGGCGGGCGACGCCGACCGTGGAGGGCGTCGACTTCGCGCGCGAGGTCGCGCCGATCCTGTCGGCGAACTGCATCGAGTGCCACGGCGCCGAGAAGCAGAAGGGCGGACTGCGGCTCGACACGCGCGACGGCTTGCTCGCGTCGGTCGTGCCGGGCGACGCGGCCGCCAGCGGCTTGCACGAGCGCCTCGTCGCGACCGACCTCGACGAGCGCATGCCGCTCGACCGCCCGCCGCTCGCGGCGAGCGAGATCGAAGCCGTGGCGCGCTGGATCGCCGCGGGAGCGCGCGTGCCCGACGACTGGGGAGGTGCGCAAGGCGCCTCGACGCACTGGGCCTATCGTCCGCTGGCGCGCGACGAACGCCTCGCCGGGCTCGCGAACCCGATCGACGCGGCGGTGGACGCGGCGCTCGAGGCGCGCGGGCTGCGGCCCGCTCCGCGGGCGGACGAACGCACGCTGGTGCGCCGCTTGAGCCTCGACCTGCGCGGCCTGCCACCGACGCCCGAGGAGGTCGAGGAGCATCTCGCCGACCGGCGCACGGACAAGTGGGAGCGACTCGTGTCCAAATGGCTGGACAGCGTCGCGCACGCCGAGCGCATGGCGCAATGGTGGCTGGACCTCGCGCGCTACGCCGACACGAACGGCTACGAGAAGGACGACCGACGCGACAACTGGCGCTGGCGCGACGTCGTGATCGATGGCTTCGCGCGCAACCAGCCCTTCGACGAGTTCACCATCGAGCAACTGGCGGGCGACCTGCTGCCCGAGCCGACGCTCGAACAGCGGCTCGCCAGCGGCTTCCACCGCAACACGCTGGTCAACCTCGAAGGCGGCGTCGATCCCGAGGAGTTCCGCGCCGCCGCCATCGTCGACCGCGTCGGCACCACGGCGACCGTGTGGCTCGGATCGACGATCGCGTGCGCGCAGTGCCACAACCACAAGCACGATCCGTTCTCGCAGCGCGAGTACTACCAGCTCTACGCCTTCTTCGACCGCACGGTGGAGACGGGCGCCTCGCTCGAGCCGCGCATCGCCGCGCCGACGCGCGAGCAATCGCGCCTGCTCGCCGCGGCCGAGGAGCGCCTCGCCGCGGTGCGCGCCGAGCTCGACGCCGCCGCCCCCGCGCTCGAGGCGGAGTACGCCGCGTGGGAGAGGGCGCGCCAACTCGAGCTGCAATTCAGCTCCGAAGGCCCGCCGGAGATCGGCGCGTGGACGATCTTCGGACCCGTGGCCGACGACGGACGGCGCTCGCTGGCGCGCGAGTTGGGCCTCGTCGAGGGCGCGCCGCGCGCGCTGGAACTGGAAGGCGCTGGCTTGCCGGAGGGCAGGCACGCGCTGCCCCTTGGCGGGGCGAGCGCCGTGTACGTGCTCGAGGCGCGCTCCTGGCGCAAGGGCAAGGGCCTGCTGCGCTTGTCCGCCGACGACCGCGTGCGCGCCTGGATCGACGGCCGATTGGTGCTCGAGGACGCGCACTGGGATGCGCTCGACGCGCCGCGCCACGCGATCCCCTTCGAGCAGTCGAACGGCGCGCATTCGATCGTGGTCGAGGTCTGGAACGACGGCGGCGCGGGCGGCTTCCTCGGCGAGCTCGAGCTCGAGGGCCCGGCGGGCCTGCCGCAGTCCATCGCGCGCCTGCTGGTGAAGTCGGATCGGAGCCCGGAGGAACGCGCATTGCTGCGGACTTGGCACCGCGCCCACGCCGCGCCGGCGGCGGCCGCGCTGGATGCGCGCGTGGCGCAGGCCGAAGGCGCGCTGGCCGAAGCGCGCGCGCGGATCCCGCTGGCGCTCGTCATGCAGGACGCGCCCGAGCCGCGCACCACGCGCATCCACGCGAAGGGCGACCATCGTTCGCCGGGCGACGCCGTCGAAGCGGGCGTGCCGCAAGTCCTGCCGCCCCTGCCCGGAGGCGCGGGACGCACGCGGCTCGACCTCGCGCGCTGGTTGGTGTCGGGCGACAACCCGCTCGTGGCGCGCGTCGTCGTCAACCGTGTCTGGGCGCTGGCCTTCGGCGAGGGCCTCGTCGCCACGCTCGACGACTTCGGGACGCGCGGCGACCTTCCCACGCACCCCGCGCTCCTCGACGAGTTGGCCGCGCGCTTCGTCGCGGGCGGCTGGAACCTGCGCGAACTATGGACGCTGATCGCCACCAGCGAGGCTTGGCGTCGCGAATCGCGCGTGGAGCCGCGCGCCTTGGAGCTCGATCCGCGCAACGCCTGGCTGGCGCGCGCCTCGCGTCCGCGCCTGGCGGTCGAGACCCTGCGCGACGCGCAGCTCGCCATGGCCGGCCTGCTGTCGGAGAAGGTCGGAGGCCCCGGCGTGATGCCGCCCCAGCCCGAGGGCGTGTGGGCGCCCGTCTACAGCGACGACCGCTGGACGACGGCGGAGGGCGAGGATCGCTTCCGGCGCGGCCTGTACACCTTCTGGAAGCGCTCGTCGCCCTACGCGACCTTCATGGCCTTCGACGCGCCCAGCCGCGAGGCGAGCTGCACGCGGCGCGACCGCACGAACACGCCGCTGCAGGCGCTGGCCTTGCTGAACGATCCGGCCTTCGTGGAATGCGCGGCGGGACTCGCGGCGCGCGTGCTGCGCGAAGCCGGGGACGACCGCGCGCGCGCCGAGCGCATGTGGCTGGTGGTCGTGTCAAGGAAACCGGACAACGTCGAGCTGGAGTCCACGTTGCGCCTGCTGGCCTTGGAACGCGGACGCGCGCTGGCGGATCCCGCGGGGGCGGCGCGCCTCCTCGAGGCGAATCGCCACGCGCTGCGCGGAGCGGAGGAGGCGCCGCCCGCCGAGCTCGCGGCGTGGCTGGTGGTGGCGAACATGCTGCTCAACCTCGACGAAGCGGTGGTGCGCGGATGAAGGGCGGCGCATCATGGTCGCGTCGCGAGCTGCTGCGCGCCGGAGGCGCGGGTCTCGGCGCCATGGCGCTGCACGCCCTGCTGGCGGAGCGCGCAGCCGCGCGCGGCGAGGGCTCGACGACGGCGCCGTCGCCGCACCACGCGCCGCGGGCGAGGCGCGTGGTCCACCTGCACATGGCGGGCGCGCCCTCGCAGCTCGATCTGTTCGATCCCAAGCCGAAGCTGCGGGAGCTGGACGGCCAACCCGTGCCCGCGAGCTACCTCGCGGGCGAGCGCTTCGCCTTCAGCAAGGGCCACCCCAAGCTGCTCGGTTCGCCCTTCGAGTTCGCGCGCCACGGCGAATCCGGGGCCGAGTTCTCCGCGCTGCTGCCGCACCTCGCCAAGCAGGCCGACCGGCTGCTGGTGGCGCGCTCGATGCGCACGACGCAGTTCAACCACGCGCCCGCGCAGATCTACATGGCGAGCGGCCACGAGCGCATCGGACGCCCGAGCTTCGGCAGTTGGACCTCCTACGGACTCGGCGCCGCCAACCGCGACCTGCCCGCCTACTGCGTGCTGCTCTCGGGCCGCTACGGCCCCGACGGCGGCGCGAGCTTGTGGTCGAGCGGCTTCCTGCCGACGGTGCACCAAGGCGTGCGCCTGCGCGGCGAGGGCGCGCCCGTGCTGCACCTCGAGGATCCCGAGGGCCTCTCGCGCGAGTCGCGGCGCGCGCAGCTCGACACGCTGGCGGAATTGAACGCGCGCCGTCGCGACGCGGTCGGCGATCCCGAGATCGCCACGCGCATGGCGCAGTACGAACTCGCCTGGCGCATGCAGACGAGCGTGCCGGAGCTGGCCGATCTGTCGCGCGAAAGCGCCGCGACGCTCGCGCGCTACGGCGCCGAGCCCGGACGCAGGAGCTTCGCCAACAACTGCCTCCTGGCGCGCCGCCTGCTCGAGCGCGGCGTGCGCTTCGTGCAGCTCTACCACTGGGGCTGGGATTCGCACGGCACCGGCCCGGACGACGACTTGACGACCTCGCTGCCGCGGCGCGCCCTCGAGACCGACCGGCCGAGCGCGGCGCTGCTCGAAGACCTGGCGCAGTCGGGGCTGCTCGAGGACACCTTGTTCGTGTGGGGCGGCGAATTCGGGCGCACGCCCATGAACGAGGAGCGCAACGGCAGCAAGTTCCTCGGCCGCGACCACCACCCGCACGCCTTCACGCTGCTGCTTTCCGGCGGCGGCTTGAAGACCGGCCAGACCTGGGGCGCGACCGACGAGCTCGGCTACCGGGTCGTCGCCGATCCCGTGTCCGTGCACGACCTGCACGCCACCCTGCTGCATTGCCTCGGTTTCGACCACGAGAAGCTCGTCCACCGCAGCCAGGGCCGCGACTTCCGCCTGACGGACGTCGAGGGCGAGGTCGTGCGCGGCTGGTTGGCGTGAGGCCCGTCGGATCGGCGGCCGCGCCGCCCAAGGTCGGCGAATCGCCGCTTGGCGCGGGACTTGCGCCCGACTGGCCGGTTCCAGCACGATCAGCCCAGGAACCATGCCCATGAGACTCGCACACGCCTTCGCCGCATCGCTGCTCCTGTCCGCCGGCGCCATGGCCCAGATCGCCTGGCAGAAGACCCTCGAATCGGCCCTCGCCACGGCCAAGGACGGCGGCAAGGTCGTGTTCCTCGCCGTCAACATGGACGGCGAGAAGGCCAACGACCGCATGGCGACGAAGATGTACGCCGAGAAGGAGGTCGTGGCGCTGGCCGCGCGCACCGTCAACGTGGTGGCTTCCGCCGCCGAGCACGCCGCGCCCACCAAGGCGTGCACGCGCTTCGACGGGCTCTTGTGCCTCGACCATCGGCGCGTCGACATGGAGGCGCGCAAGGACGTGCTCAAGGGCGACGCCTCGGGCATGGTCATCGCGCCGCAGCACGTGTGGCTCTCGGGAGACGGCAAGGTGCTGTTGTCGGTGCCCTACGAGATCGCGAAGGACGAGATGGTCTGGTGCTTCGTCACCGCCATCAAGAAGCTCGATCCGAAGAGCGATCTCGCCATGCCCTCCACCGCGCGCGCGCCGCGCCGGGTGGTGATGGACGGCGTGTTCGACCCGGGCGCCGCGGAGACGGCCGCGCCCTTGTCGAAGAAGGAGCTCGTCGAGCTGATCGAGAAGGTCAAGCGCGGCGTGCCCGCGGAGGAGCGTTGGGTCGCCATCCAGCGCATCCTCGTCTGCGACGATCCCATCGCCGTCGACTACATCCAGTCCGAGCTGCGCAGCGGCACCTCCGGCGGCGGCAGGGGCGGCGGTGGCGGCGGAGGTGGTGGTCGTGGCGGCGGCGGTGGTGGTGGTGGCGCGGCCCGTGGTGCGGCCGACGGCGCCGCCAAGCACATGCGCATCATCCGCGCCATCGGAGCCGGTTCGCCGCCCGTCTACGCGCCCTTGGTGCACGAGTTCGTCGGCAACTTCGCGCCCGAGATGCGCAGCGAGGCGGCGGTGGCCCTCGAGCAACTGGCCACGCCCGACAGCACCAAGGTGATCGAGAAGCAACTGGCCGAGGAGAAGGATCCCAAGGTGCAGAAGGACCTGGTGCGCGCGCTCGCCGCGTGCGGCGCCAAGGAAGCGAAGGTCAAGAAGGACGTGGCGCGCCGTGCGCGTTCCGAGAAGGACCTGCTCGTGCGGCGCAACGCGATCTACTCGTTGTCGCAGTTCGCCCCCGACAAGGATGTGCTGGCCGTGCTCGACGCCGTGCTCACCGCCGGATCCGAGGAGGACAAGCGCGCGGCCGCGCTGGCGCTGTCGGTCAAGCGCGACGAGGGTTGGCGCGGAGCGCTCGAGACGCACCTGCGCTCGGCCGTCGACGGACCGCTGAAGACCACCCTCGAAGCGGCGCTCGCGGTCTCCAACGGCGCGGACCTCTCCACCATCGGCGCCGAGGTGGCGCGCTTGTGCGGCGACGAGATCGAGCGCGTGCGCATCTTCGGCAGCCCCGCCGCGCGCGGCAACGGCGGCCAAGGGCGCGGGCGCGGCGAGGCTCCGCCCGCCGGCGAACCCAAGGGCGAAGGTCCGTCCGAGGGCCAGCCTCCGGGCAAGGGCGACGGCCAGGACGGCGAGCCCAAGCAAGGCGGCGAATGACGGGGCCCGTTGCGCGACGCACCTCGTCGCGCCGGCCGGGCCTGCGCGCCCGCGGGATGGATCCGCGCGCGGGCGCGGCTAGACTGGCGCCCTGCGGGCGCATGCCCGCCCAAGGAGCCAAGCCATGGATCGCGCAGCCGCATTGGAGAAGGTCAAGCTCCCCGCCGTCGGATTGATCGTGGTGGGAGCGCTCGGAGCCGCATCCGCGCTGCTCGGGGCGGTGCAAGGCGCCACGAACGAACAGGTGGACCAGCTGCGGCAGGCCTTCGACCAGGCCGGCATCGATCCGGGCACGACGGAGAACCTCGTGTCCGCGCTCGCAGGTGGCAACCTGGTCATGTCGCTCCTCGCCTTGGCGATCTCGGCGCTGGTCCTGTGGAGTGGCTTGCAGATGCGCCAACTCAAGGGGCGCGGACTGGCCATCGCGGGCGCGATCCTCGCCATGATCCCTTGCTTCACGGGCTGCTGCTGCGTGATCGGCCTGCCGGTGGGGATCTGGGCGCTCGTCGTGCTGATGAACGCCGAGGTCAAGGCCGCCTTCGACGCCGGCGCGCAGTGATGCGCGCGGCGGCCCTCGCATCGGCGGCCGCCATGGCGTGCGCGTTGGTCGCGCCTTCCTGCGAAGGCGACGGCGCCGGGACGATCGAACTCGAGGACGCGGTGCGCGCGGGCTCCGCCCCCGCGTGGGTGTCGACCTTGCGCGGAGCATCCGCCGCGAGCGAGCCGGAGCTCGTCGTTGTCGCCCCCGACGCGGGCGGGCACGCCCTGCGCCTCCACACCGGCGCGCTCGAACGCGAGTTCGCGCGGGGCGACGACTGGTTCGTGAACTGGGCCGACACGCCCGCGGCCGCGCGCGACGCCGGGAACCGCGCATGGGCGAGCTGGCTGGAGCGCACGGGCCAAGGCACCTACGACTACGCCGCATGGATCGGGCGCGAAGGCGAGGCTCCAAGGCGCCTGCACGACGACCAGGGACCCGGGGAGCACGGCTTCGTCTCGCTCCTGCCGCTGCGCTCGGGAGGACTGTTCGCGGCTTGGCTGGACGGGCGCGACCACGCGCGCCCGGACGGCGCCATGCGCGTGCAGGCGCGCTTCATCGCCGCGGATGGCGCCTTCGGTCCCGAGATCCTGCTCGACGAGCGTGCTTGCGACTGTTGTCCAACATCCTTGACAGCTTGGGGCGACGGCGCGCTCGTGGCGTGGCGCGATCGCGACGTCGACGAACGGCGCGACATCGCCTTGGCCCGCGTCGCGCCCGACGGCGCCATCCGGCGCATCGAGGCCGGACTCGACGATGGCTGGCGCATCCACGGCTGCCCCGTGAACGGCGCGGTGCTGGCCGGCGACGGGACGCGCGTGGCGCTCGTGCGCTACACCGAAGGCGGCGGCGAGGCGCGCATCGTGCTGTCCACCGCCGAGGACGCGGAGGGACCGTGGCGCTCGCGCGTGCTGGCGCGCGGTGGCGCGCTCGGCCGCCTGGATGCTTCCTGCGGCCCGGATGGCAGCCTCTCCGTGCTGTGGCTGGAGCGCGTCGACGGCGCCGCGGCGTGGATGCTGGCGAGGTGGAGCGGCATCGACGCCGGCGCTCCGCCGCAGGTGCTGCGCGCAGTCGCGCGCACGACACCCGATCGCTCGTCGGGGCGGGCGCGCATCGTCGATGCGGGCTCGCATGTGCGCATCGCGACGCCGGGACCCGCGGGCGTGCAGATCGTTCGTTGGCGGCCGTAGACACGCGCGCAAGAGCACCCGCAAGGCTCTTGACGAACGGCTGATGGAACTTTTTTCCAAATCCGCGCCCCGCCGCGCGAAATCGCGTGCATCATGGCCTTCCCAACCCCGCTGTCGGTCCAAGCACCCCCTCCCGGTGACCGGTATGCTGCATCCCTCTCGACTCCGCGTCGCGGCGTTCCTGGCGTCGTGCGCCTGGCTCTTCTGCCCGTCCTGCGCCCCTGGCGTGGAGGCGGCGCCGCAAGCGCGCCTCTCCCTCAAGGCCCTCGATCTGGTGCGCGACCTCAAGGGTCGCAGCCTGAGCATCGCCGGACTTGGCCCGCGGGACGAACCGCTGTACGTGAAGGACTGCTACATCGGTCCCAATCCGATCAGCGGACACGGCGTCGTGGTGATCCTCGCCACGGACGAGGCGCTCGCAGGCCCGGCGCCGCTGAACGCGCCCCAGGGCGCCGACGGACAGTGGTATCTGCCGTTGACCTCGGATGCGGACGCGGCGCACTTCATGCTGGCGGCGGGGACCAAGCCGCCGCCGGACCTCGTCGGGCCGCCGAGTCGACTCTACTGCCGCGTCGTCGGGCTGCACTGATGCCCGGCCCGGCGCGCGACGCGCATCACGCGCGCCTTCCGAGGGCGACCTTCTCGAGGGCCGCCGCGAAGCGTTCGATGTCTTCCTCGGTCGTGTCCCACGAGCACATCCAGCGGCACACGCCGCGGTCTTCGTCCCACACGTAGAAGAAGCTCTCCGCCTGCAAGGGCGCGATCCAGTCCTTCGGCAGGATCGGGAACACGCCGTTCGCCTGCGTGGGCCACGCGAAGGACAGGCCCTCGATGCGCTCGGCGCGCGCGCGCAAGGCCCGCGCCATCGCGTTGGCGTGGCGCGCGTTGGCGAGCCACAGGTCGCCGTCGAGCAAGGCCGCGAGTTGCGCCGAGACGTAGCGCATCTTGGAGGCGAGCTGCATCGACTGCTTGCGCACGAAGCGGAAGTCCTCGCCCAGCCCCTCCTTCAGGAACACGACCGCCTCGGCCAGCATCGCGCCGTTCTTGGTGCCGCCGAACGACAGCACGTCGACGCCGGCATCCGTCGCCAGCGCGCGCAGCGGCACGCCGAGCGAGGCCGCGGCGTTCGCGAGGCGCGCTCCGTCGAGGTGCAGCAGCAACCCGTGCGCGCGGCAGCAAGCCGACAACGCGCGGATCTCCTCCGGCGCGTAGACCGTGCCGTACTCGGTCGACTGCGTGATGGAGACGACCTTGGGCTGCACGTGGTGCTGGTCGCGCAAGCCATGCAGGCGCGGCTCGATGTCGGAGGGGCGCAACTTGCCGTCGGGAGTCGCCACGAGGATCAACTTGGCCCCGAGGTGGCGCTCGGGCGCGCCGCACTCGTCCACGGCGATGTGGGCGTGCTGGGCGCAGATCACGGCTTCGTGGCGGGCGAGCATCGCCTGCAGGCCCGTGACGTTGGCGCCCGTGCCGAGGAACACCGGCCACGCGCGCGCCGCCGGTCCGAAGTGCTCGCGGAAGCGCTCCTCCATGCCGCGGGTCCACGCGTCGTCGCCGTAGGCGCGCGCATGGCCGGCATCCGCCGCGCGCATGGCCTCCCACACGCGCGGATGGACGGGGGCGTTGTTGTCGCTGGCGAAGTGGCGGCGCGCGGCTTGCATGCCGGAGATTGTGCGCGCGTCCGCGCGACGGGCAAGCGCGCGTGCCTGGATTGCTAGAGTGTGGGGCCGGCGCGTCGCGCGCCGCGCGAGGAGAGCACGCATGCACCAGATCCGCATGGCCCAACCGGGCAAGAACGCCTTGTCCACCGGCCTGATGGCCTTCCTGGAGGCCGAACTCCACAAGGCCGACGGCGAGCCGATCCTCCTGACGGGCGAAGGCGACGCCTTCTCCGCGGGAGTCGACCTGCGCGAGATCGCCGCGGCCGACGCCGCTGCGATCGAACGCTTCCTGCGTCGGCTGGACGCCTTGGTGGCGCGCATCAACCTCTACCCGGCGCCCGTGGTGGCGCTCGTCAACGGCCATGCGATCGCCGGCGGCTGCATCCTCGCGCTGGCCTGCGATTGGCGCGTCGCGCCCGCTGGAACCAAGGCCAAGATCGGCCTCAACGAACTGGCGCTGGGCGCGTGCATCCCGCCCGCCTGCCTGCGCGTCGTGCGGCAGCGACTCGGCGAGCGCGGGGCGGAGCGCGCCATCTTCGGCGCCTCGCTCCTCGGCGTCGACGAGGCGGCGCGCGCGGGGTTCCTCGACGAAGTGGTCGAAGGCGACGCGATGCACGCGGCGCTCGCCAAGCTGCAAGCGCTCTCGGCCCTGCCGCGCGCGGCCTACGGCACGATGAAGCACGCGTTGCGCACCGAATCGTCGCGCACCTCGGCC
>JBKDQQ010000090.1:0-3219 GCA_046341775.1 Planctomycetia bacterium
GCCGGTTCGGCGCGGTCCACCCGCGGCGAACAGCACGGGGGCGCACATCACGCGCCGACGCGGGGCTTGCGCGCAGAGCCGTATCAGTCCACCTGCGGTGGACGACGAACCCGCGGAACAGGTCTGTGTTCGCGCGGGCACTTGGTGCGCCATGCGTTGGCGGCGGAAAAGGTGGTGCGGGCCGTAGCGCAATAGCACCCGGGCGCAAAGCGGTGTGAGGTCGACGCACGCGCCGGAGGCACGGTGCCGGATGAGGTGAAGGGCACTTGCGCACGGGGGATTGCGCGCTAGCGGGTGTGCTCGACCGGCATGCCAAGCGCCATGTACGGCAATAGACGCGAGAAATCGCAGGTTCTACTGCCCGTTCCGGCGCTGCGCCTTGCGCTGGCGGCTTCGCACGTCGCGCTCGGCGCGGCGCCTCGCAACGGCGTTCACCATGGTCCGCCGTGGTGAAGTGGTAAAGGACTAGGGCGTGATGCGCCTGGCGGGGCGGAGGCCGTACCGGTTGCTAGTGACTCTCGGCGGACCGACAATGCGGAATGCCGATCTCGCCAGCGCGGGGGAGTTGCTCCAACTCCCACCGCGGAGCACGCGATAGACGGAGCTCGACCACAGCGAAACGGGATCCATTCCAGTCTTCTGTCCATAGAAGCCTTCGTCGTAGCCGTCCCGGCAATACTCCCCGACGTTGCCCGCCACCTCGTGCAGCCCGAAGCCGTTCGCAGCGTACGTTCCCACGGCTGCATGACAGGCGCTCCCGTCGTCCAGATCAGGCATCTCCGCAGCCTCCGCCGGAGGCCCTCCCGCGTCCACGAACGATTTGTCCGCGACATTCACCCTACGGCGCAGACTCTCGCGTTCGGCGCCAGTCCACCATGGGGTTGACATCCCGCCGCGCGCACCGCATTCCCATTGCGCTTCGCTTGGAAGCAACAACCCGAGAATCTTCAGCAAGTCAAAACACATCTGCCATGACACCTGCTCCACCGGGTGCACCAGAGACGGAGCCATGACATTAGGTGGCTGGAAGAAGCTCGGATTCACGCTGGCGATCCGTTCCCACTGGCCCTGCGTCATCTCGTACTTCGACAGGAAGTACGGCGAAAGCTCCACCTCGTGCACCGGGCCTTCATCGCTCCGCGCCTGCGGGTCGTGGTTTTGCGCACCGGGCTTGTTATGCGCTCCCATCCACTACTTCCCGCCGGGTATCAACACGAACACCACCCCCGTCTCCTCGGTCAGCACGAGCTTGCCGTCGGAGCCGCGAACTGCGGGCTCGCCCGTCTGCAAGTGCGCGAACTCCCACAACTGCGAGGCCTGGTCCATTCCGATTGGCAGCAGCCCCATCTGCGGCACGATCTCGAGACCGCCGTGCTTCGGTGAGGACTTGATCGCGGCGATCGCTTCATCCCACAGGCGCCTTGCCTCCGGTCCGTCGATACTGCGATCGCCGATCGTCTGCGCGAACTCATAGCGCTTCGCCACACCCCAGCCGAAGGGCTCTGCCAGCACGTCGTTCATCAGCCCCGTCTTCGGGTCGCGCAGCTTCTCCAGGTCGCCGACCAGCTTCGACAGCGAACGGTTCCACCACTCCTTCTCCGGATCCTCGAACTCGTAGGTGCGGCGCTCGTTCACCTGCGTCGTCAGCGTGGCGACTTCCTCCGCCAGATTGTCGCGCTCCTCGCGGCGTTTCGGTGCCTCGTCCCCGCGCCAGGCGGCGACCGCCTTCTCCAACCCGGCAGCCGACTCCTCTAGTGCATCGCCACCCGGCTCCGACAGCGCCGTGCGTTCCTCCGACAGCGCCTCGTCGAAGCGGCCCACCCTGAACAGCGCCCATGCCAGTGTGTCGCGGATCCCCGAGTGCTTCTCCACGCTCGCAGCAGCCAGCGCGCGATATGCGAGGAGCATCGCGCGAACCTCTTGACCATGGACCGGCTTCGCCGGGTCCACTAGTGGCCAAGCCAGTTCGTTCAACGCGTCGGCGTCCGAGGGCAGCGACTCCTTCGCTAGCTCCGCCGCGACGCTCGCATCGCTCGGCCACGTCTCGTCGCCCAGCATCCGCGAGCGCCACAAGAGCTCCGCCTGCTTCGCCTGCAACTCCGCGCACCGCGGATGCGACTCGCGCTCGGCCTGCATCTCGGCCTCGCTCAGCGGCTTCGCGTCCGCGCGTAGCTCCGCCAACTTCGCCTTGTGCTCCGCGAGACTCGGGCGCTTCTTGACGCCCCTCGCCTTGTCCTCCGCGCGTCCGTCGATCAGCTCGCTCGCGCGACGCAGCCAGTCTTCATACGCCGGAATCATCTCCGGATGCGCCGGCCACAGCTTCGACGCCTCCGCCACCAAGTCGTCGTGATCCTTCTGCGCCGACAGCGACAGCACGTCGTTCGTCTTCTGCTGCGCTTCTTCGGCGTTGCGTTGCGCCTGTTCGGCGTTCTGCCGCGCCTCGTCCGCGTTGTTGTTCGCCAACACCAAGAGCCCCGAGATCACCACCAGCGCCGCCGTTCCGACCGCCGCCGCCGAACTCGGGCCCGGGTTGCGCCGCGCCCACTTCACGACGCGCACCAACGTCCCCGGCGGCCGCGCCAGGATCGGCTCGTCCTTCAAGTGACGCCGCACGTCCGCCGCGAACTCCGCCATCGTCGCGTAGCGGCGGTCGGGGTCCTTCTCCAGCGCCTTGCCGCAGATGACAGACAGCTCGCGCGGGCACTGCGAGCGCACCTTCGACGGTTCCGGCGGCTCGAAGTACAAGATCTTCTTGCCGATCTGGTGCGTCGTGTCGCCCTCGAACGGACGGCGCAGGCTCAAGAGTTCGTAGAGCACCACGCCCAGGCTGAAGATGTCCGTCCGGTGGTCCAGCCCGAAGCGCTTTTCCGTCACCTGCTCGGGGCTCATGTACGCGTACGTCCCCGCACACTCGTGCGCCACCGAGAGGAACGAGTCGTCGCTCACCCGCGCGAGGCCGAAGTCCGTGAGCTTCGGAGTGTCGTCGCGCGCGATCAGGATGTTTTGCGGCTTGATGTCGCGGTGGATCACGCCCGCTTGGTGCGCGGCTTCAAGGCCGTCGGCGAGCGCGGCCAGCAGCTCCGCCGCCTTGCGGTAGTAGCCCTCGGGCGTGCGATCCTCGGCGCGCAGCTCGTCGAGGAAGTCCTTGAGCGTCCACGAGCCTTCGACCAGCTCTTGCGCGATCCACGCCGGATCGCCGGAGCCGTTGAAGGCCAGCGT
>JBKDQQ010000091.1:0-12622 GCA_046341775.1 Planctomycetia bacterium
GCGACCGACGAGCGTGTCGTGATTCGCGCCGACGGCCGGGAATACACGCGCGGCTACAGCCAGGTGTTCGCCGTCGGCGTGTTGGCGAAGATCGCCACGCCGGCTTCGGACGACGCGTTGCTGCGCGTGCTGGGTTCCAAGGATCCGGTGTTGCGCCGTGAAGTCGTCAATCGCTGCTCTTCGTCGCGCACCGGCGTGCTGCTCGCGGCGGCGAAGGATCCTGTGGAAGCCGTGCGGACCGGCGCCGTGCGCAAGCTGTTTGGCGGCGAGGATCCGCGCACGGCCGAATTGGCGCGCCCCTTGGCCGCCGCTGGCATGTCCGAGGCGGTCAACTGGCTGTGCAAGCATGATTGGCGCAGCGCGTGGGACTTGGCCGAGAAGGGCATTGCCAACTACAGCACGCAGCAGGTGGCGGAGGACCTGCGCAACGGCGCCATGCGGCGCGAAGGCGTCCGCGCGCTGCAAGAAGCGGTCGACCGTCGCGCCGCGAGCAACGATGCCGCGTTCCGCAAGGCCGTCGAGCCCCTGCTGCTCCACCTTGCGACCAATCTCCAGCCGGATGCCGCGACCGGCGATCGCTACACGCCCGAGGCGCTCGCCGCTCTGCATGCGATGGCGCGCAAGAGCTGCCTACCCCTCTTCGCGCAGGTGATCGGTTCTGCCGAGCCCGATCCCGCGCAATGGCTGACGACCGCAGCTGCGTATGCGCATGGACTGCCGAAGGACGACCCGGCGGTGCTGGATGCTGTGGTGCGGCTGCTTCCCGTACGGAACACGACCCGTCCGGTTCCGGCTGACGCGTTCCTCGGTCTGGTCGCGGCGCTCGCGGCACGCACGGACTCCGAGCACGACCTCAAGGCGATGGAGCAAGTCGCGGGCTGGTGGGGTGTGCGCGCCGACTCCGCCGAAGGCGACACCGCGCGGCAGACCCTCGTCGCCGAGGCCATCGGCGTCGGCCGTCTGCTGCGGACCACGGCACAGCGGAACGCGGCCATGCACGTCGCCGCGGACTTGCTCAAGGCGTTCCAACGCGAACGCGACCAGGAGACGGGCTTGTGGCCAGCGGGCACCTTCCCCGCCGAGGCCGTCGTGCTCGTCGACTGGCTGATGGACACGAAGGAGTCCGAATACCACAGTTCGATCGCGCTCTCCATCCAGGCCGCCTGCGATCCTGCTCGCGCCTTGCCGCTCTTGTGCGACCTCGCCGTCAAGGAAGGCACGCGCGAAATGAGCGGAGCGCAGGCCACGGAGATCGTCCGTCGTGCACTGGCCGTCGATCCGGCCGCGGCCAAGGCGCTGTTGTCCGAGCGGCTGGAGCGCCAAGTGGCCGAGGCGGCCACCGGCTCGCCGGCGGCCTTGGCCCGGTTGACGCGTCAAGTCCACCTGACGGCGGCCCTGCCGCCGGCCGAAGCCGCCGCGATGTTGCGCAAGGCGGCCGAGAAGGCCTCGCCAGCCTGCAAGCTGCGTCTCGCCAGTCCGTCGCGGGCCATGCTGGCCTCCGGCGCGACCGTCTCGCCCGAGTTGCTCGCGGCGATGGTGGAACTCCTCTCGAGCGCGGACCTCGACGCCGATCCGGACACGCTGGTCGAAGCCATCAACGTCTTTTGCGCCACGCTGCACGAACCGGCCTTGCCCTTGATCGGCAAGGCGCTGCGCAGCTCCTCGCAAGCGGTGCGCGAGTCCGCGCAAGCCGCGATGAACGCGTTCCGCAAACAGCGCGAGGCGCTCGAGGAGTTCGACTTGTGGATGCAAGCCGCGCGCCAAGAGGCGTCGACCACCAGTCAACTGGTGGAACTGCTCGCGAGCCAAGACCGCGCCGTCGTCCTCGGTGCCGTGAAGGCCCTGGCGGCCGTGAAGGCCCGCAGCGCGCTCCCGGCGCTGGTCGGGCTGCTCGCCCGCGGCGACAAGGAGTTGACGAGCGCGGTGGAGGCCGCCATCGCCGCCATGTCCGCGCCGGGCGCCGACGCGACCAAGCGTTGAGAAGCGTGCGCGACGCGCACACGCGCGCCTGCCTGGGACGGCCGCCGCGGCACGCGCCGCGACGGCCGTCGCGCCATCTGCGTCCCTGTCGCTTCAAGGCACCCAGTGCACGCGGACGCTGTTCGTCAAGTCGGAGCGCGCCGTTGCGGGGCGGCAGCGCGCATCAGCTTCGCGGCACCACGCCTGCAAGTGCGTGCCGTGCCACCCTCCACCGGGATCCCGCCGCGCACGGAGACCGGCTGCGCGCCGGTCGCGAAGCAGCCCGACAGGCGTTGGTCGTCGTGCCGAACCGCACGACGGCATCCACGACGGCGTCCACGACGCGACGCGAGCCTTCGCCGGACACCGCGCAGGTCGGCGCGCTCGACGCCCCTCCCGGGAGCGACCGTCGCCCGCGAGCGGTCGAACGCGGCACACGGAAGCTCGCGTCCCGCATCCGAACCGGGCGCTAGACGCTCCACCGCGCGACACTCCGGCTGCGGGCGCAAGCTCGCCAGCGCGAGCGAGGGACCAACCAGCCTCCAGCCGAGGACGGCACCTCCACGACCGAAGCGTGGTCCAACCTCCATCCATCGGTCGACGCAGCGCTTCGCGCAGGCGCGCCGGCTGGATCCTCGCGACTCGATCCGTATCATGGCCGCCGATGGAAGCCGCCTTGGAGGTCATGTCGCATCCGCTGGCCATCGCGGGCCTGTTGGCGCTCGTGTACCTCGCTTGCGTGTCGTACGTGCACTTCCGCGGCAAGGAGCGCTTGAAGTTCGAGCGCCAATTGACGGAGCACTCCGGTCTCTTCTCGCCATTCAACACGCTGATCTACCTGTGCTCGGCCGTGCCGCGCGACCCGATCCTGCCGGCCAAGGACTTCCCGCAGCTCAAGAAGCTGAAGGACGAGTGGCGCACCATCCGCGCCGAGGCGCTGGCGCTGCACGACGATGGCAAGATCGACTACAACGCCGACCAGCAGGACCTGACCTTCTTGTCGTTCAAGAAGCTCGGCTGGAAGCGCTTCCACATGAAGTGGTACGGCGACTTCCTGCCGTCGGCGGCGCAGCGTTGCCCGCGCACGGTCGAGTTGCTGAAGAGCGTCCCCGGCATCAACGCCGCGGCCTTCACCCTCCTGCCCCCGGGCAGCAAGCTCGGCCGCCACCGCGATCCGTTCGCCAGCTCGCTGCGCTACCACCTCGGGCTCGCTTGCCCCAAGCAGCCGGGGTGCAGCATCTGGATCGACGGCCTCGAGCACACGTGGAAGGACGGCGAGGATCTCGTCTTCGACGAGACCTACGTGCACTGGGCCGCCAACAAGACCGACGAGCCGCGCCTGATCTTGTTCGTCGACTTCACGCGTCCGCTGCGCTTCGCGCCGGTGCGCTGGTTCAACCAGTTCCTGATCGACCACGTCTATCGCATCACGGCCAGCCACAACGAGAAGGACGAGGGGCGCGGGCTCTTGAACCGCATCACGCCGATCTTCTTCTGGTCGAAGCACTTCTTCCGCGGCATCAAGAAGCGCACGAACCGCAAGCTCTACTACGCCGGCAAGTACGCCTTGTTCGCGCTCGTGGTGTGGCTCGTGGTCCGCCAATTGGCGGGCTGAGGCCACGCGCGCCAGGCGCGCCGTCCGCGCGCAAGTCGCGTTTCCTGCTTGCCCGGCGGCGGGGCTCCATGCGGGAAACACGAGCGAAGGCGCGGCGAGATGTTGGTCGCGGGGCTTGCCAAGTCCTACACTCGCCCTTCGAGGGCGGTATCACGACATGTGCGGCTTCATCGGCATCTACGGGCCCGACGGCATCGACGTCGCGGGCGAGATCTACGAAGGACTCCTCGCGGTGCAGCACCGCGGACAGGACGCGGCGGGGATCACCACCTTCACCGACTCCTTCCACGTGAAGAAGGGACTCGGGCTCGTGCTCGAGATCTTCAACGAGAAGAACATGCCGCGACTGCGCGGCAACTTGGGCGTCGGGCATGTGCGGTATCCCACGGTCGGTCGCGGCAGCAAGGACGACGCGCAGCCGTTCCACCTGACCTTCCCCGTCGGCGTCGCCATGGCGCACAACGGCAACGTCACGAACTTCGTCGAGCTGCACGAGAAGCACTTCAAGAAGAGCGGCACGCGACTCAACAGTTCGTGCGACGTGGAGGTGATCCTGTACGCCTTCGCCACGGCGCTCAACGAGCGGTTGCGTCCGGGGCATCTCGTCGACGCGGAGGATGTGTTCTCCGCCGTGGAGCGCGTCTACCGCGACGTGAAGGGCGCCTATTCCGTGGTGGCCATGCTGCCCGACGTGGGACTGGTCGCCTTCCGCGATCCGTACGGCATCAAGCCTTGCGTCTTCGGCCAGAAGACGACGCCCGAAGGTCGCTGGTACGCGTGCGCCTCCGAGTCGACCGTGCTCGACGTGAACGGCTACGAGCGCAGCTTCGACCTGCAGGCCGGCGAAGCCGTGTTCGTGGGCGCGGACCGCGTCGTGCAACGCCGCAAGCTCGCGCAGAAGCCGCACCGGCCCTGCATCTTCGAACTCGTGTACTTCGCACGCCCCGATTCGATGATCGACGACGTGTCGGTCTACAAGACGCGCCGCCGCTTCGGCGAAGCCATCGCGCGCCAGTGGAAGGCCGAGGGCGCTCCCATGCCCGACGTGGTCATCCCGATCCCCGACAGCTCGCGCGACGCGGCCTTGGCCATGGCGATGGAGCTGGGCGTGCCGTACCGCGAGGGCTTCGTGAAGAACCGCTACATCGGGCGGACCTTCATCATGCCCAGCCAGGCGAGCCGCCAGAACTCGATCCGGCGCAAGCTCAACCCGATCCCGCTCGAGTTCGAGGGCAAGGACGTGGTGCTGGTCGACGACTCGATCGTGCGCGGCAACACCGCGGCGCGCATCGTGCGCATGGCGCGCGACGCGGGCGCTCGCAACGTCTACTTCGCCTCGACTTCGCCGCCGCTCGTCGCACCGTGCCCGTACGGCATCGACATGGCGACCAAGACCGAGTTCGTGGCCACCGGCCGCGACAACGCCGCCATCGCCAAGGTCTTGGGCGTCGACCACCTCGTGTACCTCGAACGCGAGGCGATGAACGACGCGGCCCGCGCCGGCAACCCGAAGATCGAGAAGTTCTGCAACGCTTGCTTCACGGGCGACTATCCGACGGGCGACATCACCGTCGAGCGCATGAACCTGATCGCGGGGGAGCGCGAGAACGCGCAGGCCGCCTGCGCCAAGCCCTGAACTCTCCGGTGGCGAGGCGCGCGGCCGCATGAAGGTCTTGATCACCTCGCCGGTCTTCCCGCCGGACCTCGGCGGACCGGCGACCTACGTGCCCTCGCTCGGGCGGTTCCTCGTCGAGCGCGGCCACGAGGTGCATGTGGTGGCGTTCTGCTCCGATCCGCATCCATCGGGCCACCCCTTCCGCGTCACGAGCATCGCGCGCGGTTCGCTGCCCGTCCGCTACCTCAAGGCCTTCCTCGAAGTTTGGAAGGCGGCCAAGCACGCGGACGTCGTCTACGTGAACGAGCACTTGGCGCTGTTGCACGTGCTCGCCGCCAAGCTGCGCGCCAAGCCTGTGATGATCCGCATCATGGTCGACGGATCGTGGGAGATCGCGCACAGGAAGGGTTGGATCGGCGGCGACGGCATCGACGCCTACCAAGGCAAGTCCTACGGCTTGAAGGTGGCCTTCGTGCGCGCCTTGCAGAAGCTGTGGTGGTCGTGGTGCGACCACATCATCAGTTGCTCGGACTACTTGCGCGGCATCTTGCTGCGGAGCTACGGCGTCGAGCCCGGCAAGGTGCAACGCGTGTGGAACGCCCACCATGGACCGCGGGCGGAGGACGTGACCATCACGCGCGCCGACGCACGCCAACGCCTGGGATTGGATCCAGCACGGCCCCTGGTGCTGACCATCTGCCGGCTGATGGGTTGGAAGCGGGTGGACAACATCCTGCGCGCCTTGGCCGAGCTGCCCGCCGACACCTTGTTGGCGGTGGCGGGGGACGGGGACATGGAGCAGGAGTGGAAGGCGCTCGGGCGCAGCCTCGGCCTGGAGGGGCGGGTCCTCTGGCTCGGGAACGTGCCCCACAAGGACATCCCGACGTGGATTCGGGCAGCAGATGTATTCGTCCTGAATAGCGAGTACGAGGGGCTTTCGCACACCCTGGTCGAGGTGCTGCATCTGGGGACGCCCATCGTCGCCAGCCGCGTGTGCGGCAACCCCGAGGTGGTCGTCGATGGGGTCAATGGGTTGCTGATCGACCCACTCGACCACCGCACGACTCGTGACGCAATTTCCAAAATCCTGTCAAACAAGGCTTTGGCTCAGCAATTCGCAGCCGCAGGGATGGCGCGCCGCCACGATTTCGATCGTGAAAGCACCTTTGGCGAGGTGTCCGCCGCCCTCGAGCGGCTAGCGCGGGCAACCTGACGCGCACTGCCGATTTGTGGCCAGTCCAAACGCCACCTTTGGATTCTGCCGATAGGATCGGGTGCTAGGAACCTGCTGCTCGGACACCCGTCCGGCGGCGTTTCCCCGGCTCGGCACCGCGCACCCCCATCTGGCCATGAAAGTCCTGTTCATCGACGAGTACCTTCCGCAGGAGATGCTCGGGATCATGTACGTGTCCCGCGCCATCAAGGACGCCGGGCACGACTGCAAGTGCTTGTTCATCCCGGACAAGGACTGGCTGGCCAAGGTCCAGGAGTACGCCCCGGACGTCGTCTGCTACTCGCTGACGACGGGCATGCACCTGTACTTCGCGGACATCAACCGCAAGGTGAAGGCCGTGCTGCCCAACGTCATCTCGGTCTTCGGCGGCCCGCACCCGACCTTCGTGCCCGAGTACGTGGAGACCGACGGCATCGACGCGATCTGCCGTGGCGAGGGCGAGCGCGCCATCGTCGAACTGCTGGATCGCCTGCGCGACGGCCAGCCCTACTACGACGTCAGGAACTTCTGGTTCAAGGACAAGCAGACGGGGCAGATCCACAAGAACGAGCAACGGCCGCTGGTCGAGAACCTCGAGGACCTCGGCTTCCCCGACCGCGACGTCATCTACGAAGCCGGCGCCATCTACAAGAACACGGACCGCAAGGTGTTCGTGACGCAGCGCGGCTGCCCGATGCCCTGCACCTTCTGCTTCCACCACGCGATGAAGAAGAAGGTCTACGGCGCGCGCAACAGCGAGTACGTGCGCAAGCGCTCGGTCAGCCACGTGATCGACGAGATCAACGCCGTCCGCCGCAAGTACAACCTGAAGTTCGTCCACTTCGTCGACGACATCTTCAACCTGCGCAACGATTGGCTCGAGGAGTTCTGCGAGCGCTTCCCCAAGGAGGTCGGCCTGCCGTTCGACGTCATCCTGATGGCGAACATGACGACCGAGCACCACATCGAGCTGCTCAAGAAGGCCGGCTGCGTCTACGCGCGCGTGGCCTTCGAGGCCGCCAGCGACTACGTGCGCAACGCCGTGTTCAAGAAGCACACGACGCGCCAACAGCTCGTCGATGCCGCCGGTTGGATCAAGAAGCACGGGATCCGCTTGGGATCCCTCAACATGCTCGGCGGCCCCGGCGGCACGATGGCCGACGAGTTCGACACGGTCAAGCTCAACATCGAGTGCAAGGTCGACCACCCGCTCGTGTCGTTGATGCAGCCGTACCCCGAGTTCGAGATCAACGAGATGACGAAGGAGATGGGTTATTCCATCGCCGGGTACGACGACTTCCCCGAGAAGTTCAACCGCACCACGTCGATCTTGTTCGAGAACAAGGTCGAGATCGAGAACCTGCACAAGCTGTTCCCGATCCTCGTGCGCTTCCCTTGGCTGATGCCATTGGCGCCCAAGGTGGTCAAGCAGCGTTGGCTGCAGAAGCCGCTGCTGATCATGTACATGCTCTTCAGCGAGTGGATGGTGGCTGAACAAGCGAAGCTGTACGCGCATGCGCAAGGGTTGCGCGGGCCGCGGTATTGGGCGTGGGTGGACTTCGTGTACAGGCTGGGCACCAAGGGTGTGCTGCGGGTGTACACGGTGTTGTTCGCGAGGTTCTTCGATCGGTTCTTTGCTCCGAAGCAGGCGCAGTTGGCGTTGCAGATGGGGGATGAGCGGGTCGTGGCGCACATGGACTGAACCCGATACTGGTCCGGTTTGCTGTGCAACCCGGCCCTGTCATGCAGCCGGTGCGGCATGGAGAGACGGAGCCCGCGCCCTCGAGCCGGTCGGCTCCTGGAGACTGCGCTGTCCGTCGAAGACCCGCCATCGCACCAGTTCGGCCAGTCCCAGTCGACGGGCTTCGATGCCAACGGTGCTGGCTGGGCTGCGGTGCCTGTGCTTGTTCGTGATCTGTCGAACGTAGTTGCGCCACGCGCTCCAGATCCAGAGGTGCAGCCTCAGCTTCGCGCGCTTCTTCGTGTAGGCCCAGTTGCGCCGGACCAGCCGGGACAATCCATCGCGCATCATGGCGAAGGTCAGGTTTATTGGCGCCAGGGGATTGCTCATGTCGCGGCGCCTCTTGCTGCTCGTGATGGTGTGGCTCGAGACGCCCCTGCAGGAATTCGACAACCAGCGCCCGTAACCCGTCTTCTTGTCCGTGGCGACGACGGCTTCCGGGCGTCCGCGAGTGATGGCGTTGAAGCGACGGAAGACCGTGCTGCAAGCAAGCTTCGATTCCGACGGTCGGGCTTCGCGACCTTCGGCTCGAGCTCGCCGCTTGTTCCTCGACGGCAGCTGGCCCACTTCGAGATCCACGACGAAGTAGCTGTGCTCGTGCACGAGAACGGGGACGGTCAAGGGTTGGTGGATCCGACTCTGCTCGAAGGACTCCAGCTCGTCGAATACGAAGCTCCAACGCCCTGCGCCGTGGCCGAGCAGGGGAAGTCGCAGGCGATGAAATCGCTCGCAGTGACGTCCCAGCAGCTCGAGCCGATGGGCGATGGTCTTGCGGTCGATGCCCAGGGTCCTCGCCATGTGCCGTTGGGTCGTCTTCGCCACGAACCCTCGCAGTATGTCCAGCGTGGATAGCGGCTTGTGGAGGCCGTAGTCGACGCGGAAGGTCTGCAATGAGAACGTCCCGCGACAACGAAGACAGCGAAATCGTGGCACCCAGCGATTGTCGCACTTGCGCCAGAACTGTCCCTTTCTCTGAAAGCGCAGTCCTTCAATGCCTCGACATGTTTCGCGCGGGCAGAAGGGCGGGGTGAAGGCGGCCATGATGGTCTGATGCTCCAGGCGACGCGCGCCATTCCATGTGGAAGGAAGCGATGGCAAACCCAGTGGTTCACACATCGCTTCCCAACCTCATGGACGCTCGACTGGCACAGCCTGTCGCAGCCATGGGCGCATTCAGGGCACAGCCAACTGGACCAGTGTCACGGAATCCAAGTCACCGACAGCCCATTCGTCGTATTGGTCGTCGCCGCCGTGCAGAACGCCGCCGTGTTCCGATAGATGATCTGGTAGTGATACGTCCCCGGCGCGCCGATCGCACCTTGGATCGAGATCGGCAACTGGCCCGGCACGTTGAAGCCGTACTGGATGTTCCCCAGCAGCGCGTTCCTGATGTACACGCGGCGCTGGGTGCCGCCGACGCAGCGCAAGCCATCGCCGAAGGGCACCGGGGGGATGGCGGCGGTGCCTTGCAGCAACACGGTGGTGGCGGTGTTCGGCATGCCGGACCCCGACAGCAGCAGCGAATCGTTGCTGATCGAAGGCAGGCCGTTGCCCCACAACAAGGCGCCCAACGCATTGACCGAGTTGCCGCAACCACGTCCCGGAGAGCCATTGTTGCCGCACGGGCACGGGGTCGCGGTGGTCGGGCCACAGAAGCTGGTGCCCGCGGGCATGTCGTGCAAGGTGTCCAGCGCGTCGAGCTCGTCGCCGGGCACGGTCGGGAAGGAGCGCGCAGTCATCAACCCCAAGGCTTCGCCAGGCACGAGGATGCCGGGCAGGCCGCCAGGCACGGTCGGCGGCACGAGGATGTCGCTCGGCTCGATCGGCATGCCGAAGATGGAGTCGGGCAGGCCGACCACGGCCGAGCCGCGGCGCACGCTGAAGAGCAGCATGTCCGTCGAGCCGCTCGTCCAATCGAAGGGTAGGAGGCTCGGTTGGAACCCGGCGATGCCGTTCTCCGCGATGGCCAAGGCATCCAGGTCGTCGGTGTCTGCTCCGAACATGTCGAGGCCCAGCGCGGCGGCCGGCGCATAGATGCCGGTCGCGCCGCTCGGGCTCACGCGCAGGACATCGCCGCCGACGTAGCCCGCCAACAACGCGGAACCCGACAAGGGCACGCCGGTGATCGGGTTGACGAAGCTCGCGTCGAGCGAGAAGTACGTCGTGCTCGTGGCGGGCAACCACATGTCGGGCACATCGCCGTCGAGTGCGTCGAGGTTGTCGCCAGGCACCGTCCCCGGCGGGTTCTCGATCAGGCCGTTGCCGGGGTAGGTCGAGCCGATGCAGCTCGCCAAGCCGTTGCCGTCCTGCCAGCCGTTGTTTCCGCCGACGAAGGAGCCGGGCATGATCGGCAGGGGCGGCAATCCGATGTCGACCATCACGTCCGCGGCCTGGTCTTGGCAGGTCGCCTCGGTCCACACGGCCGGGGCGGCGGGCGTTCCGACGATGCCCCGCGACCAATAGTCCACGGAGAACGCGAAGCGACGGCTGGCCGACACGGCTCCGGTCGGGTTGTTGTCGAGGCGCCGGTCGAGGCCGTGGCTGATGGCGTCGACTTCGATGCCGCCGGGCACGCCGCCGGGGTGGCCGACGGAGATCGCGTGCTGCGCGAGGTTGAGGCCGAAGGGAATGAAGACGCCGGCGGATTCGACGATGCCGGGAGCGCCGAGCGGTCCGAGGCTGGGGACGAACGTCGGAGCGAGGAGCAAGTCGCCCTCGGTCAGGGGATTGCCGAAGAACGAATCGGCCAACCCGTTGGAGGGGCTCTCCCAGTCGATGCCGAATACGGTCAACGGTTGTTGGGCGTAGCCGCTCGTGGCGAGCGCGGCGATCAGGAGCGGTGCGGAGGTGGTGAGGCGCATGGCGGGTTCCGGTGGATGGTCTGGCGTGTCTTTGATGGCGAGCCCGTGCCCGCCACTGCCAAAGGGCAGCGCCCCACCTGGCGTGGATGGCAAACCCGCCGGGCCCGCACGCCATCGTCAGCCAACGCCATAAATGTTTGCCATTAAATCATTTAAGACTTTCCCTCGCGCGGTGCCGACTGTCCCATCCAAGGGCGACTGGCCCCGAAATGACTCGGCCGCGGGTGGTCTTCCCGCGGCCGAGCACTCGTCTTCAGGCCTGAGACGGTCCTGGCAGCGCCGCGCAGGCGGCCGCCATTCTCAGGGGAACTCTCAGGGGTACCAAGTCACGCTGACGCCGTTGCTCAGGTTGAAGGTGCTGCTTGTGCAGAACCCACCGGCCGCGTTGCGGTACCAGACTTGGTAGGTGCGCACCGAACCCGGCGGCACGGCGCCGCGCACGGAAACCGGCTGGTCCGCGCCCGACGGGTACTGCGACGCTCCGACAGCGTTCACCTTGGTCCCGAGGCGGATGACCGAGCCGCCGGCGCAGCGCAAGCCGTCGCCGAAGTACGCCCCGAGTCCGGCGCCGAGCTGCGTCGTGCCTTGGAAGTAGAGCGACGAGCTGTTCGGCATGCCGGAGCCCCGCAGCTGCAGCGAATCGAGCGACACGCTGGGCGTGCCGTAGGCCTCGAGCAAGGCGCCGTTGGGATTGACGCTGTTCGCGCAACCATGACCGGGTGCGCCGTCGCCGCAGCCCGATCCCGCGCCGGGATTCGCCACGCAGGACAGGCTGCTGCCGTCGCCGAAGCAGAAGCCGGTGCCCGATTGGACCGCATCGCGCCAAGCCGTGAAGTACATGTTGGTCTGCGACGAGTTCGGCAGGTTGATGGTGCGCACCGGCACGCCGCTCGTGGTGTCGAACAGCTCCACGCGCGCCGGCGTGCGCGCGGTGACGGCCAGTTGCGATCCGTCCGGCGACAAGGACAAGCCGTCGCACAAGGTCAGGACGCCACTCGTCGGGAGGAAGCGCGTGAAGTTGACCGCCGAGGTCGACAGGTTGTAGTTGACGCGTCCGGTCCAGCCATTGGCGCCGGAGCTGCCGGCGCCGAGACCGCTCGCGACGAACCGCAGCTCGCCTCCCAAGGTGGGCAGGCAGCGCACTTTCTTGCCGACGGCGTGCGGCACGTCGATGTGGTCGATGGCGGGCGTGCCCGGCAAGGTATCGACCCAAACGTTGTTCTGGCGATCCCAGATGGGGAACAAGGTGTCGGTGCCGTTGGAGGCGCACACGACGATGTAGCGGCCGCTCGAGTCGAAGGCGGCGTCGAAGGCGAAGGTAGCGCTGGGGATGTTGAAGAGAGGCGTCGTGAGCGTGTGCTGCAGATAGGTCGGGCTCGCCGGGTTCGTGTCGACCAAGGCCATCAAGCCCGTGAACGACATGCCGGGGATGGCGGCACAGTTGCCATCGGGCGACAAGGCCCATTGCTCCGTGAGTCCGACCGAAGCGCTGATGCCGGCCGCCGAGCCGACGACCACTCCGTACGCGGGGCTCGAGGGGTTGTAGTCGATGACGCACAGCTCGGTGCCGCTGGAGACTTGCACCAAGGTCCACAAACGCCCGCGCAAGGCATCCTCG